>CANKQY010000016.1 GCA_947485745.1 Bacteroidota bacterium
ATCAGTTATTTTGAATGGCGTAAACCCAATGACATGGGAAGTAAAAACATCATTTGTAGATCCATTTGCAACGGCAACAGATAACTATTGGCCAGCATCAACAGTTGTAATCACAAGAAAAGGAACAGTCAATACAAATGTATTGGGCGAGTATACTTTGTGGTATATCGCAACCGATCCATCGGGTAACAAAGATTCGGTAATGCGTGTTGTAAAGGTTGTAGATACCACTAAACCAAGAGTGAACTTGAACGGAATCAATGATGTGAATTTGCCAAGATGGCAAGTATATGTAGATGCACCTGTATCCTTGGAAGACAATTACAATACAGATGCACAAATGCGACCATTCTTAGTAATAACAAATAGTTTACCTAAAAATGTAGTAGGCAAATATTTTGGTAATGCACCAGGCTTATACAGTGTGAGATATAAAGTAAGAGATTTATCGGGCAATGAATCTGATGAATATGTAAGAATAATTAAGGTATTACCAGAAGGCCCAGCAGGTGTTAGCGATTTAATGAATATAGACAGATTAATGAGTGTTTATCCAAATCCTAGTAATGGATTGGTGAATATGCGTTTGGCAGATATTCAAGCGGAGGATGTGAAGGTAGTGGTAATGGATATTATGGGTAAAGAGTTAATGCATAAAACCATTAAGGCAAATGATCTTCAGGTTCAAGAGTTAGATTTAACCAAACAAGCAAAAGGTATTTACTTCTTAAGAGTACAAACCGGCGACCAAGTTTACAGCAAGAAATTGCAGGTGAATTAGGTGTAACATAATTGACTAATAAAAAAGAGGATAATTAAACATTATCCTCTTTTTTTTGTTCAATTTTCAAGAATCTCTTTGTGTTATTGGTTACTTTGAAATCATTTGAAACTTGTAATGGTAATAATGCATAAATTTCATCCGAGTTATGTACAACAATTACTCTCTTTTTTTGAGGTAAACTTACTTTTTGGTTGATTAAATAATCAGATACTTTTTGAAAATTATTTAAGCCAAGAGGTTTAAACTTATCTCCAGAAACAATTGATCTGAGTTGAATAGGGAATTTGATTAAATCGAGATCTAGCCAAAAAGTATTTTCTGAAAAGCCAGTAAAATTAGAATCACTAAAATAGAACGAATGATGAAAAGCATCAAACTCAAATGGCAATGATTGGATTAGAAATGAAGAAAACGGGTTATCAGATTCGCCTATGATTAATTGTGCCCTGTTGAGGTATGCCAAATAACTGCCTATTTCAAAAGTAGCACCTGTATTTCCATTTAAATAGGATTGAATGATTTCATTACATTGCGTGAAATTGAATCCCCAAGGCTTTAGAAGTTCAAAAAGCACCATATTTGCATGGGGTTTAATAATTAGGCTTTCTAGGGAGATAATGGTCTCATTTTTGGTTTGAACCAATAACTCCTTTTTAAGGATTTCCATTTGAAGTTGAAAATAATAGGCAGTGCCCTCCATTATTTTACCTGAATGGATGATGTTTTGAACAGTCGCAGGTTGAATCTGCGTCATTTTAGGCATAATTTGATGTCTGATAAAATTACGAGCGTATTTTTCTTTGTGGTTACTAGAATCTGTTCGGTAAGGAATAAAAAATTCCGAGGCATGGTTGAGGATATCTTGCTTTAGGGCAAAAAGAAGCGGACGGACGAGGTAATTGTTTTTTGCCATAATGCCAGAAAGACCTTTAGATCCGGCTCCCCTCATTAAATGAAATACAATGGTTTCTGCTTGGTCGTTGGCATGGTGTGCCGTTAAAATAGCATCAAAGGAGAAACTAATTCTTAATTCTTCAAACCAATTGTACCTTAATATTCTTGCAGCTTCTTGTGTTCCTATACCTGCAGATTGGGCATAGGTATTGGTTTCAAAGGTTTTAATGTGAATATTAATGGCATGTTCTTTGCAATATTGCAAGATAAATTGTGCATCGGCGGTGCTTTCCTCTTCTCTGAGTTGAAAGTTAGCATGAGCCACTTCGAAAGAATAATTAAAATGTTTTAGTAAGGAAAGCAATACCATGGAATCTATACCACCGCTTAGGGCCAACAATACCTTGTGTTCTGGTTTGAACAAAGATTCTTTTTGAACGAAATTTTGAAATTCTTTGAAAAGATTCATTTTACCCATCAAAAATATTTAGTTTTGGCACAAATCATGCTAAAAATATTAGGAAAATCATTTTTACTATTCAGTATAGTCATTTGTAGCAAATTAGTTTTGGGTCAAACCAAAAATAATGTGGAGATTTTGGGCGCCAATAACTTTGAGTATTTAAAAGCTGGAGATAATAATGTTAGCAAATTAATTGGCAATGTGAGATTGAAACAACAAAATACTTTAATGTTTTGTGACAGTGCGCTCATTTATGAAAAAGATAATTTGGTGGAGGCCTATTCAAATGTTAGGATCAACCACAATGACAGTGTAACCATAACTGGTAATTATTTATTGTATGAAGGCAATAGTAAAAAAGCTTTGATAAAAGGTAAGGTTCAGCTAATGGATAAAAACATGACTTTAACCACCGAGCAATTGGATTACGACCTAACTAATCAATATGGGTATTATGCAACTGGAGGTAATATTATAAGTAAGGAAAATAATTTAATTAGCATTATTGGATATTTTTATGCTAGGCGTAATGAATTCTTCTTTAAGAATAAAGTGGTTTTAACGAACCCTGAATATGTGATGACAAGCGATACCTTGCTCTATAATACCTTTAGCAAAACTTCCTACTTCTTTGGGCCTACTAAAATAAAAAGTGCCACCGATCAAATATATTGTGAGAACGGATGGTACAATACACAGAGCGACCAATCACAATTTAGTAAAAATGCGGTGATTTTTACAGATAAGAAAATGCTTAAAGCAGATAGCTTGTATTACGACCGTAAAAATCAATTAGGTAAAGCATATAGGCGTATTCATGTATTTGATTCGGTTCAGAACATTCATTTATATGGGGCTTCTGGAGTAAGTAATGGTAAAACCAAGATTACTTTTGTTAATGGTAACAGTTATGCAGCAAAGGTGATGGATAAAAATGATACCATTTTTTTGTATGCAGATACATTATTGGTTTCGGAACGATTTAAAAAGCAAAAGCAATTATTAAAGGCCTTCCATCAAGTAAAAATATTTAAATCTGATTTGCAAGCCATTTGTGATAGTTTGGTTTATGATAGGGATGATTCGGTTATGCGGATGTTTCATAAGCCAATTATGTGGAGCGGACTGAATCAAATTTTTTCTGATACCATACAATTTTATATTAACAATAATAGCATGGATTCTTTTGATTTACTCTCAGATGCCATGATCATTAGTAAGGAAAAAGGAGCCCACTACAACCAAGTTAAAGGACGCAATATGAAAGGAACCTTAGACAGCAGCAATTTAAAAGAGGTAAAGGTATTTGGGAACGCGCAAAGTATTTTTTATGCAAAAGAAGACAGTGTGAATTACATTGGTATCAATATGATTGATTGCAGTATCATGAATTATGAATTTAGAAAAGGTAAAATGTATAAGGCTAATTATATTACTGACCCTGATGCCACGCTTTATCCACTAGATGAATTGCCCATTGAGCAACTGAGATTAAAGGGCTTTAAATGGTATGAAACCAAGCGTCCTAAACGCATTTATATTCAATAATTGATTTTTTAAGAAATTATTTTGAATTATTGCTAAGATTAATTTTGCTTTTAATTTCTTTTTAATTAAATTTGGTTTTCACGATTAAAGCACATTAAACTAGGTTTTTTTAAAAAAATACTTTGTTTGATTGCTAAGATTTATTATTATTGATTTTTAAAGTTAGAAACAATTTAGAAACACATGAAATACAATTACAAATTCAATGTTTTACGCGCTCTCTTAGTATTAAGTCTATTTGGCTTACTTAGCACCTCTCAATTGAGAGCCCAAGGTTTGAACACGAATACTACTTACATTGTAAATGGGAGTAATGATTTGGTTGCGCCAGTTGACACTTTTGCCAACCTTACAGGTTCAACAATAGGCCCCGCTTATGGTGCTATTTCATACCTAAATCAATTTGGTATGAATTCAGTTCAATCAACTACTGGTCCAGTAGTGTTTTTATTAGCTGCTGGATACAATCCAGTTGAACCAAATATTATTAATATTGGTCAGGCTACTGGAGCTGGAGGATGGCCAAATATGTATTGGAATGCAAATAGTCCTATTATAATTAAGCCCGCTGTTGGCCAAAATTTTAACATTACAACAACTGCATTAATTGGTGCGAACCAATCCTTGGTAAGGTTTAATGGCGCTTGGTTTGCTGGCATAGATGGTGCTGCAACAGGTACACAAAGAAACCTAACTTTTAGCATGCCAGCTTCTGCCACGCAAGCCACATCTAGGGTTATTGATATTATGCCTACTTCAGGAAATCGTGTTCAATCTATTGGCGTTAGAAATTGTAATATAATTGGTAATTCAAATGCTTCTTTTCCAAATACTTTTGCTGGTATTTATTTTGGAGGAGTTGGAGCTGGTAGTGCAACCGCTCTTGGTCAAAATCAAAATATTGATATCATCAATAATTATGTAATTGCTGTTCAAAATGGTATTTATTTTAGAGGATTGGCCAATCTTCAAAACCTTCAGAATAAATCTATCAATATCAATAACAATACTATTGGTGATTATGTTAATCCAATCAATTCAGCAAACACTGCATTTATCGGAGGTTCAAACGGTACAGGTATTTATTTAAATGCTGTTGCCAATGTATCTGTATCTGGTAACACCATTATGAATACCGTGAGTACTTCTGCAAACTTTAAAGGCATTTTTCTAACCAATGAAGGTGGCGTTGCAGGTTTTTCACTTGACTCGAATATTCAAGTTACAAACAATACCATATTTAATATTAATGCAACAACCAGCGGTGGAGTTGCAGGTATTAGAATTAATTTAGGAGCACATGGGCAGCATTTAAGATTATTGGTTGCCAATAACGCCATTTCTAAATTATCTGCTTTAAATGCGCAAGCAGTTTTAACTGGTTTTGCCTATCCAATTGGTATTTTGGTGGAAGACAATTCAACCAATGTTGGTTTAGAGGTATTTTACAATTCAGTAAATTTAACTGGATCTACTTTACCAGCAAATTCTTTCTCTGCCTGTTTTGCAACTGGTTCTGCCACTAATGGTGGTATCATCATGATGAATAATTCATTTGCAAATAGCATGGGTAGGCCAACTTCAAATGTTACTGGCTATACAGTTTATAACGTATTAACATTATCTACGGTATCCCCATTTAGATTTAGTAGTTTCAATAATTATTATACCACCACATTTGATGGTGGAAATGCATTTACAGCAAGATTTTTAGGCAGGGATTTGTCATCCTTAAAAGGATTTACTATGTATTCTAGGTCAGATACAACTTCCTATTCTACCATTCCTCCTTTTAAAAATGACTCAGTTTTAACTGTGAACGCTGGTGTAAACCATTGGACATTCAATAAAGCAGCTAGTTTGCCATTATTCTTTAATTTCTATCAAAGTATTTTCGACTCAATTAGGTTCAAGGTGAATACAGATATGTTTGGAACACCTAGAAATAATATGGGCAGATTTAGTTCAATAGGATGTCATTTATGGGCTGGAGATTCTGTAAATAGTCCTACCGCTATTGCTGGACCAAGAGTATTTCCAGTTAATGGATTTACCCAAAGGCCAACTTTACTGAATTTAAACGGAAGCTTTGCAACCATTGCAGAAGCTGTTGATCATTTAAATCATTATGGTGTTGGTGGCTCAGGAGATATTGTGTTGGAATTGCAACCTGGTTATAACGGAGAGACTGCTCATATCCCAGCTTTGATTGATTATCCAAATTCAAATTTAGGCAGACCTGTAATATTCAGAACTGCGGCTAATTTTTCTACCACAGTAAGTGTTCCCAATAACGCTTCGATGAATAATCTTTCAATCCTGAGATTCATGGGAGCAAATTGGGTGAAATTTGATGGAGGTAATGATAAAGGATTAACTTTTGCTATGCCTTCAAATGCTATAAATGTAAACACAAGGATTATTAGTTTTACACCTGTTGATACAGCTGGAAATAATATTACCATCAGAAACTGTAAGCTTATAGGTAATAGCAACACTGCTGCGCCAAATACCGGTATGGGTATTTATGCAGGTAATTTTAATATTTTTGGTACGCCAGCGGTTGCACTTAAACCAGGATTAAATAATATTAGTTTAATTGGTAATGAAATTTCGTCTGTTAGAAGTGGTATTGTTTTCTTTGGAGCAACACCTTCTACAAACGCCGTATTCAGAAGTAATATTATTGGAGGTAGTATTGCTGCAGGCGGAGCCCAAAACACTACATTTATTGGTGGTGCTACCAACCAAGCAGGTATATTATTAAGGGGAATGACAGCTTCTGAATTAGATAGCAATGTGGTTAGAAACTGCGTTAGTACAACAGCTGCTTCTAATGGCTTCATTGGAATCTTTTTAGATGAAACTGGTTCAACACCTTTTTCAGGAATCAGCGTAACGAGAAATTTCGTTTATAATTTGGTTACTTTAAATGGAACCAATTGTTTGGGAATTAGAATTAATTTATCTGCAACTGCTGGCTCAAGAGGGATTTCTTTGATCAATAATTTTGTTGGTAGAATTTTAGGAAACGGTACTGGATTAAACTTTAGTAATTTAAACCCAGCAGGTATCAGCATTGATGCTGCTGCAGTAAATTCAAATGTTGGTATCGCCATTGCCCATAATACAATCAATCTTAATGGTACTGGTTTAGGAGCAAGTGGAAGTGGATCATCCGCATTATACCTGGGAGCAAATATTCAAGGTGGTGTAGAAATTGATAACAATATTTTTGGAAATAGAATTAATAGATCTGTAGGTACTGGTAATCGTTATGCTGTTTTAATTGGGCACAATGCTACACCATTCACCGCTGCAACAGTTTTGCCATTCCCTTCTAATAACAATAATTACTTTGCTACTGGAAATGGAAACAATTTTGTGGCTGGAACTACCAATGGAACCATCAACCGAGCTAATATCAATGATTGGAGAAGCTTCACTGCGCCAACAGTTCTTTTAGCAGGTATGGATGGTAGTTCATTCAATTGGGTAAATACATTTAAAACTGATACTACACCTGATGTAAATTTATTGTACGGAGGTTTGGTACCAGGAGGTGCTAATATTGTATCTGGTATTTGTTCTGATATATATGGCAATCCTCGTTTTCAATGTAGTGGTGGTTCTACAACCAGCACTCGTTGGGTAGGTGCTGCAGAGGTAGGTTTGTCTTACCCTGCACTTCAAGGAAATGTAACTTATCCAATTAATGGTGTGGATGCACCTCCAACACCTACTAATCCTGCAGTTGGTTCATTTAAAACAGTTCGTAATGCAGTTGATTATTTAAACTCACAAGGTGTAGATGATCCAAGTTTCGGTGGTTTCAGAACAATTCGTTTGGAAATTGCTGCTGGTTATGTTGGTGAATCTGATACATTCATGGGACCAATTACGGTATTAGATTACCCTCGTCAAGCGCCAACTAGACCAGTTTTGCTTACTCTTGCTAGCGGAAGAACAGATACTATTCGTATAACTTCAATTGTTAATCCACTAATTGCCGCTAATCAAAGTTTGTTCCGTTTTTCAGGATGTAAAAACTTCTCAATCGATGGAGGTACAAATAGATCATTGACATTGTTATTACCGGCTGCATTCAATACAAACACTAATAAGGTTGTTGATTTTGTAAGTGGCGTGGCACCAATAGTGGCAACACTTCCATTTACAACTAATAATAGCGTTAGAAATTGTAATTTAATTGGTATTTCAACAACAGCAAATGCTCTAACATTTGCGGGTGTTTATATGGGCGGATTAATTACCCCATCGAATTCAATTGTTGGTCAAAATGGAAATAACCTTATTCAGGGTAATTTTATCGGAGGTGTTCAATATGGAGTATACTTAAGAGGTGATGGTGTTGTGGCCAATATGGATCAAGGAAACAATATCTCAGGGAATATTATTGGAGGAGATATCGCACCAGGTGGTGCACAAAATACCAATTATTTTGGAGGTGTTGCAAATGCAGCAGGTATATTTGCTCAATCACAAAATGGATTAATCATCTCTGGTAATACTGTAAAGAATTCAATCAGTAATAGTACCAACCCTAGAGGAATTGAGTTAGCTTCTACACCAGTTACCGCGCCAGTTCTTAGCAGTTCTGTAACAATTAATGGTAACATTATAAAAAACATCACTGCTTTAAATGCTGGTGGTGCTTATGGTATTTACCTAAACTTTGGTGCTGATGCCAATAATGTGAATAGAAATATCATCATTTCAAATAACATGATTTCTGGAATCAGTTCATTCGGAACAGCAGCTACAGGTACTGGTTTTGGTTTAAATCCATTTGGTATCTATTTCAATGCTACAGCTAATATTGGATCAGGTAATACCTATGTTGGTGTTTCATTGTATTATAATTCGATTAATTTAGGTCAAGGAAGTTCATTATCTGCTTTCAATGGTATTAGTGCTTGTTTGGGTATTCCTTCATTTATTCGTTCTGGAGTTGTTTCACAAAACAATATTTTCCAAAATCGTTTGGATGGGTTAGGAGCGAATACATCTAATTATGGTGTTGCAATTGGTGGATCTGTTAATCCATTCTTTTATAGTAATTATAACAACTATTTTACTTCATCATCTACTGCAACTGTTGCAGCTAATTTAGGAAGTAATGTTAGCGTTACGCCAGTTAGGTATAACCAATGGTTTGAGATTTTATCATTTACTTTAACTGATACACTTTCAATTACCTCTGCTTCTCCATTTACCAATGATAATAATTTGTTTATTCCTAATTCAACCAGTTCAAATATTTACCAAGCAGGTATACCAGTATTTGGAATTAATTTAGATATAAATGGAAATCCTAGAAACTCATTTCAACCTAACTTGGGAGCGCATGAATTTACTGGTACATACCAAGATAATATTGCACCAAGAATTTTTAATTTAACTGATCCTACCGGTTGTCAGTCTGGACCAATTATTTTGAATTTTAATATTTATGACAAACAATTAATAGGTGATTCATTATACTACAAGTTAAATGGCGGAGCAGTTAATTCTGTTCAATCTAGTATTTCAGCTGGTACTGCCCGTAGATACGTTCTACCCGCACAACCAAGTGGAACATTAATTGAATTTAGAGTTTCCGCCATTGATTACAATACACCTGCAAATGTTGGTTCATACCCAGCTAACAAGATATGGGATACTTTGAGCACAGGTTTAACTAGCTTCCCTTATACAAACGGTTTTGAAGGAGTAAATAATCCAGCATGGACTAGTCAGTCATTAACGAATGGCGCAAACTGGGAAATTGGTACTTTAGGCTCAAGTATTAATCCTTCGCAAGGTGCTAGAAGTGGAGTTAGATCAGTGATCTTCCGCTCTTCAACTATGCCTTTAGCGGGCTCATCTGCAAGATTGGTTTCGCCTTGTTTGGATTTTAGTAACTTAACTAGCCCTACCATTCGTTTTTATATTTCTCAAAATAGTGACCTTCCTGCCAAACGCGATTCTGTTCAAGTGAAAGTTTCATTCGGTGGTAATATTTGGTCAAATTCATTGAGAGCTGTTGAGCGTGTAAATAGTGATTTTGCTTTACCAGGATACAGAATGGTGGAGGTTTGTTTAGCTGCATACAAAACAAGTGGATTAAGAATTGCTTTGGAGGCATACGGTACAGGTGCTGGCCAAAACATTCAGATTGATGACATCATGATTTTTGATGATGTTCAAAATCAGCCAATTTCTCCTAAATTATTTAACCAAT
The DNA here is from genome assembly GCA_947485745.1 of Bacteroidota bacterium. Taxonomy (GTDB): domain Bacteria; phylum Bacteroidota; class Bacteroidia; order UKL13-3; family UKL13-3; genus B1. The sequence continues at coordinate 9,934 of CANKQY010000016.1, forward strand.
GTTTAAGGGATTCTATTAAAATAAATATTACCAATTCAGATGTAAGGTATTCATACCGCGCAGTGAATATGGTTAATGGTCAAACTCTTGCAACCAAGGTGGGCGAAGGAGTTAATATGGAACTTGGTTTCTTACCACAGGTAGTTGATACCATGCGCTATTTTGTAGAGGCTTCTAATGCAGGTTCACAAGCCATTAATACTGGTTTTGGTGGTGGCTTTGTTACTTGTAGTAACGTTATGCCAGATACCATTACCGCTATCATTAACAGGTACTTTAACGGGCCATTTATTACTGCAGGCACACCATTTAATGGTTCTTACAATGCTGGTGATGCCAACAATCCTGATGGAACCACAGTTGGAGGTATAATAACTTACCAATTTGTTCCACCTGCATTCTATACAAATGCTAACTACGGTTCATTGTGGAGCATACCTAGCATTCAGGTGTTCTCTGCTGGTGGCAAAGTGCCTTTCACTAATTATACATTTACACCACCTTCAGGTTCAGGACCAGGTACCATTAGGTTAACTGCCCCTGCCTCTATGTTAGATAGTAATATTGTATTTAATTACACTATCAGAATTAATGCTTCAAGTTGTGATAGTTTATTTAGCAGACAATTGAGAATTTCTACGCCGCCAACTGCTAACTTTAATTTTACGCCTCCATCAACAAACTTATGTGCTAAGAACAACATCAACTTCAATGCAAGTATTTCAACCAAACCAGCTAATAACTTCCCATTCACCTATACTTGGGTTTTTGGAGATGGTACGTTTGCCTTTGTTGAAAATCCAACTAAAGTTTATGATGCTAGCGGTCCTTTTACTGTTAAGTTTATCCTTACCGATAGGTATGGTAATAGTTCTGAAAAAACTGAAGTATTGAACATACTACCAGCTCCTTCGGTTGATTTTGCTACCAATACACCTTGCGCAAATGACTCAACTGTATTTACACCAACAACACAGCCAGCAGGTTCAGTATTCTTATGGACTATGCCTAATACTAGCACACAAACAAGAGAAGTTGCTAAATACAGTTTCCCTAAATTTGATACTACTTACTCAGTTAGGTTAAGAATTACCAATACCAGCGGCTGTTTCAATATTGCCACAAAGAGTATTTATGTGTTTGCTAAACCAACGGCAAACTTCACAACTGCACCTCATTGTTTAAGTAATAATGTGCCTATTACCAATACAAGTAGCATACCTGTTGGCAATATGGGTTATTCTTGGAAGTGGGGTAATGGTCAAACTAGCTTAAGTGCATCACCAACTTATAAGTATCCTGTAAGTGGAACTTATACTGCTACCTTAGTTGTTTCCTCACCTTTTGGCTGTTTAGATTCAGCTGTAAAAACTGTAACTATCTACGATAGACCATTCACTGGATTTAATGTTGTAAATCCTTGTGTGGGTGAAAATGATGTTACCGTGTTTAACAATACTACGGCATTTGCTGGTGGTGCAACCAATGTAAATTACAATTGGAACTTTGGAGATTTAAAATCTTCTACTGTTCAAAATCCAACAAACGCTTACCGTGGAGTTGGTACTTATGTTGTAAATCTATTAGCTGTTGATAAAGTAAATGGTTGCCGCGATTCAATAACTAAAAACGTAACGATCTTCTACAAGCCAGTTGCTCAATTTGCAGTTTCAGGTAGTGGTTCAGTTTGTGAGAACAACGAGTTTAAAGTAATAAACACTTCTTACACTATTGATCAAGGTAACTTTAAATGTAATTGGAATTGGGGTGATACCAAAACTGATACCATTTGTAACGTAAGTCATATTTATACCGCACATGCTTTCTACACTGCTACTTTAATTGTTACTACGCCAAATGGTTGTTCTGATACCGCTAGTGTGCCAGTTACAGTTAATTTACCACCAGTATTTGATATCGATGTAAAAACCATTGATAGCCTTACCTATCCTATTGGTTTAAACAAGAAATTGTTAACTGCAAGTATTCCGGATGCTGAGTCATATGCTTGGCAAATGGGCGGTGCTGCAGGTTCAACAAGAACTGGTAATAATGTTGAGTTTGTTTTCGCAACGAAAGGCACTTATAATGTTAAATGTACCATCAAGGACCTAAGCGGTTGTGTGGTTACAGATTCTGTAAATGTTGTAATTCTTTCTTCAGTTGGTATCCAAGATGTACTTGCTGCTAAATATGATTTAACTACTTATCCAAATCCATTTGGTCAATCAACTAATTTGAGTTTTGAATTACCTAATGCTACTGAGGTGAAAGTGTCTATTTTAGATATGTTAGGTAGAACTATCAAAACTGTTGACTTAGGTAGAGTGAATGCTGGTAAACACAACCAAAGCTTAGAAGATTTTGGTGCTGCCGGTTCATACCTTATCAGAGTTGATTTAGATGGTCAGTTGGTATACAAACAAGTGATTAAGCAATAATCAACTGTTAACTTATAAAACAGAAAGGGCGGCCCATTGTGCTGCCCTTTCTGTTTTATAGACTTTTTCTTTTGGTTCAAACCGAATGATAATAGCCGTATTTATGGATGAAAGATTTTGGGTTAAAGGTTTGCATTCCTAATTTTATTTGTAATTCTTTCTTAAGGAGTTTTAGCAGCTTCAGTTTTGAGCCTATTTTTAGGTAGGAAAAAGTAAATTGAAAGATAATTGGAGTTTCTTTATTGGCTAATCATTTAAAGCCATTAAAAAGACTAATTTAATAGGTCTTTTGCCTGTTCCATGTCAACTTCTGCATTGCCTGCATTGAAGTAGATAACCAAACCCACAATGATAAAAAGAATGCCGATGGTAATATTCATTCTATGAATAAATGCAGGACTTAAATAATTTTTGATTTTGTGTGAGAAATAACAAATAGCGGTTTGTGAACCAAAAGTTGCTACCAATACAGCCAAAAAGAAAATGAATAAATCAAGGCTGCTATATTTTAAATTTGATTCTAAAAATAGGGTTATGCCCAACCAAGTTACCAATACCAACGGATTTAAAATATTTAGAATGATTCCTTTAGTAATATAGAGGTAATTGGGTTTTGGTGCTTGGTCTGTGTTACTCTTTACATTACCGCTTTTTAAAATAGAGTATATTCCTAATCCTAAAAATGCAATCAATGCAAGCAATCTGATAGTATCTGCATATTTTGGTAATTCTTCGCTGATAAAAGAAGTGGCAAAAATGGATATAAATATATAAAGCGAATCGCAAATTATTGCTCCACTTGCTATTAACAAGCCTTTTTTATAGCCTCTAGTTATGCTGGTTTGAACCAATGCAAAGAAACCAGCGCCAAACGACAAAGTGAGTACTGCACCCGTAATAGTGCCTTGAATAATAATTTGTAATGCCGACATCCATGGGCAATTTATGAAATTGTAGGTTGATTGCCACTTTTTGTTAATGAAAAGTTAATTACCATTCAGGTTATCAATATCTCCAATTAAGTTGATAGTTTTGTTAGCATGATATCCAGAAGGACTTTTAGGGTTTTTATTGTTTTGGCTGCCTTGTCTTTTGTAGGGGTGTTGCTTACCCAAATTATTTGGATGAATAATGCCTATTCCCAGAAGAAAGAAGAGTTCAACAGGCAACTTACCTTAGCGCTGCAAGAAGTGGTGAGAGATGTACTTAAATTCAATAATACGCGTACCATGCCTCCTAATCCTGTAAGCCAACTTACCGAAAACTATTATGCCGTAATGGTAAATGATTTGATTGATCCTTCTGTTCTCGATCATTTTATTCGACAAGAATTCAATAGGTTCCATATTGCCGAAGCTTATGCCTATAGTATTTATGATTGTTCCAACAAACAATTGGTTTATGGCGGTTATTACAGTGAAAACTTAAAGGAAGAATCAGCCAATTCATATAAATTTCCACCTGTTAAGTTAGATAATAATTATTTCACTATTTACTTTCCCAATATTAAAATGGACCTCTTTTCCGATTTGGGTTTGTGGATTTATTTAAGCTTATTGGTATTGCTCATACTCATTTTCTTTACCTATAGTTTTTTCGTTATCACCAGGCAAAAGAGGCTTTCAGAGATTCAAAGAGATTTTATCAATAACATGGCTCATGAAATTAGAACGCCATTAACCACCATAGGTATTTCTGCCGATGGTATTGAAGCCAACATAGATGAGCATAAAGACAAGGTTGTTATTTTCTCAAAAATTATCAAAGAAGAGGCCGTGCGCATGAAGCTTCAACTCGAGAAGATTTTGGGTTTGGAAGAAGGTATCAAACTCAAAAGTGAATGGGTTAACCCAAATACGCTTATTTATGAATGTGCCCAAAAAATTCAATTACTGAATAATTTAACCGAAGAACAATTCACACTAAATCTAACCAATGAAACGATTGAAGTCTTGATTGATCCCTTCCATTTTTCGCAAGTGTGCTCTAATTTGTTAGAAAATGCCATTAAATATAGTCCAAGTAAAATTCAAATAACAGTTAGCTCCTCTGTTTTAAATGGTAAATTTGTTTTGTGCGTTCAAGACAAAGGATTAGGTATTGCCCCTAAGTACCAAAAGCAAATTTTTGATCGGTTTTTTAGGGTTCCTTATGGCAATATTCACCAAGTAAAAGGTTTTGGAATTGGCTTGTTTTATGTAAAACAAATTACCCAAGCTCAAGGCGGACAGGTAAAAGTGGAAAGCGCTTTTGGAATAGGAAGTAAATTTTTTGTTGAATTACCCAAAATTAAACATGTTTGATAAAGTAAATATTCTGTTGGCCGAAGATGATCCGCATTTAGGCTTTGTTGTTCAAGAAGTATTGGCTCAAAAAGGCTATAATGTTTCCTTGTGTATTGATGGCCAAGCTGCCTTATCTAAATTTATTCAAGGCAAGTTTCAAATTTGCCTCATCGATGTAATGATGCCGGTTATGGATGGATTTACCTTAGTGGAAAAAATAAGAAAGATAAACATGCATGTGCCCATTATTTTTTTAACTGCCAAAGGATTTCAGGAAGATAAAATTCAAGGTTTTAGAGCTGGTGCAGATGATTATTTGGTAAAGCCCTTTTCTATGGAAGAACTGGCGCTACGTATCCAAGTTTTTTTAAGGCGTAACATGAAAACCAGTAATGAGTCAGAGCTCAAAGAAATTCAAGCCATTGGCATCTATCGGTTTGATCCAATTAATTTTGAATTGATTTTAAACGAGAAAAAAATACGGTTGACCAAAAAAGAGGGAGCCTTGTTATTGATGCTCATGAATAGGCCTGGGGAACTCATAAAAAGAGAGGTACTCCTAGAAAAAATTTGGGGTAACGACGATTACTTTGCAGGTAGAAGCATGGATGTTTATATCTCAAGGCTTAGAAAATACCTTAAAGAAGATCCCAAAATTGAATTGGTAAACCACCACGGAATGGGGTTCCTGCTCCAAATAAAAGCTTAGCTTTTAACACATCACAATAACAATTTTTTTTTAATCACAGTAGTATCAGCGAAAGTCTTTGCCACAAAGTTTTTTTTATACGATTACGTTGAACTAAGGAGCAATTAAAATTCATACCTTTTTGAAATAACATTCAAGGATTTTTGATATCAGTTTTTATATTCGACCCCTTCGGGGTCGTATGTCTATAGCACATCATTATACCTATAAACATGCGACCCCGAAGGGGTCGAACATCATTAATCATAGTTGATTTCAAAACCCAATTACCTCCATTAGCTCATAAAAACAATTCCGGGCCTTTGAGCCTTGGCAAAATCGTTGCTTTGTTTCTTTGTAGTGAAAACCAAAATTATAAGGTCCCAACCATGTTGGCGGGTATTACCCATTGGTCGAATTGCTCACTGGTAAGCAAGCCCAATTCAACTGCAGCTTCTCTTAAAGTCTTGTTTTCTTTATGTGCCTTCTTTGCAATTTTAGCAGCATTTTCATAGCCAATATGTGGATTCAAAGCTGTTACCAACATCAATGAGTTTTCCAAATGCTTGTTAATAGTTTCATTGTTAGGAACTATGCCAATTGCACAATTGTCGTTGAACGATACACATGCATCGCCAATTAACCTGGCGCTTTGCAATACATTAGCTGCTATCATTGGTTTAAAAACATTCAATTCAAAATGACCATTGCTTCCACCAATTGAAACCGCAACATCATTACCCATAACTTGTGCTGCAACCATAGTAATGGCCTCTGGTTGCGTTGGGTTCACTTTGCCTGGCATAATAGAAGAGCCTGGTTCATTATCTGGAATAACAATTTCTCCAATGCCACTTCTTGGTCCAGATGATAACATGCGAATATCATTGGCAATCTTCATCAAACTCACCGCCACACGTTTCAATGCGCCACTTATTTCAACCATCGCATCATGTGCGGCCAATGCTTCAAATTTATTTGGCGCCGTTACAAATGGAAGTCCGGTAAAATCAGCAATTTTTTTAGCCACTAAAACATCGTAACCTTTTGGCGCATTTAATCCAGTACCCACTGCAGTTCCGCCTAGGGCAAGCTCTGCAACCATTTCTTGCGCATTGCGCAATGCTCGCATGCCATTGTCTAATTGCTGCACATAAGCACTAAACTCCTGACCTAATGTTAAGGGTGTAGCATCCATAAAATGGGTTCTACCTGTTTTTACAATGTGCTTAAAACTTTCAACCTTTGAGGCAAGTGTATCTCTTAATTTTTGAATGCCGGGTAGGGTAATTTCTGCAACCATTTTATAGGTAGCAATGTGCATGGCAGTTGGGTAAGTGTCGTTACTCGATTGCGATTTATTTACATCGTCATTTGGGTGCAATACTTTTTTTTCATCAGCTAACTTACCACCTGTTAATACATGGGCTCTATAGGCAACTACTTCATTTACGTTCATATTGCTTTGGGTACCAGAGCCAGTTTGCCAAATAACCAATGGAAATTCACCATCTAATGCACCAGTTAAAATTTCGTCGCAGGCCATGCTAATTAAATCACATTTCTCTGCAGTTAATACGCCCAAGTCTTTATTGGCATGAGCCGCGGCCTTTTTTAAATAAGCAAAAGCATAAATAATTTCCTTTGGCATGCTTGCCTCTGGACCAATTTTAAAATTATTTCTAGAACGTTCTGTTTGTGCGCCCCAATATTTATCTGATGGCACCTGAACTTCACCCATGGTGTCGTGTTCAATTCTGTATGGCATAGCTGTTTTTTTTTGAGTCTCAAAAATATGATTTTCTTTGCTGCCCTTCACCAATTTTTAGCTGATTTTACGCAGCTACTTCAAAAAAATGAAAATCATAAATTTACATAGTAACGAAAAAAAACATAAATGTCAAGTAGTGAGTTTGTTATAATTGTTTTATTTTTACTTCTCAAATAAAATTTTTATGAATCAAACTGCCACTCAATCCATGCTATTTACCGAGCATCTCAGCTGGTTGCGAATCATGGATCAAACTAAACATCAATTTAAAGAATTACAATCTCGCTTAGAGGAGTCTATTCCTCAATTTTCTTATTCTTCTAGCATGGCTAGAGTAGAGCAATTTCAAAACAGGTTTATCAGGCAACGAGAGGTAATTGATGAGCTGAGGCACGAAATTAAGCAGCATGAAAACCATTTAGAGCGTTTGGATCAGCCCAATCAATTATTATTATTAACTCATATTTCCTTGCGCGAGCAATTCAATAGGTTTTACGACTTATTTATTGAGCTTGAACGTGATTTTGATGAGTTTCTAGCCTAGTAATTTACGCCTCCTCTGTTTCCATGCCTTGACCCCAATCGCCTGCAGCAAACGGTTGGCTTTGGTTGGCATAATAATCTTTTGTAAAGTTACACCAAACGCAATCTTCTTTTCCGCAACCTTGGGTAAACTCTTTTTGAACAATTTTTTGATAAACAGTTTTTATTTGGCCTTCTACTATTTTTAGATCTTCTGGAATAATTTGAATTTTTTCTTTGTGAAATTTGTATTCCGTTGCGCCTTTTAAACCGGGCTGAACCAATGGCTCAATAAAATCAAATTCGCTACTGCTCATCTCCCATTTTTTGGTTGCATCGTAATCCATTAAGAGTTTATAAAATACCGCTTGTCGCCAATAATCACCTCCAAATTCATCTTCAAACTTAGGTGCTTTGCCAGCCTCCATGTCTTTGGCCACCGCCTCTGGATTAGGCCTGTTAAACTTTGTTTTTGCGTTTTTATAGGAGCCGGTTTTATAATCTACTACATTCACAAAATTTCCATCAAACTCCATTTTATCCAATTTCCCATTTAGAGGGATGCCTTGAACCAATACATTTTTATAAGATCTTTCTACACTGGTAACCTTGTTCCATTGATGAATATATTCGTTGTAGTACCTTGGTAAAATTTCTTCGCCATATTCTAACCTTCTCTTAAATTCAGCCTCAGTAAAACTATCTTGCTTGCGGCGCATATACCACTTAAAGTCTTTCAGTAGTTGTTCTATTCCGCTAAATTGTTTTTCTTCATCGCTATTCATTTTCTTAAATAGTTGTTCCAAGGCATAATGTATGGCCGAACCAAAGGTCATACTTGCACTTTTTGGCGCAGGTACCTTTATAAAGTTATTGAAGTAAAAAGACACAGGACATTTTAAATAACTGTTTAAGTGTGTTACACTCAAGGTATATTTTTCGAGCAAGCTATCTGTAAAAGCATTGTCGATAATGGCCACTGGAATGGAAGCTTCCTCTATTTTATTGAGTGGCGAAAGTGAAAAAGTAATGAGGTCTTCATTAGAAGCCAATTCGCGGTGAATTGGAATGACTTTGTCTTCTGTAATTTCGGCAATAAATCGGCTCGGTTCAAGCGCTTTTTGGTTCAAGTCTTGTTCACTAAAACTCATTTGTAAATGTGTTTTTGCCCTTGTCATGGCCACATAAAACAAACGCCTTACTTCTTCTATTTCATCTCCTTGAATAGCAAAAAGATTATCGGGTAATTTATAACTTCTATTTCTATTGCTATCGTCCCAAGGCTTGCTATTACAACCAATAATGTATACGTATTCAAACTCCAAACCCTTAGAGGAATGAGCAGTTATGAAATTAACACCAGATGCACTGTAAATAATTTTTTCTGCAGCCAAAGGAATTTTATTAGCCTGCATCAACAAAATTGTTTCTGTTAAACTCTTTAGGTTGTGTGTGGGTGTTTTGGTGCATTCCTCTTTAATAAAATCAAAGAAGGTACGCAACATTTCCATGAACCAAGTTCTTTCTTTATCTGTGAGGGCAACTGCTAATATTCCACAGTCTCGTAAAATTTGATGGATAGTTACCTGCGGCGTTTGGTTCAAACAGCCAATAATTAAACTTTCTATGGTTGCACTAAAGCTGCTTAAGGCAATGCCAGTGGTATGTTGTTCAAATAAATCTTCCTGCTTCTTTTTGGCCAATTTACTCAATTCTTCGCGCCAACTCGTTTGTCGTTCATTGAAATTTTTGCTGGCTATTTCAACAGACATTCGTGCAATTTCCAATGAAGGAATGTTGAATTCTTGAAAATGTAAAATTTCAAAAAGATAGGGTTCACCACTGAATGCTTTTTCAGTTTCGGCGCTCAAAAATTCCATTACTTTGATTATTTTTTTAACCAAAGGTTCATGCAAAATATTTACTCTTTTGCGGGTATTTACTTCTATGTTTTTAGATTGCAAATAATTGGCCATTTCATCTGCTTGGTGATGATTTCTATAAATAATGGCAATCTCATTTAAGGGTATATTTTGTTTGCTTAAATCTTCAATTTTCTTTGCAATAGCAGTACTTTCATGCAAAGGATTAAAGTAGGCAACAACTTTGGGTTCAAGCTTTAAATCTTTGATATCAGCATTGCGGGCATAGAGTATTTTTTCATTCGAAATTCTTTGAGTATTTCCTTGAATGAGCTTAGCTGCGGCATCTAATATTTTTTGGGTTGAGCGATAGTTGTCTTCCAATTTAACCATCTTAATGTGGCCCGCATATTTTTGAATAAAATTTTGAATATTCTCAATGTTGGCACCTTGAAAACGATAGATACTTTGGTCGTCATCGCCAACAGCAAATACATTTGGCACTTCCCAATAACTCAATAATAATTGCAATAAATCATTTTGCGATCCACTGGTATCTTGAAACTCATCTACCAAAATAAATTGGTATTTTTCTTGGTAATCGGATAGGAGGGTGGCATTTTCTTTGAATGCTTTTATCACCCAAAGTATCATGTCGGCAAAATCGTAGCGGTTGTTTTTTAACAATATTTCTTGGTAGGGTTCAAACAAGGCTATGGCCGCTTTTAGCAATTCCATTTTATGGAGCTCTTGGTTCAAGGCATCCGTTTTTACATCACCTTTGGCGTAAGTACTTCCATCTTTATTTTTACCTGCACGCTTGTAAATATAAGTATCTCGGGTAGGTAATTCATTGCAATACAATTCAACTTTTTCATACAAAAAATCTGCCGACCAATCTTCCTTTTTCATTAAGCCAAACAAGGCAATGAGTCGGTAAATTTCATAATACACATCGCCAGTATATCTCTTTAATAGGTGGTTTTTAGGAAGTCCATCTACCAAATCGCGCATGAGTTGAATGGTTTCTAAATCGCTCACAGGATCTAAATTTCTGAAACCAAAAACATCCAAGTTTTCTTGAATAACCTTATTACAAAAACCATGAAAGGTTGAAATTTGCACTCTGTAGGAATCTGGTCCAATAAAATCTAATAGTCTTTTACGCATAGCCACAGCACCTGCATCTGTATAGGTAAGGCACAGTATATTTTCTGGCAAGGCATCTGTTTCTAATAAAATGCGCGCAATGCGTGCGGCTAAAATTTGCGTTTTGCCCGTACCTGGCCCCGCAATAACCAAAACAGGACCTTCAATATGTTGTACTGCCGATTTTTGTTGCTCGTTTAATGAGCTAAAAACTTCTTCAAATTTTGTTAAGTAATTTAACACTGTCATTTGCCTAATCTAGCATTTTCTTTTAAAAAAAAAAAGCAAGATGAAATTAAAATTTAACTAATGACTATTAGCGTTATTTAATAGGCTAATTAATTGGCAGACTCTTTTACCATTAATACTGTGGCATAGGCTACAATGCCTTCTCCACGACCAATAAATCCCATTTTTTCATTGGTAGTTGCTTTGATGGAAATATCCTCGATGGTTTTTTCACAAATTGCGGCAATGCAAGTTCGCATGGCCAATGCATGAGGCATTACTTTTGGCTTTTCACAAACAATAGTAGTATCTATATTACCTATCACATAACCTTTTTCTTTGGCCAATGATATGCATTTTTGTAAAATAATTTTGCTATCCATGCCCTTGTTGCTTTCACTGGTATCTGGGAAATGCACGCCAATATCGCCGAGAGCTAATGCACCAAGAATGGCATCAGAAATAGCATGTAATAAAACATCTGCATCACTGTGGCCGAGTATTCCTTTTTCGGATGGAATTTTTATTCCTCCTAAAATAAAATCCCTTCCCTCAACCAACTGATGAACATCAAATCCAAAACCTATGCGCATTATTCTATAATTGGGCTAGAGGTTTGTTCTTTATCCTGACTGGTAAAGGCATCAAAATCGAATATCAGGGTAAAACGTAAAGTTCTTTCTAATGGATTTCTTTGCTCAATTGGCACTAAGTAAGATAAATCTAATCCAAAAACATTGAAACGGAAACCAGCACCAAAAGTCATGAATTTTCTATTACCTTTAAATTCACTTTCGTGAAAATAACCAGCACGCAAGGCAAATTGTTTGTCGTACCAATATTCTAAACCAGTAGAAATAGTAATTTCTTGCAGTTCTTCTTTAAAACCTCCCGGTGCGTCATAGAAAGATTGGATCATACCTTGAATAATTGGAACGTCAGGATCATATCCTTCGTTTATAACAGGTTTATTGTCGGCACCAAAAATAATAATTCCAGAGCTATCTCTTGCATAAATAGGGTTTGAAGGAACCATAAGTTTATTAAAATCTACTGCCAGGGCTATTGTATTGTATTTATCAATTTCAATCATGCCATAAGTTCCTACGCGCAAATTAATGGGAATGAAATTTTCGAATTGTTTACTGGTATAGGAGATTTTTGAACCAATATTTGTGATTGCGCCGCCAAATGCGTAGTTGAGGTTATACTTTTTACCTTCTAATTTAATTTTGGTTTTGTTGGTATAATACGAAGTAATATCACCTGCATAAGATGTTCCTGCTCTCACAGCCGCCTGCGATTGGTTAAATGCGCCTGCTAAATCGCTGCGAATATATCTAAAGGCTATTCCTAAAGAGAAATGCTCAGATAGTCTTGAGGCATAACCAAAGTCAACAGCTAATTCATTTGGGTTATAAGTGCCCAACGGATTTCCAAACTGGTCGGTAAATTGAATATTTCCTAATGAAAAGAATCTAAGTGAACCAGAAATGGCAGAACGGTCATTTATTTTTCCGTAAGCCGACATATACGCCAAAGAAATATCTGGCACCAAACTTCTTAACCAAGGGGTATAACTCAAGGAGACAGCTCCTTTTTTTTCATTAAAAACAATTTTAGATAAATTCCAATGCATGGCATTAGCGTCATTAGGCAAAGCCACACCTGCATCACCCATTCCACCTCCGCGAGCTTCTGGGATAATCATCAAAAAAGGAACTGCTGTAGTGATGGTATTTTGCCTACCATCTAATTGCGAAGTTGCAATTTGAGCCCTAGATTCTGTTAAAACACCAATACTTAGTATTCCTATAAAAACAAAGGAAAGTTTGAATTTATTTTTTCTCATTATTCTGTTTTGTGCAATTATTTGCGGACTAATTTCAAGATTTAATTTAAGATAACCAATTTTTCTAATTTTTCAATGGTTTTATGACCTGGTGATTGCAATTTACACTTATAAATGTAAACGCCATTTGCCAACTTATCGCCATATTCGTCTTTACCATCCCAAAACAATTGGTCGAAATGCGTTCCAAGCCCATTTGATTGAGATTGCAAGGTTTTTATAAGCCTGCCATTTACAGTAAATATTTGAATCATTACCTTCATTTCTTGCCCATTTAGGTTATGGTCGAAATGGAAAGTAGTGGAATTATTGAATGGATTTGGGTAATTTAATAAGTTTAAAATAGTTGGTTTTTCCGAAGACCTTACTTCAAAATCAAGGGTAGCTTCCGCAATATTATTGTATACATCATAAGCTTTAAATTTTAACTGGTGTTTTCCAACTGATAAATTTTTGATTTCATACTGCACTTCTCCACTTTGGTAGGAGTTAAGATTGGCTTGGTATTTATCATTTACTATCACTGCTTGTGTTTGGTTATTGTCTATTACAAAAGTTAAATCTCTACCAATTCCTTTGCCGGTAGTATTGATTCCGTTTTCGTCAAATAATTTTGCAATCAATTTTGGATTTTCATTGGTTAAGCCACCGTTTACAAATTTTTGATCGTTTAAAAATAACGTAATTTTTGGCCCTTTATTATCTACCGCAGCACTATCGCCTGTTCCACCAATATAAATTTTATTGTAAAAGCCATTTCCATCATTAGTGGGGTTATTAAAATAGTAACTAATTTTACCATAGCCATATTCATAAGCTATGTCTTTTGGAACCACAAAACTGAAAGTAAAATCACCATTGGTTACGCTTGATTTTCCTCTATACAAAACATTATTTTGCATCTTAAATGGCATACTTGTGCTCAAAGGAGGATTTTGACCTAGGGTAGAATAAGTAGTGAATTTATCATAAATCACCGGGTAAATCTCACCATTATAATTTGTTAATTTATTGCCACTCTTATCCACAACAAAACCACTAATTTCAAATTTCTTTAATGCCTTTAAAGTGTCGTTAAAAATAGCCAAATCTTTGCCATTTATTTTGCTGGTTTTAACGCCATAATTGGCATACGCTAGCATTAAAAATGGATCACCCAATAAAGTAAAATTCCTTGCGTTGGCATCCGCAAAGCCATAAGCATTCTTTGTTTTCTTAACAATATCTCCTAAGCGAGGTGGGTTTAATTGAGAGATAGAATCGAAGCCAACATTTTCATAAAATTTAGCGTTTAATTCTGCATTTTGTCCAGAATAAACCAGCCTTACTGTAGTAAATAATCCTATAGCCCCGCCAATCGGATTTAGTAAAGCCAATTCTCCAGCCGAAAGTCTAGCAGGATCATCAAATCTGCTAAACTCACAAGTGGCAGTTAAAAATAATGGCAACCTAACTCCTGTCGACTCCAAACCATTGGTCCAACTATTGATATCATCTATACCCATTACCCGCTCAGCCGTAAGTCCTACCTCACCTCCATGTCCAGTATAATTAAAAATTAAGCAGCCACTTTCTATGGAATTATTGATTGCTTTCTGCGCATCTGGAAACCTTGCTCCGCCAGCAGTACTTTCTTTTTTGTAGGCATCCAAATAAATTTTTTCAATATTGTATTCGGGGTATTTACTTAAAATACTATTGGAAATAATATCTGCTTGTGATTGATGTGAATTATAATCTTCGTCATCAGCTGCAAAAACCAATTTATTGCGCCAAGGGTTGTATGCAGAAATGCCAGAATAAGCTATCATTTTATTGACTACATCATTGGCTTCTGTTTCATTGGTAACAGGTAACCTGCCAATTCCAATATCTAATAATTCATTGCTGTTTGATCCAACATCCCAGCGACCTTCATTATCGTCTAAAAAACCCAAATAATCATCACTACAATAGCTATCTGTTGGGCCAAATGAGGCATAACTTTCAAAGGTTGGAACGAAATTGGTATTTGGTTTTTCTCTGTATTTATAATCATATGAAGCACGGCCAAAAAGGGTAACATATTTGGGCATTTGTGCCGCACTTGCAGCTCTCTTATAGAACATCCTTAAAAAATCTCTAATGGCACTTGGATCAGGCGAACCTGCCGAAAATTCATTGTATATTTCTTGAACATTTACCACGTGCACAGATAAGTTATTTTTTGTACGGTGATGATCCGCTAACCTTTTTGCTTCACCCAAAAATGCAGGATATACAATAATAAATCCATCTGGGTTACTCAAAGCATGTAAGTTTTGATTGGCAATTTTACCGCCGTTTAATACCTGTAAATAATTTGTTCCATCATAAGCGGCAAATGTTTTAAGGCTGTCAGTTGGATGAACAAATGAATACTGGTTTGCTGCAAATGCTCCTTCTATTATAACAGGCTCAACTGGGTTGCTTACATCCAAAACTGTTAAGGTTCGGTTTGAACCAATAACATATTTAGAAATTTTTCCTGCCCCAATGTTACTTGCATCTTTGAAGATAAAATTTCCATTCAATATCCTTAGTTCTGCTTTAGCTTGTATTTCAAAAAAATCGAGCCAGCCTATACTTCCACTTGCTGGTTTATCGTAGGCATAGTTTAAGGTAAAATTGGCAGCACTACTCAAAAAGGTAGTCTTATTTATAATCAACCCGCAAGTATAACTTTGCTCATAACCTGGATTAACAGAACTACATAATTGGTTCATGATTGGTGCACCATTTGCTTGAATTTGAAAGCTACTGTTAACAAATGAACGAGCAGTTACAGATGAACGAAATTTAATGGGTTCGGTATTAATTAAAAAAGGAATACTTACATTAAAACTTTGTTGGGTAATGCGGTCAAAATCCTCCCCAACCCATACTTTACCTGTTTTAATGAGGTTATTTTTTTCATTGTTGTATTGATATAAATAAGTATAGGAGTTAATTACTGCACTTTCACCAGTGGTAGAACTAACTTTAGCAATGCGCTTTCCTGGGCTTGAACCAACAGTTAAAAAGTAATAGGTTGTATCGCAATAAAAATTAGAAACGAATGAATACTCTTTTGTATTTGCATCATAATTCCACTGGTTAATCTGTGATTCGCCATAAAAGGTTATAAAGTCACCAGGGTTAAATTTGCCATCATTTTCTCCTTGGAAGCCAATTGGAATTTCTTTGAGGTCGTCTATTCTCTCTGCTGAATTTGTTTGTGGAACCATGCCCGCACCTCTGCCATATAATTTAATATTACGGGGATCAATGATATCTGGATTAATTCCAAGATTTCGAATGGTTCCATAATCAATTCTATAGATACCATTTTGTGTGGTGCCAATTTTTATCCAATCGCCACTAGCAAGAACTGAATTGGTTGCATAAACTGGTTTCTTTTTTAAACTAGCTGTGACTTGGGTATTTCCATAAACAATTTCAATGTTAAAATTATCCAATCTCTTTAATTGGTTTCCTTCTTTTCGCAATGGACAAAAATAAAGCATTAAAAAGGCGGTTCCTCTTTCATATGCCACATAATAATTTACATCGTAGGAATTGGAAATTTTTGGAAAACTTGTAAAATTATTTGCTTCCAAATCGGATTCTTTCAAAGGTAAAATATTTATTTTTTCAATTTGGTTGGAGCTAATGCTAATTTTTTTCTGAAAAATTGGTGAATTGCCATTTGCTGCATCGTAAACAGCACCCGGAAATTCCAATTTATTTGAAGTAGTTGAATTCCAGCTGATAGCGTTATAAATGACGTTATTTTGGGCCTGAATTCCATCACAAAAAGCCACATAAAGCAAACTGAAAATGAGCAGAAAATGCTTAATTTTTCTTAATTTTTTTAAAAATTGCATGGGTACAAACAAAATACTTATTATTGAAAATTAGTTAATACTGCTTTAAACGTCAACAAATAAAAACAAATTGTGCTGTTAAGTGTGAAGTTTATTAAAACAAATTATTATTATTGCATTTCTATGGTAATTAGAATTGAATCGACATAAAATTAAATGAATTCAAACAAGAGCTTAGTAATAAGGGTAAATATAATCATTTGGATGATGCTACTGCTGGGAGTAGAATCGTGGGCGCAAGACCCGCAATTCTCTCAGTTTTATGCCAATCCTATATATACCAACCCTGCGTTTGCTGGTAGTGTTAATCACGGTAGAATTGTCATGGACTTTAGGAACCAATGGCCTAGTGTATCTGGTGCTTTCCGCACAGGATCTTTCAGCTATGATGAACATTTTGACAAGATCAATGGCGCATTTGGGGTAATAGCTTCCTATGATGAGCAAGGTGTGGGTACATTAAAAACCACGGGTATCAATGCCATTTATGCTTACCAAATTCCTGTTAACAGAAAATTTACTATTCAGGCTGCTGTTCAAGTTGGTATTATGCAAAAAACCATAGACTTTAGTAAGTTGTTGTGGTTTGATCAAATTGTTAAAACCCAAGGTTTTATTAATCCAACAAGTGAGCCCTCAGGTGATAATTCAATCATAATACCAAATTTTGGTGCAGGGGTCTTGGGATACTCAAAAAATTTTTATGGCGGTTTTGCCGCACATAATTTATTCGAACCTGCTCAAGCTTTTTACGTGGGTAGTTCAAATCCTATTCCAAGAAGATATACTGCTCATGCCGGATTGGTAATTCCAATTGTGAGAGATAGGAATGAAAGAAACCAAGTTAATTTGTATCCGAATGTGATTTTTAAAACTCAGCGCCAGTTCAACCAAGTGAATTTGGGAATGTATATGAGCAAAGGTTCATATGTTGGTGGTGTATATTATCGTCAGAATTCAGTAAATTCTGATGCCGTAATCATTTTGGTTGGTATAAAAGCACCTAAAATTAAAATCGGCTATTCTTACGATGCAACTATTAGTAGGGCAAAAACGGGAGCTACCAATTCTCATGAGGTTTCAATTGCTTTTGAATTAAAGAAGCGTGTACCAAAATCAAAACCTCGTAAAGTAACTTGTCCTGATTTTTAATGTTAAAATTGATGTTTTACGCTGCTTGAACAATTTTTAAGTTGAATAATTAAAATAATTTAATTTGGGATAAAGTTTTTTATTATTATTTTTAACCGGTTAACACCAGAAGTTGATGAAAAAGATTATCTTATTCTTATTAATTTGTTTAGCAGTTGGGCAGGATATCATTGCGCAAGATCCGCAATTAAGTCAGTTTTACGCTTCTCCATTATATACAAATCCAGCTATGGCCGGTGCTGCTCGTAAATTTAGGGTTGGCCTAAATGCACGATCTCAATATACCGCACTTCAAAACAACTATAAAACCGCAGTTATTGGCGTAGATGGATACTTGGGCAAAATAAAAAGCGGTCTAGGTATGGTAAGCATGTATGATGTTGCCGGAGATGGTTTTCTTACTACAACTAGTATCAGTGGAATTTATTCATATAACTTAGAAGTAAATAGGGAGTGGGCATTCAATGCAGCGCTTCAAGGTGGAATTATTCAAAGAAGGTACGATTTCAGTAAATTTGTTTTCGAGGATATGATTGACCCTGCTAGGGGCGTAGTTTTGCCTACAGCAGAGGCAAAAGGAATTGAACAAATTACAGTACCTAATTTTTCTACAGGTATGATATTATATAGCAGTCGCATGTTTTTTGGGGCTGCCATCCATAACTTGACTCAACCAAATATGAGCTTTTATTACAGAGACAAGGATGATCAAGCTTTAAAGCTACCTAGAAAATACACCCTACATACAGGCGTAAATATTTACCTCAACAAAACAAGGTATGAAGAGGAGCGAATTATTCTTTCTCCCAACCTTTTATTTATGCAGCAAAAAGAATTCTATCAAATGAATCTTGGTTTTTATGTGAAACAAAAGGCCCTTACCTTGGGAGCTTGGTTCAGGCAAACCTCAAATAATTCGGATGCTGCAATTTTTTTAATTGGTTTGCGTTTTCCAAATATGAAGGTAGGATACAGCTATGATGCTACCATTTCAAAGGCAAAAACAGCTACAGTTGGCTCTCATGAAATTTCTTTGGGTTTTGAAATTAAACCAAAGCCTAAACAAGGTGTGAGATATAACAAAAGGCTTGTTTGCCCAGAACTATAAAATTGGTTTTTTTTATAAAAACATTGTGAATAAGTGTTTTTTTAAAAATATTCCTTATGTTTGAATATTCCAAAATTAAGATAAAGTGATGAAAACGGTTTCAAAATTTTTCCTTTACTCCCTTCTAGGAGCAAGTATTTTTTATACTTCTTCTTGTAACAAAGCAGGTAAATCAAGTACTACCGGATGGAAGTACAATGACGCCAAATGGGGTGGCTTTGAAAAACACAAATTCAAGGAGCAGGAAACTGGTCCGGGTCTAATATTTGTTGAAGGGGGTACCTTTACTATGGGTGCTGCCGAAACAGATCTTACATACGACCACAATAACTTGAAGCGCAGAGCTTCTGTTAGTAGCTTCTACATGGATGAAACTGAAGTTACTAATTTCCACTATTTAGAATACTTGCATTGGTTAATGCGTCAATATGCGGATAATCCAATTGTATACTCAAAAGCATTACCTGATACCTTGGTTTGGAGAGATAAATTATCATACAACGAGCCTTATGTATTGTATTACTTGCGTCACCCTGCATACAGAGATTACCCTGTTGTTGGTGTTAGTTGGGTTCAATCTGCTGAATATTGCAAATGGCGCACAGATCGTGTAAACGAAATGATCATGGTGCGCGAAGGTTTTGTGAGTTTAGATATCCAAAAGCAAACTGGCGATCAAAACTTTAATACAGAAGCGTATCTACTTGGTTTATACACTCCAAGTGTTAAAAAAGAATTACGTGATTACGCCCCAGGTGGAAAAACTCGCCAAGTGCGCATGGAAGATGGTATCTTATTACCTAGCTACCGCCTGCCAACCGAATCGGAGTGGGAATATGCTGCTGGTGCATACAAATCTGCAGGTTTCAACGAAAACATTGATATAAAAAGAATTTATCCTTGGAATGGTTTAACCATGCGTAGAGCTGATACCGAAAAAACTCGTGGTAAAATGTATGCCAACTACACCAGAGGTAGAGGCGATGGTGCTGGTATTGCTGGTAACTTAAATGATGGTGCACTTTATACTACACTTGTAAAAGATGGAAAATTTTTACCAAATGATTTAGGTTTATACCACATGGCTGGTAATGTAAGCGAATGGACTAATGACGTATATCGTCCTTTATCTCTTGAAGACAATACAAGCTTTAACCCTTATCGTGGTAATAGCTACAAAAAATATAAATCAGATGCTGATGGCTTTATTTCTGAAAAAGATAGTCTTGGTCGTTTAATCTATGTAGACGTAACCGAGGAAGACAATGCCAAGCGTAGAAACTACAAAAAATCTGATAACATTGGCTACAAAGACGAATTAGGTTACCCAGATATTGAGCAAAAATATGAGTATGGTGCTTCTTCATTGATAGATAATGCCGCTCGTGTATATAAAGGTGGTAGCTGGGCTGATAGAGCTTATTGGATGAGTCCAGGTAACAGACGCTATTTAGATCAAGATCAATCAACCGCCACTATTGGTTTCCGTTGTGTAATGGATAGAGTAGGCGAGATGACCAAAAAAGGAAAATAATTCTGTAAGAAAATTTGAATTACAAATAAAAGGCTATCAGCAATGATGGCCTTTTTTTTGTTGCAGGTCTCAGGTTGCAGGTCGCAAGTCGCAGGTTTTGAATTTACCACATAAAAAAAGCTTCAGGGTTTCCCGAAGCTTTTTTTGTTATATTCACCATTGCAAAGAACCTGCGACCTGCGACTTTTTCCTACTTCACCGTATCCATATGGCAAATTAAATCTACCACTTTGTTGCTATAGCCCCATTCGTTATCGTACCAAGAAACAACTTTTACAAAATTATCATTTAATGAGATACCCGCTTTTGCATCAAAAATAGAAGTACGCGCATCGCCTAAGAAATCGCAACTTACCACTTCGTCTTCGGTATAGCCAAGAATGCCTTTCATTTCATTTTCTGAAGCATGTTTCATGGCAGCTTTAATGGTATCATAGCTTGCGCCTTTAACCAATCTACAAGTTAAATCAACAACAGAAACGTCTGGAGTAGGAACACGGAAGCTCATACCAGTTAATTTTCCTTTTAATTCAGGAATTACCAAGCCTACAGCTTTAGCAGCACCGGTGCTCGAAGGAATAATATTTTGGTAAGCACCACGGCCACCTCTCCAATCTTTAGCAGAAGGACTATCAACTGTTTTTTGAGTTGCGGTAACAGCGTGAACTGTTGTCATTAAACCTTCTAAGATTCCAAAATTATCGTTTAATACCTTAGCAATAGGAGCAAGGCAATTGGTAGTACAAGAAGCATTTGAAACTATAGTCATATCAGCAGTGTACTTCTCTTGGTTCACACCCATTACAAAAGTAGGCGTATCATCTTTAGCAGGCGCGCTCATGATTACGCGTTTTGCACCAGCTTTAATATGAGCACCCGCAGATTCTAAAGTTAAAAATAAACCGGTTGATTCAACAACATATTCTGCGCCAACTGCATCCCATTTTAAATTTGCTGGGTCTCTTTCTGCAGTAACACGAATGGTTTTACCATTAACAACTAGGTTACCACCTTCAATGGTAATTTCACCTTTGAAAACGCCATGAGTTGAGTCGTACTTAAGCATGTAGGCCATGTAGTCTACATCAATTAAATCGTTGATTCCAACAATTTCTACCTGAGGGTTATTGATGGCAGCCCTGAAAACCAAACGACCAATACGGCCGAATCCGTTGATTCCTATTTTCATTGTTATAAATGGGTTATTTTTGAGTGGCGCAAAGATAAATGATTATTCTTTAAAAAGAAGATTTTGATTTTTTGCCTAATTATAAGCGATGTATCCATTTATTAGCCCTCTTTCTGCTGCTAGTAAAGGCTTTATATTTTCGGTTTGAACCAAAAAGTATTTTTTTTTATAATTTTGACCATGCGGTATCTTTTAGCCCTGGTAGTTCTTATATGTTTCTTTTCATGCAAGCGTGAAAAAGAAAGGTTTGTGGTAAGCGGCGTTCTCTATAAAGATTGTTCGCATACGATTCCTTATGCCAACTATCCACTTTTATTAGAGTATAACACAATGGGCCTATTCGAAGATCCTTTTGAGTTATCATTAACAACCAATGAAAAAGGCGAATTTTCGGCCACCTATGAAAGTGTTTCCGATTTAATCAATGGAAATCTTTCGGTTTCCTTTGCGGCCGGATTTGCAAATACCTCTTTAGTATCAGATCTTCCCTTAAACAAGACAGTCAATCTTGGAAATATTGTGAAAGGTTCAAACAGCTTTGTGGTGTATAAAATTGCAACAAACAAGCCTTATACCTCCAGTGACACGCTTTACTACCGCATTACTGCAAGCAACTTTGCGCCACCTTATATGTTGAATGCCCCATATAAAGTTGGGCCATTTGCCAACGGCCAAATTTTGGATACCATTGTAAAATCAAGCATAATGGGTTATGATAAAAGCAGTGAATCCATCAAAGTTCAAGTATACAACGAATGGCGACTGGGAGCTACATACCACGATCCTAAAAGGCTGAACCAACAATACTACTCAATTAACCCCTGCCAAGTTTATGAGGAAGCGGTAATTGATTTGGGGAGGGCGGTTAAGTAGAAGGAGGGTTTAGAATGTTAGTAAAAGAATTGTATGATTAGCATAATTTTATACCTTTGTGTATAATACCATTTGGTATAAAATTAAAATCAAGAAATATTGAACTATGAAAGATTCGCCTTTTATTTATGGAACAACAGTGAGCATTCAGTCGTTTACAAACAGAGAGACTGAGTCGTTAAAATTGAGAAGTAATTTATTAAATGGAATCAATACCACCATCATTTCACCTAGGAGATGGGGTAAATCATCCTTGGTAGAGAAAGTAATATCAGATATAAATAAGAAAGATAAAAAAACCAAGACGGTAATTATCGATTTGTTTTCGGTAAGCAGTGAAGAGGAGTTTTTAGAAAACTTTGCGCGGGAGATAATTAAATCTTCCTCAACCAAATGGCAAGAATGGATGAGTAGTGGGAAAGATTTTTTCAAAAAACTAATTCCTAAATTAAGTCTTGGTATCGATCCAACTGCAGATTTTAGTTTAAGTTTTGATTGGCAAGAATTGAAAAAAAACAGTGATGAAATTTTAAATTTACCCGAAATAATTGCCAAAAAGAAGGGGATTAAATATATTATTTGTTTAGATGAATTTCAAAATCTTTCCTCATTTAAAGATTATTTGATTTTCGAAAAAAAGTTAAGAGCATGTTGGCAGCGCCACAAATCAGTTACTTATTGCCTGTATGGCAGCAAACGCCACATGATGGCCGATATTTTTAATAATCCATCTAAACCTTTTTATCGCTTTGGCGATATCATGTTATTGCAAAAAATTGAAGCAAGCAAATGGGTGCCATTTATCTGTAATAGTTTTGTCTCAACCAACAAAATAATTAATGAAAAAACGGCCCAAATTATTCCATTTGTTATGAAAAACCATTCGTGGTATGTGCAGCAATTAGCTAATTATACTTGGAATTTAACGCAAAAAAGGGCAACTATAACAGAGATAAATGCAGCATTGAACGAACTTATTAATGCCAATACCCCATTGTATCAAAAGGAAATTGAAAGCATAAGTCATACACAGTTAAATTTATTAAAAGCAGTTGCCAAAAACGAAACCCAATTTACAAGTGCAGCAGTAATGAAGCAACACCAATTGGGTACTCCAAGAAATGTGAGTAAAAATAAAACGATACTCATTAATAATGATTTGATCCACGAAATAAATAATAAGTTTGAGTTTGTGGATCCAGCATTTGAGTTGTGGTTTAAAAAACAATTTTTCAATCAAGCTTATATATTATAATATGAGCAATCGTTGCTTCATTTGAGAGTGAATTTTCGCTGCTATTTAACAAACGCCGCAAATATTGAAGGATTCGTTTTCAATACTGTTCAGTAAGAGATTTAATTCTTTGCCTTGCTTGAACGTTTCGGTTTCTTTTGCCCTTTGTTTTCCACTATTCCAGTTTTTGGGATGTATTTTTTGCCTTGTAGAGTAGGCTAATTTCTGCTTTGAACCATAAGCGAAAGTGAAGGATTATTTGTGTTTCCTCTGTTGAATCCGCTTTGTAAAGATAGAAGTTTGAGGTTGCCATATTTTACGATTTTGCTGGAATGTCCCTCCGAAATCGATTTTTGGCAACAGGGAATTAATTTAATTATTCTTTAAGTTTTTCAATTGGCTTTATTCCTAAATAATCACTTAAACAATAGATTTTGGAAACAATTTTCATAATATCAACTTATAGGTTTATTTTATGGCAATTTATTGACAATCTGATTCTTATTATTTTAAGCATTTTAGCATCTAAATTTGAATTCGCAATATCCAAATTTAATCATTCGGTCTTAAAATTGTTTAATTATTAGGTGTTTTTCGAAGAATGTCCTGATAAATAGGATGAAAACCAATATTCTAATCCATTAGAGTTGCTTCTATATTTTGGCATTTTTCATTTTTTTCAAAAAAGATTTTGATTTATCCCAAAAAATCCTAATTTTGCCAACCCAAAATAATGGCCCGTTCGTCTATCGGTTAGGACGTTAGATTTTCATTCTGAAAAGAGGGGTTCGACTCCCCTACGGGCTACAGACGATTAGAAAGCTTCACCAATATGGTGGAGCTTTTTTGTTTTAAGAAAGTTTTAGTTTGTTAGATAAATATTCGTCATCGTCTGAAGCCCGAAGGGGAGGGCCAGCCCCACGGTCACACTCCTCGCTGAAGAGGAGAAAGAGAAAGAGAAAGTGAAGGAGAAAGAGAAGGAGTTCCGATGCTTCGGCAGAGAAATGGGTAAAAAACTCTTTCTCTTTCTGTTACTCTTTCTTTCCCTCTTTCTCTTTCTGTTTCTCTTTCTTTCACTGTTTTTCTTTCTTTTTTCCAATTATCCGGATTCCGAAAAAATATTCTTAAAATTGCTTAGTTAACATAAAAGAAATAATTTGAAAATGATTTCATCCATACAAAAGGATACTTTTGGAACTAATTTATTTACAATTAATCATTTTTAAGGTTTGAAATCATTTTTAGAAGGTTTAAAGTTTATTATTAATACTTCTGTAAGGAAGGATACTACCCTGGGAGTGGAAACAGAATTGCTGCTGCCTAAGGGTAAAACACCTGTTATTTTATATACTCCAGTTGGTGAAGAAAAAGGCCTAATCATTACTTTTACGGGGTTTTCTATAAGTGGTTATAAGGACGATAGAATAGCGGTAGTGAACAATGCTTTTAGGAAAATGGGTTACCGCGTTATTACGCCAAAGATTCAAACCATTGACTCTCTGCTCATTCATCCTTCTGGTATTGATGAGGTGAAAGAGGTGATTCAAAGTATTTTGGCTGATCCTATTTTGAACCCAAATAAATTTATTCCTGCCGCTTTTGCACCTTCTTTTACAGCTGCCATTGTTACCTTGGCAATTGCCGAGCTACCTGCGAATAGCGTTTCCTCTCTTTGTTTGCTAGGGAGTTTTAGCGATTTTGAATCTACCATTCAATTTGCCTTAACAAACGAAAAAAATATGGATGATTATGGGATGCATATTCTCATGAAAAATTTTCTGAAATATGAAATTGGCCACAATCCTGAATTAGAAGAATTGGTTCAAACCGCCTTAGAAGACAATGGTTTAAAAAGACCCACTCCATTGCTGCCTAGCGTACTTGCCAAATCTAATCGTACAACCGTTGAATTGTATAAAAAGCTCAGGTATGATACCGAATATAGAAGCAAAGTAATCATGAATGCCTGGACCAAAATTCCGGATTTCGACATTTGGAAAAAGCGACTCGATTTAACTATTCATGCGCATAAAATTACTTGTAGGGTTGCCATTATTCATGGGAAAGACGACAATGTAATTCCTGCATCGCAGTCGGTTTTGCTACATGGATTGCTCAAAGAAAATAACAAAGAGGTTCATTTGGAACTCTCTGATTTATTGGATCATGGCGACCTAAAATTGAGTTTTAAGATCTTTGGCGAAATTATTAATTTGGCCAAGGCTTTTAATTTTTTTAT
The DNA here is from genome assembly GCA_947485745.1 of Bacteroidota bacterium. Taxonomy (GTDB): domain Bacteria; phylum Bacteroidota; class Bacteroidia; order UKL13-3; family UKL13-3; genus B1. The sequence continues at coordinate 35,945 of CANKQY010000016.1, forward strand.
GGCTAAATAGTCCAAATTGGATATTCAAAAGGCAAAAAATGAGGGCAATGCATAGAAATTTAAATTTTTAGTCTATTTTTGCGCCACATAAAAATTAAATATTATTAAATCATGCATTTGACAACAGAAGCGAAACAAGAAATTTTCGCAACGCACGGTAGAGCCAAGTCTAAAACAGACACTGGTTCAGCTGAGAGTCAGATCGCTCTGTTTACGGAGAGGATCAACCACATTACTGAACATTTGAAATTAAACAAGAAAGACTTCTCTGCGGAGTTAAACCTTGTGAAAATGGTAGGTAAAAGACGTGCTTTATTGAATTACCTGCAACGTAAAGATGTTTTTCGTTACAGGGATATCATTAAAGAACTTGAATTGCGTAAGTAATCTCTATGCCCTTTTCTCCTGGAAAAGGCATTATTAAATTTATTGGAAAAGGGGCAGGCCAACAGGTGCTGCCCTTTTATTTTTAAAATTCTAGAAAAAGACAAAAAAATATGTCAGTTGCAACAACAAAAACCTTCGAACTAGATGGCAAAACCATTAGTGTAGAAACAGGTAGATTAGCCCGCCAAGCCGACGGTGCTGTGGTAGTGAAAATGGGTGATACCATGATTCTTGCTACAGTGGTTTCTGCTAAAGAAGCCAAAGAAGATGTGGATTTTATGCCACTTACAGTTGATTACCAAGAAAAATTTGCGGCTGTTGGTCGCATTCCTGGTAGCTTCCACAAGCGTGAGGCAAAATTATCTGATTATGAAGTATTGGTGAGTCGTATTGTAGACCGCGCACTTCGTCCATTGTTCCCAGATAATTTTCATGCCGACACACAAGTAGCCCTTACTTTAATCTCAGCAGACAAAAACATTATGCCCGATGCCCTTGTGGGTTTTGCCGCATCTTGTGCCCTTATTGTAAGTGATATTCCTTTTAATGGTCCGGTTTCTGAAGTACGTATTGCGCGTATCGATGGAAAATTTGTGATCAACCCGTATAAAGATGAGTTGGCGCGTGCAGATATGGACCTAATTGTAGCTGGTACCGAACACGATTTAAACATGGTGGAAGGCGAATGTGCTGAGGTTACTGAAGCAGATATGCTAGAGGCAATGAAAGTTGCTCACAACGCTATCAAGATTCAAATCAAAGCGCAGTGGGAATTGGTTGAAATGATGGGTGGCAAAAAGCCAACTCGCGAATACAACCACGAGCGCAGCAATCCAGAAATGGCTGCCGAAATTAGCGCTTTTGCTTACGATAAAATATATGCCATTGCTAAATCTAAAGCTGGTAAAGGCGAACGTTCAGCTGGTTTTAAAGCAATACGTGAAGAATACAAAGCTTCTTTACCTGAAGGCACTGTTACAGATAAGTTTTTAATGAACAAGTATTTCCATGATGTGGAGTATGATGCTGTTCGTGCAATGATTATCAACGATCGTACCCGTTTAGATGGCCGTAACTTAGATGAGGTTCGTCCTATCTGGAGTGAAGTTGGTTACTTACCTGGTGCGCATGGTTCAGCCATTTTTACACGTGGTGAAACCCAATCGTTAACCACTGTTACTTTGGGTACTAGCGACGATGAGCAAATGTTGGATAGCCCAATGAATGATGGTTATGCAAAGTTTTTATTACACTATAATTTCCCTGCATTCTCTACTGGTGAGGTAAAACCTAATCGTGGTCCGGGACGTAGAGAAATTGGCCATGGTAACTTGGCATTGCGTGGTTTAAAACGCGTATTACCTGGTGCGCCTGTTAATCCTTATACCGTGCGTATTGTTTCAGATATTTTAGAATCGAATGGTTCTTCATCTATGGCAACTGTTTGTGCTGGTTCATTGGCACTGATGGATGCAGGTATTAAAGTAACTGGCGCCGTAAGTGGTATTGCCATGGGTTTAATTCATGATGAAAAGACAGATAAATTTGCAATCCTTTCTGATATCTTAGGTGATGAAGATCATTTGGGCGATATGGATTTTAAAGTAGTGGGTACTAGCAAAGGTATTGTTGCTTGCCAAATGGATATCAAAATTAATGGCTTGAAATGGGAAATGGTAGAAGAAGCTTTGAACCAAGCTAAGGCTGGTCGCTTGCATATCATGGATGAAATGAACAAGACCATTGCTGAACCTAATGCAGATTACAAACCAAATGCGCCTCGCATTGTAACTTTACATATTGATAAAGAATTTATTGGTGCGGTAATTGGACCAGGAGGTAAAATTATTCAGGGCATGCAACGCGATACTGGTGCTACTATTTCTATTAGCGAAGAAAACAACATGGGTATTGTAGAAGTTGCTTCTAATAACCAAGAAAGTTTAGAAAGAGCATTGGCTATGATCCGCGCTATTGTCTCGGTTCCAGAGGTTGGAACTGAATACGTAGGTAAAGTAAAATCTATTGTTGACTTTGGTGCGTTTGTAGAAATTATGCCAGGCAAAGATGGTTTGTTACATATCTCAGAAATTGGCTGGTCTCGTTTGGCAACTATGGATGGTGTGATGAAAGTTGGCGATGAAATTAAAGTGAAATTGATTGAAGTGGATCAAAAAACTGGTAAGCTTAAATTGAGCCGCAAGGTTTTATTGCCTAAGCCAGAAGGTTATGTTGAGCCAGCTCCAAGAGAGAATCGCCCGCCAAGAGATGATAACCGCGGACCAAGAGATGGTAGAAGAGATGATCGCGGTCCTCGTCCACCACGTGAGCCACGTCCAGAAGGCAATAACTAGTTTTCTGTCTGAACCGAGTTTTGGTTCAAACCGAATTATACTGAAAAGGGACCCGAATAACTCGGGTCCCTTTTTTATTAATATTGAAAATGTAAATTGCAGCCCTAATAGTTGTACCAATGGTGAATTTGAAAAGTATAGCAGTAATTGGCGGAGGAAGCTGGGCAACGGCTTTGGTGAAGATATTGAGCGAAAATAAGGCTAGCGGTAAAAGTGGCATTGAGCGCCTAAGTTGGTGGGTGAGGAGCGAGGAGAAAGCAGAATATATTCTTAGGCATCGCCACAACCCAGATTATATTAGTTCCATAGAAATTCATCCAGAGCACGTTAAGATTAGCTCTCATTTAGAAGAATTGGTTAGCGAAGCAGAAGTGCTTTTAATAGCCATACCGGCTGCATTTTTAGAAGCATCGTTGGCATCGGTTTCAAAAGAGTTATTTAAAGATAAAATCATTGTGAGTGCCATTAAGGGATTGGTACCTTCCACCAAACAAATTGTAGGCGATTATTTTATAGAGCACTACGGCATCGATGAAAAAAGAATTTTGGTGATATCTGGTCCTTGCCACGCAGAGGAGGTAGCCAATGAAAAGCTATCTTATTTAACCATTGCAGGCTTGGGTCAAGACCTATCCAGATCATTTGCTGCCACCTTAAATAATTCCTATATCAGAACCGTGGCATCATCAGATGTGCGCGGAACGGAGTATGGTGCAGTGCTTAAAAATATTTATGCGGTA
>CANKQY010000017.1 GCA_947485745.1 Bacteroidota bacterium
AATTTCCTTTCCATCCCGGGTGAGGGCGAAATATTTTTCGCCCCTACGATAAATCACATAATCTCCACATCACCAAATCTCCCCTTCAAAAATAATTTCCTTTCCATCCCGGGTGAGGGCGAAATATTTATCGCCCCTACGATAAATTTTTTACCAAAACTAACAAAGGAATGCGGGTGTGAAAAGCCATTTGCTTGCTGAGGCTTTTGTGGAGTAATCTATCGAAGAAATTGCGGTTGTGCTTTGCCATTACAAGCAAATCCACTTTATTTTCTTCTACATAATGATTGATACTTTCAATAACATCGCCTTTTTCTAATTCAACAAAGCGGATGTTTGGATAAGTAATTTTATCCTTGTTTTTGGTGAAGAAATTATTCTCCGCATTAAAGTAATGATCGGCATCAGATTTTACATGCAAGATATCAAGCGGACAATCAAATTGTTCCGCAAAATAAATCAAGTGCATCAATGATGGAAATTCCGGTTCATTGTAATCTGTGGCATAAACTATTCTGGTAAATTCTTTATAAACAGCATCTTTAGGAATTACCATAACTGGCACATGGGTTTTTGCTACTACGGAGGCTGCATTGGTACCAAATAAAATTTCGGCAGAAACAGATAAACCAGTTGTGCCCAATACAATTAAATCTGCCCCTTGTTTTTGAGAAAATTCACAAATTTCTTCTGTCACAAAACCATACCTACTATGCATAGAATAGTCAACGCTGCAATCCTTTAAAACCTCTTGTTCTAATTTGTTGAATAAAAAGGTAGTTTGATCTTCAATTTCCTTAACAAACAATTGGTAAGTTTCTGCGGGCATAGTTGAGTCGACCATTGCCACTTGGTTGATGTGTAATACACTGATACTAGCTTTTAACTTATTAGCCAAAGCAATAGCATAAAGCAAGGCTTGTTTAGCTGGTTGCGAAAAATCAGTTGGAACAACAATTTTTGAAATCATAATAGTATTGGTTTAGTTTATACTTCTGGTAAATAAAAAATTAGGGAAATTAGGCTTCCTAAAACCTGAAACCAAAATTACCAAACCATTGTTAATTTAAATATGATATTTCGCATATATTTCAATAAAAAAAAGTGTGTTTGATATGAAAATTTCGTTTTTGACCTTGAATATTTCTAATAAAAACCTATAATGCGCTTAGTAAAATTAACTTAATTACTTTTTTTCATATGAATTCAGACAATGTAAAAACAAACTGGGGCCAGTTCATTCCTTTGGTAATAGTATTTTTTTTCTGGGGATTTGTTGCCGCAAGTAACGACATACTGATACCCGTTTTCAAAGAAACTTTTAAACTTTCTCAAGGGGAAAGCCAGTTGGTTTCATTGGCATTTTATATTGCTTATACTGTTGGCTCATTAATATATATGGGAATTTCGATGCTTTTAAAACAAGATTTAGTAAATAAAATAGGTTATAAAAATGGCTTGGCATTGGGGTTAGCAATATCTGCGCTTGGAACCTTGCTTTTCTATCCAGCTGCAAATTTAGGTTCTTTCCCTCTCATGCTATCTGGCTTATTTACTGTTGCACTTGGATTTTCGTTGCAACAAACTGTTGCCAACCCACTAGCTATTGCCTTAGGCCCCATTGCTACTGGCTCTCAACGCTTAACTTTAGCAGGCGGGATTAACAATCTTGGAACCACCATTGGACCATTAATTGTTAGTTTTGCCATATTTGGCTCAGCAAATTCAAGTACTACAACTATGAGTATTGAAAGTGTAAAAATACCTTATCTTGTTTTAGGTTTCGCCTTCCTTATGGTTGCAGTATTATTGAAATTTTCATCCTTACCAGATAAGCCTCAGGCCATGGAAGAAGAATCAAATGATTTAGTTTCAACTAGAAATTCTGCTCTTAATTATCCTCAATTAATTCTAGGCATGATAGCCATTTTTGTTTATGTTGGCGTAGAAGTTTCAACAGCTAGTAATTTGCCTGCCTATATGGAAAAAAACTTAGGATTTCTTACCAAAGATATCGCTCCATATATCTCTTTATATTGGGCTAGTTTAATGATTGGCAGATGGACCGGAGCAGTAGAAGCTTTCACAGACAATATGAGCACTCAAAAAATATTGAGATTTATTGCTCCTTATATTGCCTTCGGTGTTTTCTTATTCGTAAATGCAGTGGCCAATCATGATTTAAGTCCATTTTATATTTACGGATTTATTATCTTGGTTTTAATTGCAGCTGATATTGCAAGCAAAGGAAATCCTGCTCGCATGCTTCTTATATTTTCATCTTTAGGCATTGCAGCTCTTATTGTGGGAATGTTAACTACTGGTATGACCAGTGTTTATGCCTTTACCAGTGTTGGTTTATTTTGCAGCACGCTTTGGCCTTGTATTTTCACTTTGGCCATAAGTGGATTGGGAAAACACACCAGTCAAGGAAGTAGTTTTTTAATTATGATGATTATGGGAGGTGGCATTATCAGTTGGCTACAGGGATTTGTTGCAGATGAAATAAACAATATCCAATATAGCTATATTGTGGGTGTATTTTGCTTCGCTTATTTAGCCTTTTATGCATGGAAAGTAAGCGGAATTCTTAAAAGCCAAGGAATTAATTTTGACAAAAAATTGAGCGGCGAACATTAAATAAACCTAACGAAATAAATCAAACCCCCTCATTTTACTAAACCTTCCACCTAAAACCACCATAAAACATCCTGCCAAAAACAGGACCCCATGTCATACTAGCATCAAAATAATTCCCAAAAGGGTTTGCTCCATCTAAGATGGCATTGGGCTGTTGAAAGTTAAATATATTCTCACAACCAACATATAAATCAATCCTTTTCTTGAAGCTTTTACTTACCTGAGCATTGACCAATGTAAAAGGATCTGATTGATTATTTAACCTCAATGGTTCAGGGTTACTTTGTGTAAATGGAATACGTTTTTGCCCAACCCAGTTGGCAGTTAAATCAAAATTCCATTTGCTTTTTGTGGTGTAAGAAAGATTAACAAACCACCTGTTTTGTGCAATCAATGGAACAGCTAATAAGGCTTGGTTGTATTGTGTTTTCACATCTAGCCAACGGTAGGCAAACCTCACATCAAATCTCCGTATTGGCTGATAATCCAATTGAACCTGCAAACTCCTGCTATAGGAAGCTCCATTTAATTGATAAAACTGAACTTGTTGCGCATTTGCATCTCTATCTACTACAACTTGCTTATCAAAAACAGTATAATAATAATCAATTCCAAAGGAGCCTTTTTGATAGTTCAATTTAAATTCATGGTTTACATTTATGCCAAAATTCCAAGCCTCCTCCGGACTAAAACCATAAGCTGTTTTGGGCAAAAATGCATTCGTAAAATTCCAAGTTCGCGTACTAATGAGTGTACCCATATTTTCACTAATGACATTTGAAGTACGCCAGCCCTTTCCCGCAACTGCCCTAAAAACAGTGGTGGCCAAAGGTGCATAACGCAAATGAAGTCGAGGTATAAATTTCCAATCAAAATAATTGTGGTAATCTAACCTAGCACCAGCAACCAAAGTAAATATAGCCAAATAGGAATAAGTGTATTCAGTAAAGGCACCACTTACCTGTTCATTTCTATTAAAAACATAAGCCTGTTTGTTGAATAATTTCTCGTTAACAATATCCGTTTGATTGCTAAATCCTGCCCGAATTCTATGGTTTGTGCTTCCAATAATATCCTGATAAATTAAATTTGCGTAGTAACTTGTTTGCTCGCCCTTATATAAATTATTTCCAAAATAATTATCATATTTTTGGTTAGAGGCATTTGCTTGAAATCCAATACTGCGATACTTAAAGCGAGGGAAAACATAGCCTAGTTTCATAAAGCCACTCAACCTTTCGGCATCAATTTGAGTGCCGTATACAGTATTAGTAGCAGTATCTTGCATATGCTCTTGAAAATTAACTTGACCGCCAATTTTCTTGTCTTTTACGTATTGAACCGAAGCATGAAATATCAATCCAGTTTTGTTATCTATAAACATGCGGTACAAAACATTTGCCTGTTCACCCAAAGGATTATCCAAATAGCCATCCTTGTTTTGGTCCATTCGTAAAGAATAGGTGCTGCCATGTAAAAAGAGCGCGTGTGAAAACATTTTTGTTGGTTGAAAAGCCAATACCAAATTGGTTTCATACCTGCCTCCCTGACTCACATATCCATTCAAATAAACTTTCTCTTTAACCACAGGCTTATGGAGCTCTACATTAATTTGACCCGAAATACTTTCGAATCCATTTACCACAGAGCCCATGCCTTTACTAACTTGAATAGAATTAACCCAAGTACCAGGTATATAGTTTAAGCCAAAATTTGTGGCGATGCCTCTAATGCCGGGCATTTGCTCCACACTCATTTGCGTGTATTGTCCGGCAAGACCAAGCATTTGTATTTGTTTCGACCCAGTAATGGCATCACTGTAGGCAACATCCACACTTGGGTTGGTTTCGAAGCTTTCCGATAAATTACAACATGCGGCCTTGAACAATTCTTTTTCGTTCATGATGGTTGTTTTCCATGGATCAATAAATGAAACCTCCGAAGATTTTCGCTCGTATGAAATAACCGCATCTGCGAAATTTCGTTTACTAATCATCAATACCTTTAAATAGTTGCCGCCATTTACGGTAATGGTATCGTTTTTAAAACCCAAAGCCTGCACTACCAATTGATTGCTTTTGGCATCGATGGGAATATGAAATACGCCATTACTATCTGTGCTCACAGCCTGTTTATTTCCAATCCAATGAACTATTGCACCAGCAATGGGTTCAATGCCGCCTTTCTGAGTAGTTTCAACCACTACGCCATTAAGCACAATGGTATTTTGGGCACCTAATTTCACCATAGAAATTAAGCCCAACAAAAACACAAGAAGTACTTTCATTAGTCGTGGTGCGTATTAGGCTTTTCACGGTATAAGCAACAGTCAGGCAATTTGCTATAAACCTCATCAGGTGCCTTTTTTGTTTCGGTATCATGACCACTTGCCGCAATGGCATCCTGCACTTTATCGACAGTTATTTTATTGGGATTATAAATGAGTGTCATCATTTTAGTATCCACATCCCACTCTGCCGACTTTACCCCTTTTAAATCGCAAGCATCCGTGATTCTACTTTGGCATTGTGGGCAATTGCCAAAAACCTTGAAGGTAACTTTTTCGGTTTTATTTTTTTGTGCTTGGGCAGATTGGGTAAAAAGTATGCATAAAGCTAGTATCAATATTTTTTGAAAAATTTTCATTGTAATTTAGTTTTTGATAAGAAATAATTGAATTTTAAATGTTGCCCAAATGAGCTGAAACTTTCTAAGTAAATTGAAGTAAAAAACAAATACTATATCCTAAAAACGCTTAAATCAATGTAGGTTCGACCCAAAAAAGGAGGAGATTTTAAGAAGTAGCTGTTTGAACCTAAAACAAAATCATGAAAATGAAATGTGGTAGGAATTAAGGTTGAAATTGCAACTTGAAAGGTGAAATAACGCTCTGGTAATTGGATAATTTTTGTGCAGATTTTTTGAATATTATTTTCTGCATTAATAACTATATCTGAACAGCAATCAGAGTTTCCAAATGATGTACACTCACAATCATCAGAATCTAACTCACCTGTAAATAGGCTTAATTCTGTTAGCTCATTGCCGCAATAATGGGTATGTAATGGAACCCAAAGTGCGCCAATTAAGTAGAATATAGCTAGAAATATTTGTATTCTTTTTTTCAACTTAATACAAAGTTAACCCTTTTATCTACCAAATAATCAAGTAAATATTTTTTCCCCGAGGAAAATCACTTACATTTGCAGTCCTTTTTTAGACAAACATGCAGAATATCAGAAATATAGCTATTATAGCCCACGTTGACCATGGTAAAACTACTTTGGTTGACAAAATCATTCACCAAACTTCACTTTTTCGTGAAAACCAAGATAAAGGCGACTTAATCCTTGACAACAACGATCTTGAGCGTGAAAGAGGTATCACTATTTTGGCAAAAAATATCTCAGTAAATTACAAAGGTACAAAAATCAATATCATTGATACTCCTGGTCACAGTGACTTTGGCGGTGAAGTTGAACGTGTATTGAATATGGCTGATGGTGTATTATTGTTGGTTGATGCCTTTGAAGGTCCAATGCCACAAACTCGTTTTGTTTTGCAAAAGGCGCTTGCTTTAGGTAAGAAACCTATTGTGGTAATTAACAAGGTAGACAAGCCAAATTGCCGCCCAGATGAGGTGCATGATGCGGTATTTGATTTGTTTTTTAACCTTGAAGCAACCGAAGAGCAATTAGATTTTCATACCATGTATGGCAGTTCTAAAATGGGTTGGATGGGCAGAGATTGGAAAAATCCAACAACAGATTTTACTGAATTATTAGAAGATATTATCACTCAAATACCTGCGCCAGTTGTTCCTGAAGGAAATTTGCAAATGCAAATCACTTCTTTGGATTATTCTTCATTTACTGGTCGTATTGCCATTGGTAGAATTTTACGTGGAAACATTAAAGTTAACCAACCTGTAAGTATTGTAAAACGTGATGGTTCGATCCAAAAATCACGTATCAAAGAACTTTATACATTTGAAGGTTTAGGCAAAATGAAGGTGGAAGAAGCCTTTGGTGGAGACATTTGTGCCGTTATGGGTATTGATGGTTTTGAAATTGGTGATACCATTGCCGATTTTGAAAATCCTGAAGGCTTAGTTCCTATTAAGATTGACGAGCCAACCATGAATATGTTGTTTTGTATTAACAACTCTCCATTCTTTGGTAAAGAAGGTAAGTTTGTTACTTCACGCCATTTACGTGATCGTTTGTTTAAGGAACTTGAAAAGAATTTGGCCTTACGTGTAGAAGAAACAGACGCAGCAGATTCATATTTGGTATTTGGTAGAGGTATCCTTCACTTATCTATCTTAATTGAAACAATGCGCAGAGAAGGATATGAAATGCAAGTTGGACAACCACAAGTTATTGTTAAAGAAATTGATGGCAAGAAATGTGAACCAATTGAAATTTTAACCGTAAACGTTCCAGAAGAATATTCTGGTAAAGTTATTGAATATGTTAGTCAGCGCAAAGGTGATATGCTTGTAATGGAACCAAAAGGCGATTTGATTCATTTAGAATTTGAAATCCCATCGCGTGGTATCATTGGATTGCGTAATAATATTTTAACAGCAACTGCGGGAGAAGCTATTATGGCTCACCGTTTCAAGGCATTCGAACCTTGGAAAGGTACTATTCCTAACCGTGGTAGTGGTGTAATGATTTCTGGTGAGCAAGGTAAAGCCATTGCTTATTCAATTGACAAATTGCAAGATCGTGGTAGCTTCTTTGTAGAGGCTGGCGAAAATATTTATATGGGTCAGGTAATTGGTGAAACCAATCGCCAAGACGACTTAGTAGTAAATATTACCAAAGAAAAAAAATTAACCAACATGCGTGCATCTGGAACAGATGAAAAAACACGTATGGCTCCAAAAATCAACTTTTCATTAGAAGAATGTATGGAATACATTCAAGGTGATGAGCTAGTTGAAATTACTCCTACCTCGCTTCGTTTGCGCAAAGTGCATTTGGAAGAAAATGAACGCAAACGTTTTAAAAACGCAATGGCAAACTCCTAATTAAATGACTGCTGAACAATTAAAAGATCTGAAGTTAAGGGCAGATGCCCTGAGGAGGTATCTTTGACGTCGATGATAAACTATTAGACATCAAAGAAGAAGAAGCTAGGACGCTCATACCGGGCTTTTGGGACAATCCAAAGGAAGCCGAAAAGCACATTAAAGGAACCAGAATGAAGAAAATCTGGACCGATGCTTATGCAAATATGGTATCTGAGCTAGACGACCTTTCCATTTTATTTGAATTTTATCAGGCAGGTGAAGGAACCGAAGAAGAGGTTGAAGCTGGCTATCAAAGTGCTGCCAAAGTAGTTGAAGAGCTTGAATTTAAAAACATGCTCAGCAACGAGGAAGACCAAATGAATTGCATGATTAACATCAATTCTGGAGCAGGCGGAACTGAGAGTCAGGATTGGGCAGAAATGCTCATGCGCATGTACATAATGTATGCAGACAAGCATGGCTTAAAAGCTGCGGTTGTTGACGAGCAGGCAGGTGATGGTGCTGGAATTAAATCATGCGCCATTGAAGTAAGTGGCGATTTTGCATATGGTTTTTTGAAAGGTGAAAATGGCGTACATCGTTTGGTGCGCATCTCCCCTTTTGATAGCAATGCAAGAAGACATACATCCTTTGCATCTGTATACGTTTACCCTATAGTGGATGAAACCATAGAAATCGACATCAAGGATGCAGATATAGAATTCCAAACCTCAAGATCAGGTGGAGCTGGAGGACAAAATGTAAACAAGGTTGAAACCAAAGTTCAGCTTACACACAAACCCACAGGAATTGTTATTGTTTGTCAGGTAGACCGCTCTCAAAGTGCCAATAAAGACAGAGCTTTAACCATGTTACGTTCGCAATTGTACGAGTTGGAGTTGCGCAAACAAAATGAGGCAAAATCGATTATTGAAGCTGGCAAAAAGAGAATTGAATGGGGCAGCCAAATTAGAAACTATGTGTTTCACCCATACAAATTGGTGAAAGATTTGCGCACAGATACAGAAACATCAGATGTACAAAAAGTAATGGATGGCGGGTTAGATGATTTTATCAAAGCCTACCTGATGGAAAACTCAAAAAACTAAGCTATTTACTTTCTATGAATAATGCCTGGCACAGGCTGTGCAGTAGGCATAACAATCATTTCATTGATATTTACATGCAACGGTCTACTTACAGCATAATAGATTGCATCAGCAATATCTGAAGCCAATAAACTATCAAACCCTTGGTAGATTGCTTTTGCTTTCTCTTCATCACCATGGAAGCGAACAATAGAAAACTCAGTTTCCACTGCACCAGGATATATTCCTGTAACACGAATGGGATACGAAGATAATTCAATGCGCATGGCCTTATTTAAGGCATCTACAGCAAACTTTGTTGCACAGTAAACATTTCCATTAGCATAAACCTCTTTACCGGCAATGCTGCTTATATTTACAATATAACCAGATTTGCGTTCAATCATACCAGGAATTACTTGCCTAGAAACAAACAACAAACCTTTAATATTGGTATCAATCATGGTTTCCCAATCATCCAATGAACCTTTGTCGATAGTACTTAAACCTGATGCTAAACCGGCATTATTAACCAATACATCAATGGCTTTAAAAGCATCGGGGATTTCTTCTATGGCCTTTCTAACATCTTCCTTCAAACGAATATCAAAAATAGCTGCATGAGATTGTGTTTGAAACTCGTTTTGAAGCCTATCTTGTAAAGCCTTTATTCTATTGGCTCTTCGGCCATTTAGGATTAGATTATATCCATTTTTTGCCAATAAAATTGCGGTGGCTTCACCAATTCCAGCACTTGCTCCTGTAATAAAAGCTATTTTCTTGTTCATTTTTTATATTTTCGAAAAACCTTCCATACAAAGATGACAGATTCTAATGATAAAACCGAACATTACTTAAAGTTCACCACAACTGCATCCAAACTAAATTTGGATCACATGCAAGCCTTGCTAAATGGGGCTCAAAATGAATTGGATCAAAACCAATGGCTTTACTTTATTTTTGATATAAGCCAAGCAAGCCAAATTGATGCGGATGCTATCTTATCTTTGCAAGAAATTAATGACGATCTATTGGCAAAAAATGGACTCTTGATTTGCGTTCATGAAAGTAGTGAAATGATGGCTATGTTTGAAGAAAATCAATTGCTATTGTTACCAACAGAAAGTGAGGCAATAGAATACATTTATATGGATCAACTTGAAAAACAATTTTTAGAAGATAGTGAATAATTAATAATGGCATTTGAAGTTACCATATTAGGAAATAGTTCCGCATCACCAACAATTAATAGGCATCCCAGTAGTCAGTATATAAATATATGCGAACACCACCTACTTGTTGATTGCGGAGAAGGCACACAAATGCAATTGCAGCGATACAAAATTAAGAAGTCAAAAATATCGCATATATTTATAAGTCATGTTCATGGCGACCATATTCTTGGCCTACCAGGATTATTGCTTTCAATGAATTTAATGAAGCATGAGCAAGCAGTAAATGTTTATGGGCCAAAAGAATTATTTGAAATCTTAGCTATTTTTTTCAAACATTCTGAAACAGACTTTTCATTTCCATTAAATTACCATGTGGTTGATCCGAGTGAGAAATCGGTGGTAATGGAAAACCTATATTTTAGTGTAAAGTCATTTCCGTTGTATCATAGAATTCCTACTATTGGTTATTTCTTTGAGGAAAGAGCCACACTCAAAAAATTAAATTTAGAAGCTTGCCAAAAGCATAAAATTCCATTTACTTATTTTAACAACATTAAAATGGGTAAAGATTATAATTTACCCGATGGAAATAGAATTAGGAATGAAGAATTAACTTTTCCATCTACCAGGCCAATTTCTTATGCCTATTGTTCGGATACGATTTACGATGAACGCGTAATAAAAGCTATATATGAGGCAGATTATTTGTACCATGAGGCTACGTTTATGCACGACAAATTGGAAAGGGCAATTGAAACCATGCATACCACAGCCAAACAAGCTGGTATGGTGGCAACTCAAGCAAAAGTAAACGAGTTGTTAATTGGCCATTTTTCATCGAGGTACGAGGACCTAACACCATTGCTGGAAGAGGCTAAAAGTGAGTTTAAAAACACCAGGCTAGCCATTGAAGGAACAACCTTCGTATTAGAATAATATCCCTTAGAAAATTTATTTATACTGTTCAATTACATTTATACATGCAAAGCTTTACACCCAAAAATTGGCAAGAATATGAGTTACTTGATTGTGGCAATTTTGAAAAACTGGAACGTTTTGGTTCAGTCATTATTAGGCGACCAGAACCACAGGCTTTATGGGACAAATCATGGGATGAAATTGAATGGAAAAAGCTAACTGATATTACTTTTAAACAAAAAGGGAGTCATGCCGGAGAATGGATTAACCCTAAGAAAAAACACACCAAATGGCATTTGCCCTATCAAACTAGGGAATATGAATTAAAATTTAATTTATCTCTTACCTCTTTTAAACACGTTGGTATTTTCCCAGAGCAAGCTGCAAATTGGGATTATATTTATGATCATTTAAAAGGGATGGAAGCCCCAAAATTTCTGAACCTGTTTGCTTATACAGGTGGCGCAAGTATTGCTGCAAAAGCAGCTGGAGCTGATGTTACCCATGTTGATTCAATTAAACAAGTGATTAGCTGGAGTAAGGAAAACATGGAATCTTCAAAATTAGATAATATTCGTTGGGTGGTGGAAGATGCAATGAAATTTGTAAAACGTGAGGTAAAGCGAGGCAAAACTTATCATGGAATCATTCTTGATCCTCCCGCCTATGGCATAGGAACAAATGGGGAGAGATGGCAATTAGAGGAAAGTATCAATGAATTGCTAAAAGACATAGCACTATTGCTTGATCCAAAAGAACACTTTCTAATATTGAATGTTTATTCGTTGGGATTAAGTGCGTTATTGGTTCAAAATTTAGTGAAACAAAATTTCAATAAAGTAACAAATTTAGAAAATGGAGAACTCTATTTGCAGGCTAAATCTGGCATTCAGTTGCCACTTGGAATTTTGGCGAGGTATCATTACAAAGCATAAATTTGTCAAATAAAAAAGCATCAAAATTTGCGGCTTTTTATTTCTTTCATTTTCAAAAAATATCAGGTTAAACTTTGTACTTCTTTTTTATTTGAAAGAAATAACTCCTGCTAATTTCAAATGGTTTTTCAATACCTTTCAAAAACAACCTTCCGGTATCATTAGTCCATTTTTCAATTTTGGCAACATTTAAAATATTGATGACACTCGACCTATGAATTTGAATAAATACATCACTTGGTAAGCGATTATCCCAATTTTTAATAGAATTATAAGTAATACTTAATTTCCCATCGGTCATGTATATTTTGGTGTAATTACCAAAAGCCTCAATGTAATTGATATCTTGAATTTTGATAAAAGTTAATTTATTATCAAAATTTAATAAGATAATTTGATCTGGTTTAAAACGCTCAGCTGTATCTGAATTAGACATTGCTTTTGCATTTTTATTTAATTCTATAACACGATCAATTGCCTTTTTTAACCTGTCACTACTAATTGGCTTAAGAATATAATCTACAACATTTAATTCAAATGCTTTGATAGCAAAATCTGGTTGCGAGGAAATGAAAATAATCTTTGGTTCGCAGGTTATTTCATTTAATAAATCTATAGATGTTAATCCATTTAAATCAATATCTAAAAAAACTAAATCAGGTTTTGTTGAATTAATAAGCTCCCTAGCTGATTCATAATCTGAAGCCTCACCTACAATTTCAATAATAGAAAAATCATCTAAAACCTTTTTTAGCGTAGCTCTCATCATGTCCACATCATCTATTAAAACTGACCTTATTCTATCTTTTGCCATAATTTGAAATTTATTTTTGGGTGTGCCATAAATTATTAATGCCCAAATAATTTAGTAATTAATGTAAAATTAAGTGCTTAGCCACTAAAAAAGTATATTTTAATTTACCAAGCATAAAATAATATGATTATCAGGCATTTAATAATAATATGTATCTACATTAATGTTTAGCTTAGTTTTATTTATTCGGTTACCTGTTCATTTTTATTGTTTACCTCTGGTCGCATTTGCGGAAAAAACAATACATCTTGAATAGATACTTGATTGGTCATTAGCATGCATAAACGATCTATGCCAATTCCTATTCCAGCGGTTGGAGGCATTCCATATTCTAAAGCTCTTAAAAAATCGTGGTCGATAAACATTGCCTCCTCATCTCCCCTTTCCATTAATTTTACCTGTTCTTCAAATCTTTCTCTTTGATCAATTGGGTCGTTTAACTCTGTGTAGGCATTGGCTATTTCCTTTCCATTAACCATTAATTCAAAACGCTCTACTAAGCCTTCAATTGAGCGATGCTTTTTGGTGAGTGGACTCATTTCAATTGGATAATCGATGATGAAAGTTGGTTGAATGAAATTACCCTCACATTTTTCACTAAAAATCTCATCAATTAATTTTCCTTTTCCAATATTGGCATCAACCTCAATATGCAATTTCTTGCATACTTCTCTTAACTCCCCCTCACCCATTATACTTACATCAATGCCAGTATATTCTTTAATAGCATCAAATATAGATATTCGCTTAAATGGTGCTTTAAAGTTTAATGTACCTTCACCCATTTTTACTTCTGTGGTTCCATGTAAATCTAAGGCTACTTTTTCAAGCATTTTTTCGGTAAAGTCCATCATCCAGAAATAGTCTTTATAGGCTACATAAAACTCCAAGATTGTAAATTCTGGGTTATGGGTTTTATCCATACCTTCATTTCTGAAATTACGGCTAAATTCATACACCCAATCAAAGCCACCTACAATCAATCTTTTTAAGTAAAGCTCATTGGCGATTCTCAAATAAAATGGAACATCAAGGGCATTGTGGTGAGTAATGAATGGTTTTGCCAGAGCGCCACCTGGAATATTTTGCAATACAGGAGTATCCACTTCTAAGGCGCCATGGTTATTCAAGAAATCTCTGATGGTGCGAATCATTTGTGACCGCTTTTGAAAAGTTTCTTTTACATGAGGGTTTACAATCAAATCGGCATAGCGCTGACGATACCTAAATTCGGGATCAGTAACGGCATCAAAAGTTTCGCCTTCCTTTTCTTTCACAATAGGAAGTGGGTGTAAAGCTTTAGAGAGCAATACTACCGACTTAGCATGAATAGATATTTCTCCCGTTTTGGTAGTAAAAACAAATCCTTTAATTCCAATAATATCTCCTATATCAAATAACTTTTTAAACACAATATCATAGTACGACTTGTCTTCACCCGGACAAATATCGTCTCTTCTGATATATATTTGAACCTTGCCTGCATCATCTTGGATCACCACAAAATTGGCTTTTCCCATATCGCGTACGCTCATTATTCTGCCGGCAATACTGATGTCCTTCCATTTATCGTTTTCAACATCTATCGCATAATCGGCCCTTACAGCTGTTGAAGTTACATTTACCTCAAACGACTCAGGTGGATATGCATTAATGCCCATCTGAGTAAGTTCAACTAACTTTTGCCTACGAATTCTTTCAGGCTCACTATATTGATTCAAGTTTTCCATATATAGCGCGAAAATAAGAAAAGGGAATGACCATTAAAACTAAACTTTTCAGAAAGCCTTTAATTTTAAAAAAAAGTAAACAATAAAGTTGGTAACTGACCCAGCATTTGCACTTCATATTCCCTGCCATTACAAGGCTGTTCATCAGTAAAAATAAATAAAATAAAGCACCTGATACTGCACTTATTTTTTCACCCTCATTATCCCAGCCTTAGCTTTTTGATTAATGCTTTGTTCATAATCAAAATTACTATACTCGCTCACTTTTTCATAATATAATTTTGCCACGTTAGGATATTTCAGTTCCTCATAAATTAAGCCTAATTGCAAACACGAATTGGGTAATAAATAAGAATTTATCCCCACCCCAAATTCCAGGCATTTCTTATAACTCACAATTGCATCTGCAAACTTTCCTTGTTCCTGAAATATCCTCGCCTGCCGGTATTTCCAGTCCAATAATTGAAAATTACTTTTTAATGAATTCGTGTTTAGGTTGAGTAAAATTTGGTTCGACCGGATTAAATATCCTCCATCAAAAAGCAACCTTGCTCTCATTAAATCGGTGGAGGGGTAAACGCCAACTTTGATATCATTTCTCAATAACTTAGCCTCAGAACCAGGTTCCTTGGTATTTTTCTCCATCAAGCCAATGTAAGTAATAAACTTTGAGGTATCGGATTGCAGCCAACTAATCCAAGCCAATTTTTGATACGCTTCTTTATACGAGGACTTTGTAACGCTAAAAGTTAAATACTTTTTGTACCAAATAGCAGCTGAAAAATCAAGCTGATGTATGAGGTATTCGCCCATTAAAAAATCCAAATAATGAATTTGTTCATAGGAAGAATCATTTGGCCTGTTTTTAAGTGTTTGTAAAGCAATCTCATTTTCACCGCATTTACCGGCCACATAGGCCCTCATATAACATTGAATTAAATTTTGCTCATAATTCTTACATTTATCCTTGTAAAATTCCCAAGCCAGGTTTTTGTTTGAACCAAAATTTAATTGAATGAGCGTATAATAAATCAAAGATTGTTGCTTCTCAATTAATGGTTCATTTGCATAACTATCGATGTAATGAGTCAGTATGCCCAAGCCTTTTTCAAAATCACCTTCTAAACCAACCACATTTACCACCCACATGTATTGCTTTGGAAAGGTTCCAATGATCGACATTAATACGCCAAGTTCTTTTTTATGACTTAGGAAACTTGGAAACTTACTTTCATTTTGATTGATTTCTTGATAAGCAGTTCTAAAATCCCAAGCAGAAGACAAATATTCATTAAAAGCACCCTTTATAAGCGCATTTTGCAGGTGAATGCTCCCTTTATAAAATAGCCTATATGGAGAGCTTTCTGGCAATTCTTGAATTTTTAATAAGGTAGCTGCAGCTGATTTTTCAAATTCTTCCAGCAATTTTTTATCTTGCTGAACCATTATGTGGTAAAAATTAGAATAATGCAATAGAAAATGTGCCGCTATGTTGGCTGGATGAATGGCTATTTCTGCCTTAAAAATTGTATTGGCTTTTTGCAGCCTCAGGCAACTTAAGTGCTTTTGCCCCTCATTTAGTTGTGCATTGTAATCTACAAAGGCTGCCTGAACCAAAGAAAAAGGTAGGAGGAAAATAAGTGATAATAATAACCTAATCTGATAGTGCTTCATAGAACCTAAATATACGCTTAAGGTTTAAGCAAATGTTGGGTTAATTTGCTTTAATTTCTACAAAGGTATAAAAAAAAGGCCACCCAAGGGTGGCCTTTAAATTAACTTTTAAAATCTGCTGATACTTCCTCTGCCAACAAGGCATCTGTAAGCACCCTACCGCAATTTTCGCAAACTATTATCTTTTTGCGTTGTTTAATATCGCTCTGTCTTTGAGGCGGTATACCTGCATAACAACCACTGCAACTTTCACGCTCAATAGTTGCCACACCAATACCATTTTTAACGCTTTTACGAATTCTATCATAAGAATGAACCAAACGCTCATCAGACACTTTCACAGCACTGGCACGAACTTTCATTAATTCATCTTCTTCTTTCTGAGTTTCGGCAACTATATTATCTAACTCAGCCTTCTTATTCTTTAAATCAGCAATTCTACCATCGGCTTCTGCCTTTAAGGTATCAATGCTTAATTTCTTTTGATCAATATCAAACTGAATATTCTTGATTCTTTTCTCTAAAGCTTGTTGCTCAAGTCCTTGAATTTCAATTTCTTTATTCAAAGCATCAAACTCTCTGTTGTTTTTAACATTGTCTAACTGTTTCTCATACTTTTTAACCAAAGCTTTGGCATCAGTAATTTTGCCTTTGTTAGCAGAAATAGACTCTTCCATTTTCTTAACCTCCTCTAATAGGTTCTTCAATCTGGTTTCTTGACCAACGATTTCATCTTCCAAATCACTCACTTCAATTGGTAATTCACCTCTGATAGCGGTTAATTTGTTGATTTTAGAATCGATTAATTGCAGCTTATATAAAGCTTTTAATTTTTGTTCTATGCTAATTTCTGCAGCTACTGCCATAATTTAATAATAATTAACCGGGTTAGTATCGATTTTTGATAAAAGGATTGCAAAAGTAGGAAATTTTTTGGTAATCATTTCACTAATTAATGATTTAGTGAAATTTTCGCTCTCATAATGACCAATATCAGCTATCATCAGGTGATTTTCGGCATCAAAAAATTCGTGGTATTTAAAATCTGCACTCACAAAAGCATCTGCACCTTGCTGAATTGCCTTTTTTAGCAGAAAACTACCTGCGCCACCACAAACTGCTATCTTACTGATATTCTTCTCTTTAATATTTGTGTACCTGATTACTCTCAATTCCATTTTTTCTTTCAGGTAAGCTAAAAAAGTGCTTTGATCCATTGGTTTAGGCAAGTTTCCTATTAAGCCTGAACCAATTTCTTGGTTTTCATTGAGTAAATAAAACAGATCGTAGGCAACTTCTTCGTATGGATGAGCCAATTGGAGTGCGTGAATGATTTTACTTGATAAATGAGCTGGCAAAATCACTTCTATGCGCGTTTCTGTCTCTAAATGCCTTTGCCCAATTTCTCCCAAGAATGGCTTGGCCAAATTATTCGCTTTAAAGCTGCCTTCACCAATCAGCGAGAAAGAACAATCACTGTAATTGCCAATATTTCCTGCACCAGCCTCAAAAAGGGCATTTTTAATCTGCTCGGCATGTTGTTGGGGAGCATAAGTGACCAATTTTTGGATGCTTCCTGGTTTTTTATCTAAAATTTTTGTTTGGTTCAAACCGAGTTTTTCTGCAATTTTTGCATTTACACCATGAATTACATTGTCTAAATTGGTATGAATGGCATAAATGGAAATGTTATTTTTAATTGCCAGAATAATTGTTCTCTCAACATAATTATTACCATTGAGTTTTTTAATGCCCCCAAAAATAATTGGGTGATGCGCAATAACCAGGTTGCAATTATTTTGAATTGCTTCTTCAATAACCTCTTCTGTGCAATCGAGCGCTACCAAAGCTTTTGTAATTTCTGTTTGATCCGAACCTACTAATAATCCAGCATTATCGTAGGATTCTTGGTAGGCTAAAGGAGCCATCTGCTCTAAATAATTGGTCAGTTCTTTAATTTTCATCATAGTTCATATCTGTGCTATTTTTAGGTTCAAACAGGAGCCTAAAATGAGCTGTAAGTTCATTCTCCCGATAATTTATTTCTAAATTTTAATACCCTATATTTTTTAAACCAAGAAGTATTTTGAAAAGTTCTGATACCCCAAACTTTAAGCCAAATGATTGGATATAATAATAGGTTCAAAACGGCAACAAAAAACGGAAAGTGAATAAAACCTACGCTGATATATTCTCTATAACCTTGCATTCTTTTGTGATAGGTAGCACCTTGAATATCATAATAGGCTACAACCCTATCTACAAATTTTGCACTTAGATTTGTATTTTTAAATAGCCTTATAAACCATTCGGAATCTGCAACCAATGGATATTTTAATTCAAAATTGCCAATGGTTGAGAAAACACTTTTTTTGGCAAAAGTACCTTGGTGACAAATTGGATAATGGGAGTAAAACATAGGAAGCGTTACTGGTTTACCATTGATATAGTTGATGCCAGTTGGTTCATTTTTTGTTTCTACTTTAGCGTATATGAGGTCTGAACTTAGTAGCGATTGATTAGTGAAAATTGCCTCTAAAATGTTGTTATTGTAGAACGCATCGCCAGCATTTAGGAAATACACCCATTCGCCTTTGGCGGCTGAAACACCTTTATTCATGGCATCATAAATTCCTTTGTCTTTTTCTGAAATTAATGTTCCAATAAAAGGTTTATATGCTTGGAGTTTTAACAAGGTATCATCTTTTGACCCACCATCTACAATAACTAATTCAAAATCCTTAAAGGTTTGATTAACTGCTGAATTTAGCGTTTCCTCTATTAATGCAGCGGCATTGTAACATACGGTAATAAGACTAACTTTAACCTGCTTAGACATTAGAACTTGGGACAATTACATTTTTTATCGCGGGCAATTCCCTTGTGCGAGCTACATGAACCAAAGCCAATTAAAAAAAGGAATAATCCGCTTAGTAAGAAAACTTGCATAATTCTTCTCATCATACAAAATTATAAAAACCCGCGAGATTTTAGTAAACTTGCGCACTTTATTATTACGAATGGAACTTTTAGAAATTATCAAAGAATTGCTTACTAATACAAAAGGCTTTTTAGAAGCATTTGTATCAAATCATGGATTATGGATTTATGGCTTACTTTTTTTAATCGTATTTTGTGAAACCGGGTTGGTTGTATTACCATTGTTACCTGGCGATTCACTGTTATTTACAGCAGGAGTATTGGCAGGTAATGCAAGTAATAACTTAGATGTATTTTTAATCATTATTTTACTCATTTTTGCCGCGTTATTGGGCGATAACACCAATTATTTTATTGGGAAATTTTTAGCAAAAAAAGGAGAAGGCGCAAAGTTGTTTGGACTATTCACCATCAAGAAAGAGTATATCCAGAAAACACAGGAATTCTATGAAAAGCATGGAACTGTGGCTATTATTATTGCTAGGTTTGTGCCAATTGTTAGAACATTTGCGCCATTTGTGGCTGGAGTTGGCAGCATGAATTACAGCAGGTATATTACTTATTGTGTAATAGGAGCTATTCTATGGGTTAGTAGTATCACTTTAGCAGGATATTTTTTAGGTAGCAATGATTGGGTTCAAAAGAACTTTGAAAAAGTAGTCTTTGGCATTATCCTTGTATCTGTGTTACCGGTTATATTCCAGGTAATTAAACATAAACTTGCAAAAAAATAACTATTTAATTTTCAGTTTATTCCTATTATTAGGTTTCACGCCATTTACAAAAGCAGAGCGTACCAGCGGTTTTTGCTCATTAACTGAGGAAGAAAAAGGAAAAGAAGTACTGGCACTTTACCCTCAAGTAAATTTTTATTGCAAGGAGGTTTCTCCACTCAGAAATAAAATTTGGATAGATGCTTGGGTAAAAACCAACGACCTATATGATGGCATCAAATTAAAAGAGAAATCCAAAGTTTACAATGAAAACTTGCAGGTAATAGGTAAAGTTAGTATGGCCTTTAATCCCATGAAAATTATGGAAACAAAGGATACCATGATTCATTTAGTGCTTGCTGGGTATTTAGAAAAATCTTGTAGCGACCCAACCTTTATTTGTGAAAAAGAATTAAGCATCCTGCTAAACAAAGCTACAAATAATGAAAAGAAATCCTTTTTCGAAGCCTACCTAAAAAAGTACCAATTATTCGAAACAAAAGAGAATGCTGAATATACCTCTTACCTTTTGGTTCAGCCCGACTTTATAAAGCAATTACTTGAGCCCAGGTTGTTAATGGTATTTTATAAAAACGAGCTAATTGCCATTTTTCATACCAATGAATTAATGGTAAAAAAATACGATTCAATAGAAATGGGAAGTGAGTACAAAATGATATACAATTCAAAGTTTAGTGAACACACCAAAATGGAAATGGTGGAAATCTATAAAAGAAAATTAGAATAGCCTGTTTATTTTTGAACCAATAAATTTGACCTGAAACATTCATGGAGAAACACGAAAAAATATACATTGCAGGTCATAGAGGCATGGTTGGCTCTGCTGTTCATAGGAAATTGTCAAATGAAGGATTTTCTAATATTATTGTTAAAACCTCTAAAGAACTTAACCTAATTCATCAACAACAGGTTGCAGATTTTTTTGAAATTGAAAAGCCAGATTATGTTTTTTTGGCAGCAGCAAAAGTGGGTGGAATTGGCGCTAATAATACATTTAGGGCCGACTTCTTGTATGAAAATTTGATGATTCAAAACAATGTGATTCATCAAAGTTATTTAAACAATGTAAAGAAACTTTTATTCTTTGGCTCGAGTTGCATCTATCCAAAATTGGCAGCACAGCCTTTAAAAGAAGAAAGTTTATTAACCGGCTTATTAGAACCAACTAATGAGCCATATGCCATCGCAAAAATTAGCGGCATAAAAATGTGTGAAGCATACAGGGATCAATATGGCTGCAATTTTGTTTCGGTTATGCCAACCAATTTATATGGCATTAACGACAACTATGATTTGGAAAAATCGCATGTATTGCCTGCCTTGATTAGAAAGTTTCATGAAGCAAAAATAAATGATGCACCAAGTGTTGAAATATGGGGAACTGGCAGTCCGCTTAGGGAATTTTTATTTGTAGATGATTTAGCAGACGCTTCCTATTTGGTGATGCAACAATACAATGAGAAACAATTCTTAAATATTGGTTACGGAGAGGATTTGAGCATTAAAAACCTAGCGCTGTTAATCAAGGAAATAATTCAGTTTAAAGGTGAATTGGTATTTAATGAAACCAAACCTGATGGAACACCCAGAAAGTTAATGGATATACACAAACTACAAGAATTAGGATGGACTGCTAAAACCACGCTTCAAGAAGGAATAAAAATCGCCTATTCCGACTTTTTAAAAATAAAAAAATAATCCCCCAATTTGGAACAAAATCAACAGTATTTGCGTTCTAGCTGCAATTTATATAAAAAAAAAGCTGACCATGGTCAGCTTTTTTTTTACCATCTTTCAAAAACTACTCCTTAATCAATTTCCTTGTAACGGTTTCACTGCCGTTTTGAACTTTGATGAGGTATATTCCATTTGATAATTTACTCAATGAGGGAATCATTACTTCAGGATTCATTGCATTGATATTTTGCACTTCCTTGTAGCAGATTTTCCCAAACAAATCTATTATTTCAACTTGAACAGATTCACCTTCGATTTTGCTGAAGCCAATGTTCAATTTGTCGTTAAAAGGGTTAGGATAAATAACCACCTCATTTTTTGCATCCTCATTAAAATCTACTACTCTTATTGGAGAGTAGGTGAAACTGCCATCAAAATCAAACATTTTTAGCCTATAATAAACTTGCTTACTCGAATAAATATTTGCAGCATCTTTATCTTCAAAACTATAGCTCAATAACTTATTTGAGTTACCAGCAGCAGCTAACACATTAATCTTTTCGAATTTTACGTTGTTCGAAGCACGCTCAATTTCAAACGATTTGGTATTTAATTCGCTGGCAGTATTCCAAAATAACAATGCATCATCCTTATTGGCAATTGCTTCAAATTTTGATAAAGAAACTGGCAATGGCGCAAAATCTGTTGTGCCAGTAAAATCAGAGAAATTGGATAAACCAATTACTCCAAAGTTATTATTAATAGTATCTACGCTTGTCATGGTTGAACCAAAATGAGTCCATGTGCCATTCACACCAGTTTGTTTTTTCGCCAATTTAATATCCGACATTGAAGGAACTGTGCCCAACATATTTGGATCAAAATTTAAAGAAAGGTCATAATTATAAGATGAACCACCAGAAGCATTTATTCTCCAGAAAACATCCATGTAATGAGAACCAGGATTTCTGCCTCCATTTGTTGGATCGCTAATTAAGGCACCAGTATGATAGGTTGCATTGATACTTGAAGGCAAGGTACCAGAGAAAGCCCAAACAATCCTTGCAACAGTATCGCCATAAGCTAATAAATGCTGGGTGTTACCGCCGCCTATTGAACCGGTAATAGTTAAATTAGCAGGAACCACTGTTGGTGTAAATTCATACGCTCCAATATCGGTTGCTCCATTAACTACAGCCTGACTTCTTATGGCACCAGTAATATCTTTATTTACAAAGAAAGACTGTACGCCTCTGCCATTAGCGGCCCAAGCTGTTGCATTACTTACCAGTGGTTTAAGATCTGTGGTAGAAGTGAAATTAATATTTGAAAACAAAGACCTTCTATCATTTCCTGAATAAATACTATTTCTAAAGGTGGTATTTAATTGAGCAGGCGTATAATTTACATTGTTTATAAACGAAAAATTAGTTGCTCCAGAGTAATACAAATTATTATTCGACTCACTGGTACCAATAACAGCATTTAAATTTTGGTAGTAGGATGCATAACCCAAATTAGAGAATAAAATATTGTTATAAAACCTAACATTATTGGTTGCCACAACTTGCGGCACTGTTCCACTTGTGGTATTACCAAAAATATAATAAGCATAAGTAGCGGTAGAAGGAGATGCGCATCTTACAGTATTATTTACAAAATAAGTGCTTGAGCTGTTTGCAAAATAGATACCATATTGCGTGCTGGTACCATTCATATTAATAACGTTATTCACTACCCTTGCTAATCCAACCTCTCCATAATAATTACATTGTGCAAGGTATAAGCCGTAAATACCTGCGTTATTTTGAATGTTGTTTCCAACAACCTCCACATCGCCCGAAACACCACTTAAGAAATAGCTATAATAACCATAAGTAGGACTACCATCAACAAAGTTCCCTCTGATTTTAGGGTTATTGCGACTTAACAAATATAAACTAGACCAATAAGCTTGGTAGAAAACATTTGAATCAATAACCAAGCCAGGCGTGTATAAATTAATGATATTTTGACCGCCCAAATAAATTGAATAAGAACCAAAGCGAATATTATTACTCAAGAATGATAGGTTACTAGCATTGTCTCCATTTGGTCCAAATACTACGGCATATTGATCCGCGGTACTTGTGGTATTGATGCCTTCGAGCACACAATTTTTAACCAAAACATTACTGGTGTTTGTGTTATTGCTTGTTAGTTTATTAATCGACAAAACCCTACCAAAAGTTGGGTTGGTATTTCTTATGGTTAATCTTTCTAGGTTAATATAAGATACACCGCGCAAGCGAACTGTATAGTTGTCGAGTGTATTTGAGGTGCTTGAAGTAAGGATTACATCTGCTGCATTATTTGTTAACGATTTAATGGTGATTTTTGCCGAGTCGCTTGTACCCATGATTGTAGTAAAATCTAATTGCCCACTGTAAGTTCCACTCGCTACATTGAAGGTTACATTACCTAAAACACCACCACAATTTAACTTATTGATTGCATCTGCAAAAGTTAGGAAATTAGATACTCCAGAACCAGCAGGATTAATGGTATAAACGCCACTTAATGAACCACAGAATGAAACTTGAGCAGTATCATTCAATGTTTGTGGATCAACAATTGAGTTTGGCATTGTGGTATAGGCTTTCATAGTAACCAACGCTCCCGTAAAATTATACCTTTGGTTTGAACCTAAAGGACCACTGGTTGAATCAAATAATACGGTATCGCTGGCGCCCGGTAATAATGTGCCCGAATAGCTTCGTGTTCTAATTAATGTATCAACCTTATAACTCACATTGGCAGTAGTTACTGTATTTAAACCAAAGTTTCTAATTACCACTCTCACATTGGTTTGACCAATTGCAACGGGTTGTGCAGGCTGTAATATTGAAACAACACCAATATCCTCACCCGGTCTAGAAAATTCATTCACCCCTGCATCAGGAGCGTTTAAACTTCTCGCGTTACCATCAATATCATCAGTAACCGTAGCCAATACAAATCCCATACTATCTAATTGTGGACTAATGGAACGCAGATTGGTTGTAGAGAAGTAACTTGGTTGAGCCCAAATACTATTTGTATCAATGTTTGGAACAATTAATCCAAGAGCTGCTCTATAGTTAGCTAGCGTTTGAGAAATGGTATTAACTGTTCGGAAAGGATAAGTTGATGGAGAGTTATAAACGTTATTATTGACTAAAATAGTAGTTAAACTAAGTGAAGCAGTATTAGCACACCAAACAGCCATTGCACCATTAGGTGAAGAGAAAACATTGTTAACTATTCTAGCATTATTACTGGTTGTAGGATTTGCATAACTATAATACAATGCACAACTTACATACGACGCGTCACCAGATGTATTGTTAATTGAATTGTGTGCAATATCATTGAAAAGATTACCAGCATCAAAAATTCCAAAAGAGGTAAATGAGCCAGAACCTAATTGGATCATATTATTGGCAATAATATTCCTTGAAGTTGAGGTACCATTGTTTTGGAATAGGTACAAACCATAGCCACCTAATTGACCCAAAAATTGGTTTTTGGTGATTGTTATTCCATTGTCACATTGGTATAAATAGCCCGCAAATGATGAGGTATTTACAAAATTCCCTGTATTTAAAACTCGGTTTTTATGAAATATCAATTGGTTCTGCCAAAATGCATAGATTCCTGAATAGAATGGTTGAATGAAATCTGAATTTGTTATGCTATTTCCAATTGCTTTAGGAGCCGTTGTATTGTAAAATGAGGCACCATAATAACCTCCTACCAATCTACAACTATCAATTGAAATAAAGCTTCCGTTATTGCCCGCTGTATTTGGGTTCATTATATTACCTGAAGAAATAATTGGAGCAAAAGTGCTAAAACCAACGGTTAACAAAGCAGTCTTTATTGAACACCTGATAAGCTTATTACTATCTGCGGCATTGGTAAACAATACCCCATATCCTCCGCCACTAGCTGCGGTAGCTTCAATACTTAAATTGCGGAAAGTAAAGTGCTTGGCACCGTTCATTAAGATGGTTGCTCTTTGAACCGAGCCATCATGAATGATTCTAGTTGTGGCAGAATCTGCACCATTGATTAAAACATTATTGGTAGCCGATAAACCTGGAATACCCATGTTAATAGTAAGTTCTCCATTATAAACACCTGGCGAAACTTGCAAATTAATTGGTCCAGCTACGCCACATAATTGAATGGTTTGAATGAAGCTTTTTACACTCAAAAAGTTAGTATCCGAAACAGCCAAAGCAGGGTTAACGGTATAATATCCAGCTAATGGTGTACAAACAGTTACATTAATGGTATCATTTAAATTTAAGCTATCATTTACCCCATTTGGCAAAGACGACCAAGCCTTGATCCTATAAAAACCGGGTGTGGCAAAATTAAACACACCTGCAGTATGCGTAACGCTATCTCCATTATTTAAACTTCCGAACCAACTTGTAGGTGTTTGGTTAACACCATTAATTTGCCAACCAACATTTGCGCTTGTTAAAGTTGCTGCACCATAACTTTTAATTCTTACATCAACATTTTGAAATCCCAAAGTTAATGGACTTAAAGGACTAAGTAACCTACTCACGCCAGCATCAGCGGCAGGCACACTAAACTCATAAGCTCCAAGATCAGGTGTAGCACTGCGCAAAGCACCCGTAACATCTCTTGGTACATCGGTTGTGGCAAACCCAATATTGTTTAAAGTATCATTTCCTGGCTGGTAATATTCTGGTCCAATATTGAGCCTAAACAGTGGGTCTGCGGCAACACTATTTTGATCGTATGCATTGGTATTTACTGTTCTCCAAGCTGCAAGTGTGGCGAAATTTGCTGCGTAATAACCCACAAAATTATTGGTACCAGCTTGCTTTAAATGCACTGCATTGTTATTTATCACATATCCTGCACCTGTTGTAGCTAAGTAATAGATATACTTGCTTGCTGAACCTCCCCTATTTAAAAAGAAAATATTATTTCTTAGAATTGTAGTTGTAGGTGTACCAGAGTTATAATATAAATAAGTTACGCCAGTGCTTGTACTTGCAGCATGATCTACAATAAAAGTATTATTATAAAACCTCAAATTACTTGCTGAAAGTTGATAAATTCCGTAAATTACTCCATTAGATTTGATATCATACATTTGGTTATTGCGGAATATAAGAGGCCTAGTTGCTTGCACATTGGTTGCAATTAAATAATATCCGTAGAATTGGTTAGTTGTGGTTTGAAGCATTTGAAAAGGCTGCTTAATAATATTATTTTCAAATGTATCCTGAGCCATTCCATTCACCCCATAAAATCCAAAAAATGTAGTTGGTGATGATTTGGTTGGGCGCCATAAGGTATTTCCTGAAATCATAGATCCAGCAGAATAAGTTATGTAGAAACCATATACTGTGAAATCACGAATATTATTATTTTTAATAATGTTAAAGGTATTTGTTGCATTGGAAGTATTGGTAGGGTTATAAGAAATTCCATAATATGGCCCTCCAGTGCTATTACCTGTAATCAAGTTATTTTCAATTAGGTTAAACGATCCGTTTACTCCTGAATTAGTTGGACTTCCTAATGAACTTGTAAATGCTATACCAGCAGATAATGAAGAACCTGTAACTGATCCAATATTAATGGTACAATTTTGAATTTTATTATAGTTTGCTGCTGAGGTTAAAATTACGCCTACACCATAAGAAGCATTTAAACTTCTTATAGATAAATTATTTAACGTTAAGTAATCAGTTCCAAGTAAATTGAAAATACCAATGCTAGAAGGGTTGGTATTATCGAACTGTAAGGTTTCACCATTGCCATTGATAGTAATGGTATTGGTGGCGCTTGAGCCGGGAATTACATCAAAGAAAACTTGCTCTGTATATGGGCCGCTGCCTGTAAGCACGTTGGCGGTAACTGCTCCTCCTAATCCACCAATTTTTAATAAAGCGGCAAAATTGGTAAAGCTAGTAAATACACCAGGACCAGAGCCAGCAGCATTGATGGTTACTGTTCCAGAAACTTGAGAAGCAGTTAAACCTCCTAATAAATCATTAGAAGTATTAGGGTCGGCCAAACCATTTGGTGAAGTAACCCAAACCTGAATATTATAAAGGGTGTTTGCCGCAATGGTAATAGTACCTAAAGAAATATTTGCACTTACAGTACCTCCAGCTAAGCTTCCAGTGTATAAAACAGGTGTTTGAGTAACACCATTTAAACTCCAATTAAGTGTTGCAGATGTAAGGGTGGTAGTACCAGCATTTCTTATTTTAGCAGATATAGTTTGTAAACCTGCGGTATAGGGAGCTACTGGAAATACAATCTCACTCATTGCAGCATCAAGAGCAATAGGACTAGCCTCAAATGCACCTATATCCATAGGTAAAGCTCTAGCAGCACCTGTATAATCTAGTGGAGCAAAAGCAATAAGATTATCACCAGTACCATCATAAGCACCATCTCTTGGCGAATAATTTGCAGTGACTGGGTTTACAAAATTTGGCGCAAAATCAATACTTTGTTGATCCAAAGTAGGTACACCCGCTTTCCAATTTGTTAAAGTTACATAATTTACACCCACGTAATTACACAAGGCATAATTTGGTGAGTTGCTGAAGTAGGCATTCTTATTAAAAGTTGCACCAGATGCGAATGAACCCGCTGTAAAAATTGCGTTCTTGGTTGAATTACCCGTTCTAGTAATTGAAATAATGTTATTTCTAAAATCTAAAGTACTACCAGTTGAAGTTGAAGTATTTGAATACAAACCATAAGTAGTTGCTGTAGCACTTGTAGATGAGGTATTGTCAAAAAGTAGGGTATTGTTATAAATTCTTTGGTTAAAACTCGACAGTAAATAAAAACCATATAACGGCCCGTCGCCCTTGATATTATGTACTAAGTTATTTGTAATAATATTTGGTTCAAAAAGTAGACCGCTATAGTTTATACAATAAAATATAAAAGTTGTATTGGCATTGGTTGGTGAACCACCAAATAAATTAGTAATATTGTTGGCATCTATAGTATCCGCCCTAGAACCATTAGATAAATAAAATGCATAAGTAGTAGTAACACTTGTTTTTGTGGGACGTGTTATCAAATTTTTCCTAAACAGGGTTCTATTACTATTACTCCAATAGATGCCATACAAGTAAAAATTTCGAATTGTGTTGTTCACAAATCTGTTGGCCGTAAAAGTAGCAGAACTTGTGGCTGGAGCGCCAACAATACCATAATACATGCCACCTAAAGTAGGATGACCATTAATTTGGTTATTGATGATATTATTTCGAACACAAGTATTACCCGTTGTGGTTGGAGAAGATGTGCTGTTTGAAAATACAATACCGGCAGAATTACTGGCTGTAGTTGAAGTAACCGCAGTTAAATCAATGATACTATTTCTTACAGTATTTGAATCACAATTTTGGAAGAAATGCACACCCCAACCAAAATTTACACTTGTTGATTTGAAAGTTAAGCTATCTAAGGTAACATGCTTAACAGCTTGAAATCGCAGCACTGCAATATTGGTGGCATCACAATTAAATTGCAGCGTGCTTCCATTTCCATTAAAGGTGATATTATTAGTAGCAGATGCACCAGGAATTGCGCTGATGATTAAGTTTTCATTGTAAATTCCAGGTGTAACATTTACAGTTACTGCGCCAGAAACGCCACACGATATCAATGCTGAATCTATGCCACCAAAAGTTTTATAATTGGTAGTACCCAATCCATTAGGATTAACTGTATAAGTACCACTCAATGGACCAGAACAATAGGTAACCAATGTTCTACAAACAGTATCGTTTCCAGGCGTATTATTTCCAGAAAAATTTGGGTTGTTTGTCCATGCTTTTAATCCAAAACTTCCTGTAGAAGGAAGGGCAACTTGGGTACTAAAAACTGCATTATAAGTTGCACCAGGCAATATAGAAATTGAACTCAATGATTGTGTAACAGGTGTATTTAAATCTAATTGATAATTGATATCTACACTGGTGATGGTGGTTGTAGAAATATTTGTTACATTAAAAGAAACAGTATTGTTACCAACAATTGCTGCATTTGGAGAAGTAAATGCTCCCGACATCAAATCTGCAGTGGTTGCAGGAACTAATAGTGTGTAATCTTCATATTCGGCAGAATAAAAACTTGGTCCACAAGGAGGAGGTATTTGGTTCAAACCGTCACTTGCCATTCTAATTCTATAGGCTCCGGCAGAGAGAGTAGCTGGAATAACAAAGAATCCAGAAACTAGACCGCTCGCTGTAATTTGAGCAGAGGTATAAACCAATTCTGGCAATACTACACCAAAAGTACCATCGTTGTTGTAGTCTATAAAAATTCTAAACGTGGTTGAATTTCCATTACCAACTTGCACCGTATAAAATACAGTATCACTGGCAGCAGCTCTAACGATGAGATTTGTATAATTGAAATAAATAGGTGAACCAGCGCCTGATGGAGTGGTATTATTTATTTGCAACGGCACTGCAGTGGTACCAAACTTAATATTTTGAAAACCCATAGCATAGCCGCCAACATTGTTTGCGCCAATACCGGTGCAATAAGTGGGAGGCGTAAAACATTGTGCCTTGACCTCATTGGAAAATGGGATAAAAAGCAACATAAAAATCCATTTTGGCAGTAGATTAATTTTACTATAAATCATAGACTTGAAGTTGATTTTTTCAAAAGAAAATTGTAAATTATTTTTCATGATTATTTTAGTTTTACTTGACTTAATTTTATGATAATATCTATGAATTTAAAAAATCGAATTACAAATCAATTTTATTTATAACTCCAATTGCTTAGACAAGTTAGAATAAGGAACGATAAATACAAGTAAAATAGGAAAGGCCGCAAACTTTTTGTTGAGTTTGCGGCCTTTTTATCATTTAATTAAGATAAAATTAAGTAGTTTTCATTTCATTTTAAGAAAACACGTTCTTTAAATCTGCCAGTAAATCTTCTACATCTTCCACTCCTACGCTTAATCTTAGCAGATTATCAACCACACCAGCTTTTTCTCTTTCTTCTTTAGGAATAGATGCATGCGTCATAGTTGCAGGATGGTTCACTAAACTTTCAACCCCACCAAGGCTTTCGGCAAGTGTAAACACTTTAAAAGAGGAAGCGATTTCAAAGGTTTTTTGCATATCTGCATCCTTTAAAACAATAGAAATCATGCCACCAAAACCACGCATTTGTTTTTTGGCAATTTCATGGTTAGGATGATCCTCAAAACCAGGCCAATAAACCTTCTCAATGGCTGGATGGTTTTTTAAGAAGTTAGCTATTTGAATGCCATTTTCGCAATGGGCTTTCATTCTAAGGTGCAATGTTTTTAAACCACGCAAAACCAAGAAGCTATCCATTGGTCCGGGTGTGGCTCCGCATGAATTATGAATAAATGCTAATTTCTCATATATCTCATCATTATTGGTAAGCAAGGCGCCCATAATTACATCACTGTGACCACCTAGGTACTTTGTAACACTGTGCATGACTATATCTGCACCTAAGTTGAGTGGATTTTGCAAATAAGGAGAGGCAAAAGTATTGTCTACCGCAAAGGTAATATGATGTGTTTTTGCAATGGCTGCACAACCAACAATATCAATGATTTGCATGGTAGGATTAGTTGGTGTTTCTACCCAAAGCAATTTAGTATTTGTGTTGATATAAGGAATAATATTGCTTGGGTTGCTTAAGTCGATAAAATGAAATTTGATGCCAAAATTTGCAAATACTTTAGTAAACATTCTATAGGTTCCACCGTAAATATCATTTCCAGTTATTACTTCATCACCGGGTTGTAATAGTTTGATTACGGCGTCAGTTGCACCCATGCCGCTGCTAAAACACAAACCATGTTTGGCATCTTCTAGTGAGGCTAGGCATTTTTCCAAGGCCGTTCTGGTAGGGTTTTTGCCTCTGGCATAAGCGTATCCTTTGTGTTTTCCTGGACTTTCTTGCCAATACGTGCTGGTTTGATAAATTGGTGTCATAACAGCGCCTGTGGTTGGATCAGGCTCTTGTCCAGCGTGAATTGCCCTGGTACCAAATTTCATTTTAGGATCATTCATATATATATTTTTAATTTATTGTAAGAATTGGGAACAAACTTACGCACTGAGATTAAATAGATTGCAAAAATATTTAAATTTAAGTAGGGAGGAAAAATTTGCTATTCCGATAATTAAGCTTAATTTCCCTATTCAATTCATAAAACATGCCTACTCAATTTATACAAAAAATGAATAAAACTGAGGCTGGATTTCATATACTTATGATTCTAAGCTTAGTAGACGGTAATATTCAAAGTTCAGAAAGTTCTGTGGTATTAGAATTTTTAGAAGAATCGTTTCAGCAACCCATTGAAATAATTAAAGAGCAGGCCTTTCTGAGGGCGTGTCCGGCAGATGTAAGGTTAAACCACTTTACTGAAACAGCGCAACAATTTTTCAAAATTTCATCGATAGGAGAAAGAAATAAACTATTAGCTTTTGCCATGAAGGTGGTTATGGCTGATGAAAAAATGGAAAGTGAGGAAAATGTATATATTAATACATTGTACGATTGCTGGGGCTTAGAATAAATTAATGACCAGCTTTAATAGCCTTTGATTTTATATCCTTTAAGGCTTTTAAATTACCTGCATTACATTTACACTTTTCAGGAGATTCTTTGGTAAAATACATCAACTCACTATTAGCTGCGCTCAGTACAAGTTTATTACAGAACTTTTCATCTTTTGAATAATAGTAATAAGCTAGGCCATTATCTTGCCACTTGATTGCCTTTTGAATTTCTTCAATTTCTACTTCTTCCACATCGCCATCAAATAAAGTTGGTGCATCTTCTTTTCCTTTTAGCTCTATTTGTTTCCCCTCTATTAGAAGTTTTTTATCAACTAATTGTGCTTTATCACTTGGGTATTTACTCATCAAACTGCCAGGGCTAATTTCGCTGTTACTTTTTGCTTGGACGGCAAAGTTTAAGTAATTATTCATTAGTTGAATGGCTCTTGTTGATTCAGTTTCCCAATCATTCGTATCAATTCTATTTCCACAAAATCCATAAACCAATAAATTCTCTCGCACTATTCTGCGGCTAAATTTTTTGGTAATTACAAAAGCATTCATGTCTTCTTCTGAGCTTGCCACCCTTGCTTTTATTTTTGAACCTTTTGATTTACTAAAATATAAAAAAGCGAAATCACCTTTTTTATAGCGATATAATGCAGTGTCTTCCGCAAATTCAAAACCGGTAAAAGTCCAATAGCGCTCAACTGCAGCAATAATGGAAGCGCTGTAAGCACTGTCTTGAAAAAGTACTACAACTAAACGTGTATCTTTGAATTTCTCAATATCTTCCTTCTTCTTAAAGGTACCAAATTGTGCAAAAGCGTTAGCGAAGGCCAATACAAATGCAATCATTAAAATGTTTTTCTTCATGTTCATCATAATAATATCCTAAATGAATTGTTCAATCGCAATTTGATAAAATAAATGTTAAAAAAAAAGCAATTTGATTTCAAATTGCTTTTAGCCTAATAATATTAAACTTTATGCTACTTCTAGCTCCTTGTTATATCCGTATAATTTGCCGTAAACGGCCAAACTTGTTCTCAATTGTCGTCTGGCAACAAATATCCTAGTTTTTACAGTTCCAATAGGAATATTTAGAATGGCTGCTATTTCGTGGTATTTAAAACCTTTCACATTCATGGTAAATGGCTTTTGCAAACTCAAAGGCATACTGGCTATTGCATTTTCAATATCTCGCTGCATAAACTTTTGCTCACCTTCATTTTTCACCAAAGTTGAAACACTATCTAAATAATAATCATTGTCAGTTTGGTCGATAAACGTATTTCGCTTTACCATTCTGCGATAATTATTGATGAAAGAATTTTTCATAATGGTGTATAACCAACCTTTTAAATTGGTACCGCTTTCAAATTTATCTTGATAAGTTAGAGCCTTCAACATAGTTTCTTGCAAAAGGTCATTGGTGTCTTCAACATTACGGGTTAATTGGTAGGCATAATGCCTAAGTGGTTTTGCCTCTTTCTGTATCCTGTTTTTGAATTCTATTGAAGTCATTTTGTTTAATTATTTAATTGAAATGTTAAACAAAGATAAATTGAAAAAAATGACAATACCAACGTTTTTTGTTTAATAAAAGTAGAAAAAGACTAAACAAAATGCAAATACTTGAATTTCAATACAATATTTATTGATATGATCAATTAATTAATAATATAATAACTCAAGCAAGGCAATTTTCAACTAAGTAGTTTTAAAACATACAACCAATAAATATTGATGTATTATTAACTATTTTCAAAAAAATTAAAACATTTTGTTTAAAATTCTATTTAATATGCTAAACAACTAATAAATATAATAAGTGATTAATCTAATTAGTTACTTTAATATTTATTAAATTTGAAAAATTATGGAGATTACTGTTTCAAGAAAAGCTCATTTTAATGCTGCACACAGACTAAATGTAATTAAATGGACTGAGCAAGAGAATAAGGAATATTTTGGCTTATGTAACAATTTAAATTATCATGGACATAACTATGATTTAATTGTTTCTGTTGCTGGCCAAGTTGACCCCATTTCTGGTTATTTAATTGATATGAAATGGTTAGGTAAAATTATTAAAACTAAAATTGAGGATAGGTTCGACCATAAAAATTTAAATTTAGACTGCATTGAATTTAAAGAAACAAATCCTACCTGCGAAAACATAGCAATTGTAATTTGGAATAAAATTAGAGAAGAATTGCCCGAGAACTTAAAATTAAAGATTACACTATATGAAACAGAAAGAAACTTCGTTGAATACAACGGAAATTAAAGACCTTGGCTCACCATATTATGGTGATGACCACGAAGGGTTTTCAATGGAAACACCAATACGCGAAGATGCTTTTGCGTTGGATGATGAGTTAAAAATTGAATTGATTCAAAAACACTTCAAGGAAATCATGCTCATTCTTGGCTTAGACTTAAATGACGATTCACTAAAAGGAACGCCGCATAGAGTAGCTAAGATGTATGTAACAGAAATGTTTAAAGGGCTTGACCCAAAAAACATGCCAGTTGCCAAACTATTTGAAAACAAGTACAACTACAAAAACATGTTGGTAGAGAAAAATATTTCTTTCCATAGTGTTTGTGAGCATCATTTTGTTCCTATTATTGGAAAAGCACATGTAGCTTATATCCCAAATGGTAAAGTGGTTGGTTTATCAAAATTAAATAGAATTGTTCGCTACTTTGCCCAACGTCCACAAGTTCAAGAAAGGATGACGGTTCAAATACTAAACATGCTCAAAGAGGCATTAAACACAAATGATGTGGCTGTTATCATTGAAGCAGATCACATGTGTGTTGCCATGCGTGGGGTGCAAGATGTAACCAGCAGTACTGTTACTGCAGATTATAGTGGCAAGTTCCTAGATATGAAAACCAGGGAAGAATTCATCAGAATGATTTCTCTGGAAAAATTAGGTAGTAACTAAATTTAGGTTCGTCCCAAATTATAAGTCTTTAAAAATTTGTCCCCTGATAATACAAGACTCAATTTGGTCGACCCCAAAATGATACGGTATTATAGCTAAACTATTGATTGGTTTAGTAACAATAACATTAGCTATTTTTCCTTTAGTGATTGATCCAATTTCATGGCTCATTTCTATGGCTGCCGCTCCATTAATAGTTGCTGCATTGATTGCTTCTTCCGGTGTTAGTTTCATTTGGGTACAAGCAAGTGAAATTACAAAGCTCATTCTGCCGTTTGGCGTACTACCAGGGTTATAATCACTGGCTAAGCATACAGGCAAGCCAGCGTCTATCATTTTCCTGATGGGAGCATAAGGTATACCTAAAAAAAAGGAACAACCAGGCAAAGCAACAGGCATTGTTTGGCTATTTAACAAACAGTCAATTTCTTCCTGGCCCGTGAACTCAAGGTGATCAACACTGATGGCATTGTTTTTTACGGCAACTTGAACACCACCGGTATATCCTAATTCATTTCCATGTATTTTGGCCTTTAAACCAAACTTTGCGGCATGACTTAAAATTTGATTTGTTTCGTCGACACTAAAAAAGCCTTGGTCGCAAAACACATCAATATAATCCGCTAAATTTTCACTTAAAATAGCAGGAAGCATTTCTTCCAATATCAATTGAATATAACCTTGGTGATTGTTTTTATAAGCCAATGGAAAGGCATGAGCACCTAAAAAAGTGGCTTTAATTGGAATGGGAGAAATCGCCTTTAAACGCTTGATAACTCTCAATATTTTGAGCTCATCGGCAACAGTTAAACCATACCCACTTTTAATTTCAACAGCACCAGTTCCATATAAAATGATTTCTTTTAATCTACTACATGCTTCCTTAAATAAATCATCTTCATTCATGGCTTGCAGCCTCTTAGCAGAATTAAGAATACCACCGCCAGCTTCGGCAATTTCCTCATAGGTTTTACCTTTGATGCGCATCACAAATTCATCTTCTCTTGTCTTGGCAAAAACAATGTGTGTGTGCGAATCAACAAAGCATGGCAAAACAAATTTGCCTGAAACATCCATTTGAGGATATAACTCAATAGGGAACTTTGAATCATCTAATTCCTGCATTGAACCAAAATCCTTGATTCTACCATTTTCGATTACTAAAAAAGCATTTTCAATTTGATGGAGATATCCCATACTTTGACCAGCTAATCTTAACTGACCACCTTCTAAAATACCCGTTAACGACTTGATATTGATTAATAGCAAATTTGACATGATGGCGCAAATTACCATAAAAAAGGCAACTTGCCCAAAATATGTAACAAGAGTTACCTTACTTAATTAGACTCATGAAGAAACTTGTTAATTTCCTTCTTGAACCTAAAAATAAAAAAATCCTCCCAATTATCATTGTGGGGATTTTTTTTGATATTCACAAGCCAAAAAAATTATTTTAGCTGAATGAAAAGAGCCTTATTATTTTGCTTCATTTTATGGAGTTGTTTCAATGTTATTGCCCAAACACCAAGCGAATATGCTAAATCAGCCATCGATTTACAATTGAAGAAATTGAGCTGCACTGGCAGTGTGCTATATATTGCTGCTCACCCAGATGATGAAAATACCAGACTCATATCATGGCTAGCTAATGAAAAATGCCTAAGAACTGGTTATTTAAGTCTAACCAGAGGAGATGGTGGACAAAATTTAATTGGTTCAGAACAAGGAGTTGAATTAGGCGTTATAAGAACGCAGGAATTATTAGCAGCCAGAAAAACAGATGGAGGAGAACAATTTTTCACACGTGCTTATGATTTTGGCTATAGCAAAACCCCAAAAGAAACATTCGAAAAATGGAATCACGATGAAATACTTTCTGATGTGGTTTATGTAATCAGAAAATTTAGACCTGATGTAATTATTACCAGATTTGCAACCGACGGTAGTGGCGGCCATGGGCACCACACTGCATCAGCCATATTAGCGGAAGAAGCATTTGAAGCAGCGGCTAACCCAAAAAAGTTCCCTGAACAATTAAAATCGGTTCAAGTATGGCAAGCCAAAAGATTGTTCTACAACAGTGCCAT
>CANKQY010000018.1 GCA_947485745.1 Bacteroidota bacterium
AATGTTCAAATAAAATTGTAAATTTGAATAATGAAAGCGAGATTGACTTTAAATATTGATAAAGAAATCATTGAAAAAGCCAAGCTTGTGGCAAAAAACAATGGGGTATCTTTATCTATATTAATAGAGCATTATTTAATTCTCCTTGTATCAAAAAAAGCTAAAGCGAACCGAGCCTCCTCTATTTCTGAAAAACTTAGCGGAATAATTGAAGAGCAGAAAACAAGTTATAAAACAGAAAAAGCAAAGTATTTATTGGCTAAACAAGCTTAGCCTATTTTTGAAAGAGTTTTAAGGAATCAACAAAACCTGCTCTTCAGTTAGCAAGGCTTCATTCCTAAATTTTAATAGCAATTGCGCAACGGTAACTACATCTTTTTGGCAATAGGTTTTGATGCGTTCTAAATCATTTTCGAGCCAATACACGCTCCAAACTTTGCTGCCGTCAATATCATCTTTGGGCGTTGGGATGCCAAAGGATGCTGCCAATAATTCTAAAGAGGTATAGTTTTTATAGTCGCCAAATTTCCAGAGCTCCATGGTATCTAGCAGGTTTATTTCCCATGGCTTTTTACCTGCTATGTCTAGTAAGCTTGGTATTTCTAGTCCATTTAGCAAACAACGCCTGCCGATATAAGGGTAATCAAACTCTTTGCCATTGTGTGCTACAAGCGAGCAACCAGGCTCCGAAAAATGGCATTCGAGCATGGCATTGAAATCACTGAGTATTTTAGCTTCATCATCGCCATAAAATGATTTCACCCTAAACTGATAGGTTCTACCAGAGCTGCTAAAGAAACCGCAAGATATGCATACTATTTTTCCAAATTCTGCATAGATGCCAGCACGAGGATATATGTCAGATTCGGTTTCTCCTTCGGCCCGCTTTAAGGTGGCAGATTTCTTAGCCCACAAATGTTGCCATTTCTCCGGAACATCTGCATAGTTTGGATATTGTGGCACAGTTTCAATATCCAATACCAATAATTTGGTATAATCAATGTTTTGTAACATAAGTTTATTTTTTACTACAATGCAACCAAGAAACAATTTCCAATTATTCCAAAATACTTTTGTAAAAGCAAATATTAAACATTTTGAGGTATTAAGAAATCACCCCATTTAAATAAATCAAGTATATAGGATTTGGAACATAAGTTTATTTTTTACTACAAAGCAACAAAGGAACAAAGTTTTAAAAAATTGTTTTGGTTTTTGAATCCTTGCCTATTATCAAAACAACTAATAAAAAAAAATCGTTACTTCGTTTCTTTGTAGTAAAAACCACCAATTTTTTACTTCACTTCCTGCATGAGTTTTTTAACGAAGGGCGAGATGGCTATGAGCAATACGCCGGCTATTAATGCGTAGATGGATAATTGTTGGTAGCCATCTGCATAGATCACTAACTTCTCGGCATTGCTTGCATTTTCTGATGCTCCAGCTATATTGGCTCCTAGTAAACCTGCAAAATATTGTCCGTAAGCACTGGCCAAAAACCACATTCCCATCATGACTGCTTGGAGTTTTTGAGGAGATAATTTTGTCATGATAGACATACCTATGGGCGACAAACACAATTCTCCAAAGGTGATGATAAACCAACCAAAGGTGAATAAATCGAGTGAGGTTACACCATTGGCATCGGCAAAAAACTTGGTATAATAAAATACATAAAAACCACCAGCTAGAAACAAAAATCCTAAACCAAATTTAACAACAGTATTGGGCTCTAATTTATGTTTACTTAGCCAAATCCAAAGTATACCTAATAAGGCAGCAAAAGTGATAACAAAGAGCGAATTGGCCGAATTATTAACGCCATTTGGGTCAACCTTTGCACC
Organism: Bacteroidota bacterium; assembly: GCA_947485745.1. Lineage (GTDB taxonomy): Bacteria > Bacteroidota > Bacteroidia > UKL13-3 > UKL13-3 > B1. The sequence continues at coordinate 1,845 of CANKQY010000018.1, forward strand.
TAACAAAGTGTTGTCTAAATTATGGGCTGCAAATAAGCTGAGCGACCCACCACTTTGTTCAAAGAAAGCCCAGAAAACTATTGAGAACAAAATGAATACTAGCGCGGCTATCAGCTTCTTGTTTTCTTGTAAAGAAAAACCGCGCATTTCATACAATAAATAAAATAATGAAAATGGACCAATGATATACATGAAAACGTCGGTGTAACCAGAGTTTGAAACCAATAATATGATGAAAGGAATAACAGCAATGGATGCCAAGTAAGTTATTATTTCGTAGGTTTTGCGCTTCTTAGGTTCAACATCTAAGAGTGGTGAGATACCAATATCACCTAAGCTTTTTTGGGTTTGCACAAAGGTTAGGAGGCTAATGATCATTACAATGGCAGCAAAGCCAAAAGCCACGTTCCAACGCAAAGCTTCGGGAACTATGGAGGCCAGCATATTGCCATTGGCAACAGCAATACATAGGTAGCCACCAATCAATGCGCCCAAATTTACTCCAGCATAAAACAAAGAAAAACCTGCATCCCTCCTATTGTCGTCGTCTTTATATAATTTACCGACGATGGTTGAAATATTGGGTTTAAAAAAACCGGTACCAATAATGGTAAAACTAATTCCGATGAAGAAAAATGCTTTGGGATCAATGGCTAAAACAACACTACCCACAATCATGAGCAAGCCACCCCAGAACAGGGATTTTCTATAACCCAAAATCTTATCGGCAAACATGCCACCAATAAAAGTAAAGGCATATACAAAAGCTTGTGTGGCGCCATATTGGAGGTTTGCTACCGTATCGTTCATATTGAGTTGGGTTACCATAAAGATAACCAACATGCCACGCATACCATAGAAGCTAAAACGCTCCCACATTTCACTAAAAAACAAGTACCACAATTGCTTGGGGTACTTGCCTTTAAAGTCTTGAATTTGTGCTACTGTTAAATTAGTATTCATTTATTTTCAAGCGAAGTTGAAAAATAATTTTATGCTCTACAATTAATGTGGTGCATCCATATCTGGAGCAAATTCATTGTGGTGTTCGTTCATTAATTTTCGCAACCATGAACTCAACACAAAAAGCACAGCAGCCGAAATTCCTGTCATAACAATAAACACCATAAAAAACTCATACAAGTTGGTAATTTGAAAACCAATTATACTTGGATACACAATAGGTACATTAGGATCAACATCGCCAGAAGGTGGAATTAAAGCACTCAATGTACCAGCAAATTTATTTGCAGCAGCATTGGCCAAAAACCAAGTACCCATCATCAATGAAGATAAACGCAAAGGTGCCAGTTTAGATACCATTGAGAGTCCGATAGGCGATAAACAAAGTTCACCAATTGAATGTATTACATAAAGAGAAATTAACCACATCATGCTCACTTTATCACCTAAGCCAAGTCCTTTAACAGCAATAGCAATTACCACATAACCTAAGGCAACTAAAGTTAAACCTAAAGCCATTTTCTTAGGTGACGATGGCTCTAATTTTCTACTGTATAAGAAGCCCCAAACAATGGTTAATATTGGTGCCAAAATAATAACGGCAAGTGGATTTATAGATTGAAAATAAGAAGCTGGCATTTCCCATCCCATTAAAGTACGATCTGTTTGTCTATCTGCAAATAATGTTAATGAGGCACCTGCTTGTTCAAATGCACCCCAGAAAAAGATTACAAAGAAAGCAAGTATAAAGATAACGATGATTCTATTACGCTCTAATTTTGTTAAACTTTTATCGGTAAGTATGATGATAGGCATTACCACCATTGCCCCATAAATAAAATAACTAATAATTTCGATATCACTGTGAAACATTTGCTTAAAATTCAACATAAAGAATATGATTCCTATTGAACCAAGGATGAGCAAAATACTTTTTAAATCAAGCCTTTTCACTGGCAATCCAATTTCCTTGCCTTCTTCAGAAATGAGGTATTTCTTTTGAAATAACACAAAACAAATAAGACTCACAATCATACCAAAACAGGCTGCTAAGAATCCCCATTTAAAATCCATGGAACCGCATACCAGTGGAGAAAAGAAAGCCCCAAGGTTAATACCCATATAAAAAATGGTAAAGGCACTATCAATTCTGCGATCACCTGCAGGATATAATTGACCAACCATGGTAGAGATATTTGGTTTAAAAAAACCATTTCCAATAATAATGGCAGTTAAACCTGCCCACATAATTGAAATAGCAGAAGGGCCACCTCCTGTAGATGCGCTTAAAAACATTAAAAACTGACCAAAAGCCATCAGTATACCACCAATAATGATGCTTCGCCTATTCCCTAAAAACTTATCGCAAAGGTAACCACCTAAAAGAGGCGTTAAATATACCAATCCTGTATAACTTCCATAAATTTGTGAAGCATCGGCATCCTGCATCATTAACACTTTTGTCATGAATAGGATGAAAATTGCCCTCATACCATAATAACTAAATCTTTCCCACATTTCTGTGAAAAACAAAAAGTAAAGACCTTTAGGATGGTCGGTTTTTACTGCTGCTTGGCTCATATTTGATAATTGTTAGAGATGCAATATAATTTAAGTTCTCACTTTTACAAATTGCACTATCAAATTTGTGTTCAAACAGAACAATTTATTTTTTGTATTTTTGAAAAAAACAAAATAATGAAGTCGTTTTTAAAAATTAGCACCTTGTTGTTGTGCATTTTAACTTTCTCTTCTTGCGAGAAGGCCCTAAAAGCTTTAGAAGATGCTGGATTGAGCAATGAAGAAGTAATAGAAGGTTTAAAAACTGCGTTGAATGTGGGGAGCGATACCTCTGTAACTACACTTGCCAAACTTGATGGCTATTACAAAGATGAGTTGGTAAAAATATTATTGCCCGAAGAAGCCCAACCAGTTTATGCTGTGGTGAGCAGTATTCCTGGTGGCAATTTATTATTGGACAATGCCATTCAATCTATCAATAGAGCGGCAGAAGATGCAGCTCCAGAGGCCAAAGTTATTTTTAAAGATGCCATCACCGGCATTACCATTGCCGATGGGTTTTCTATTTTAAATGGTGGAGATACCGCTGCAACCGTTTATTTATCTAGCAAAACATTTACGCCGTTAACAGATGCCTTTGCACCTAAAATAAATGCCTCATTGTCTAAGCCACTTATATTTAATACCTCGGCAGAAGAGTCTTACTCAAAGCTTTTGAGCGCATACAATACCGCTTCATTGGGAGGTATTTTATGGCCCGAAATTAAAACCAATTCTTTGAGCCAACATGTAACCAAAAAAGCTTTAGATGGCTTGTTTATTAAAGTAGCCGCTGAGGAAAGAAAAATTAGGCGCGATCCTTTGCATCAAGTAAGTGAAATTCTGAAAAAGGTATTTGGTGGGTAATTTTACAACTTCTCCAAAATAAATCGGGTCATTCTATCATAGAGATGCAAGCGCGTTTTGGCGCCGCCAATTCCATGGTTTTTGTTTGGGTAAAATTCTGAATCGAACTTCACTCCTTTCTTGATCATTTCATCTACCATTTCAACACTGTTCTGAAAATGCACATTGTCGTCGGCAGTGCCATGAATGAGCAAGTAATTGCCTTTTATTTTTTCAACATGACTAGTAGGCGAATTGGCATCGTAGTTTGAGCCATTTTCTTGTGGAGTGCGCATAAAACGCTCAGTGTAAATATTGTCGTAATAGCGCCAATTGGTTACTGGTGCCACTGAAATAGCTGCTTTATAAACCTCTGCACCTTTGCTAATTCCCAATCCTGCCATATAACCACCAAAACTCCAACCCCAAATACCCATGCGTGTTGGGTCAACATAAGCCAATTTACTTAGTTCTTTGGCAGCAAAAATTTGGTCTTCAATTTCTAATTTACCCAAATTGAGGTAGGTACTTTTCTTGAATGCCTCACCTTTAAAACCTGTGCCTCTGCCATCAATAGAAACAATGATGTATCCTTTTTGAGCCAACATTTGATACCAAAAGTAATTGCCTCCACTCCATCTGTTCATTACGGTTTGCGAGCCCGGACCACCATACACATACATGAGCAAAGGATGCTTTTGTGTACTATCAAAATTGGGTGGCAATAGGGTAAATTTATTCATGTCCTGACCCAATTCATTTTTCTGAATAGAAAATTTAACTTCCGATAATTGGTACTCTTTTAATTTTTCTAAGAGTGCTTTATTGTCTTCTAAAGTTCTTACCAATTTGCCTGAGGCATTGCAAAGACTGTATACCGGAGGCGTGTTCATGGTGCTCACTATACTTAAAAAATAAGTGAAATCGCTGTTAAAACTTGCCATGTTCCAACCCTTGGTATTGGTGAGTTGGGTTTTTCCTTTGCCGTTTAAACCTATCACATAAATACACCTTTCGGCTGCATTTACTTCCGAAGATGAATAGTATAGTTTTTTATTCTTTTCGTCAATTCCAAATACCTCATCAATATCAAAATTGCCTTTGGTAATTTGTTTGATTAGCTTTCCTTTTAAATTGAATTGGTACAGGTGGTTGAAACCATCTTTTTCACTGCTCCATAAAAAGGTTTTGCCATCGTTTAAAAAGGTAAGGTTGTCTGTGATGTCAACATAATATGGATTATCTTCAGTTAAAATAACATCGGTCTTACCAGATTTAGCATCGGCAATAAGCAATTCAACTTTGTTTTGAAGGCGATTCAATCTTTGAATACTTAAGAGGTTATTGTCTTTTGTCCACTGCATTCTTGGTAAGTAAATATCCGTTTCATTGCCTGTTTGCATTTCTGCAATTAACTCCGATTTGGTATCGTACACAAAAATATTTACCAATGAGTTTGCCTCACCAGCCTTTGGGTATTTAAACTTTTCTTGCTTAGGGTAAAGGCTGCCATACATGGCCATTTCATATTCTGGCACCTTGGTTTCATCAAAACGGTAAAAGGCTAATTTATCACTATTTGGACTCCATGCAAAGCCTTTCCAAATGGCAAATTCTTCTTCATAAACCCAATCGGTACCACCATTGATAATGGCATTTTCTTTGCCATCTTTGGTTACTCTGGTTTCGGTGTTGCTTATAAAATCATAGAAGAACAAATCATTGTTTCTAACAAAAGCCATTTTGGTATTATCAGGAGAAAGGGTGGCATAGCGCACCTTTTCTTTTACAGGATTAATTAACTTTTTAATAGCCAAATCATAAATATAAAATACACTTTTACTGCTGTGTCGGTAGATACTCTCGGTTTGGGTTTCAATGATTAATTTCTTTTCATCATTCGACCATGAATAAGCATACAAGCTAATGGCCACACCATTGTTGGCGCTGGTTACATCGGCTATTTTCACCAGTGTATCTACCACTTTTCCGGTTGCAAATTCAAATCGCAAGAGATTTTGTTGGTTATCTAAATTGCAATAATAACGGCCATCTATCATGGAGTTAAATCCAGCTACACCCTTTGCCGAAAAAGAACCTTTTGTCCAGATATCTTCTAATGTGATTTGTTTTTGAGCAAAGGTTTGGTTCGAACCAAAAAAACAGAGGAGTAAGAGCGTAAATACTATTTTTTTCATACTTAAAAATTTATCCAAACCTAAATAAAAAAACCTAGAAAAAAGTACCGTTTATACTTATCTGGCCAATTTATAGGACCAATAAACTATTTAGCTTCTAGGATTGTTTACATATTGCCATCAATATTTGGGCAATATTTAAAGATATTTGTAGTATGAATTTTCAGAAAATAAGGGAACAAGACCTCCTTCAATTCAAAGAAATTGTTGGAGAAGAATATGTACTAGTTGATTTAAGTAGTCTTGAACCCTATTCGCATGATTATACGGAAGACCTATCTTTCTTCCCGGAAGTGGCTTTGAAACCTGCCAATGCCAAAGAAATAGCCGCTATTTTATCGTACTGTAATTTAAACAATATTGCCGTAACACCAAGAGGAGCTGGCACTGGCTTAAGTGGAGGCGCATTGGCTGTTTATGGAGGCGTTGTATTGAGTACTGAGCGGTTAAACAAAATTATAAGCATAGATGAAAGAAACTTCCAAGCCATAGTAGAACCTGGGGTTATCAATGAAAGGCTTCAAGAGGCTGTGAAGGAAAAAGGCTTGTTTTACCCACCAGATCCGGCCAGTAAAGGAAGCTGTTTTTTGGGTGGAAACATTGCACACAGCAGTGGCGGACCAAGAGCGGTAAAGTATGGCACCACGCGTGATTACGTTTTGAACCTAGAAGTAGTTTTGGTGAATGGTGAAATTATTGTGACAGGTGCGAATACCCTTAAATATTCTACAGGGTATAACCTCACACATTTGATGATTGGTAGTGAAGGCACCTTGGGAATAGTAACCAAAATCATTTTAAAACTAATACCCGCTCCCAAAAACACATTATTGTTATTGGCACCATTTGCTTCACCAGAAAAAGCTTGTGAAGCTGTGAACGGCATATTTTTAGCGGGCTGCAATCCATCGGCTTGTGAGTTTGTGGAGCCCGATGGCTTTAGGTTATCTGCAGCATTGTTACAAATGACCTTTGATATTCCTGAGGAGGTTAAAGCTTATTTGCTCATTGAAGTTGATGGCAATCATTTTGATCAGATGATGAAAGAATGTGAAACCATCAGTGAGGTTTTATATACGCATCAAGCCATAGATGTTTTGTTTGCTGAAACCGCAAATCAGAAAGAGTATTTTTGGAAATTAAGAAGAGGCATTGGCGAAGCCACCAAGCATAATAATACCTACAAAGAAGAAGACACGGTTGTACCAAGAGCTGAGCTACCCATCTTATTCCATGGTGTTAAGGAAATTAGTGCGCGTTATGGGTTCAGAACGATTTGTTACGGACATGCAGGCGATGGCAATTTACATGTAAATATTTTGAAAGACGACTTGAGTGATGAGTTTTGGAACAATGAACTGAATGCTGCTATCATAGAAATATTTGAATTGTGTAAACAGCTCAATGGCACCATTAGCGGTGAACATGGCATAGGTTTGGTTCAGCAAAAATACATGAAGGTAGTGATGCCCGAAACCAATTTGGCCTTGATGCGTGCCATTAAATTTGCGTTTGATCCAAAAGGAATTTTAAATCCAGGCAAAATATTTACGAAAGATAGTTAAGCACTAATTGAGTGCTTTTCATTTTTTATGGTACCATCTAACCAAAGAAAATTGTTGATCTTTACTAGGATCAAACCAACAATTAAACCTAAACTGGTATAAGTATCGGTTATCAAATGTTTGCTATCAGCAATCATCACACCCGCTTTGTTTGTAGTTCCAATTTTAACAAGATACTTGCCAAGATAAAGTTAACAAGACCAGAAAAAGCAATCAGGTAAATACCCATATCGAGTTGTTTTATCTTTTGGGGTTTTATAAAAGAATGTACAGCCTCAAACAAAATATAAAAGGCAGCTAAAACAATCATTCCTCCTTCAAAACCAATGGAGATAAATTCTATTTTACCATGTCCATAAGGATGATCTAAGTCTTGAAGCTTTTGCGATAACCACAAACTATATAAGGCAAAAGCACCTGCAGCCACATTGATAATTGATTCTAGTGCATCGCTTAAAATGGCATTACTTTGGGTGAGCAGGTGTGCAACAAATTTAATGAGCATTAATCCTACGCCTAAAATCAATACAATAAATTGAACGCGAAGAAGATTTGAATTTTTATTCACTAGGGTCAAAAATACAAAAGGCAACCCAATGGATTGCCTTTTATAGTATAATTTAAATCAGTTTAATTAGTCTACTAACATTCTGCGAGAGGTTTTGAAACCATCTGCCTCAACGGTATAAATGTATACACCAGTTGGTAGTGAACCTAATTGTAAATCTAATTGGCTATTACCAGCAGGGATATTATTGAATGAGTGGTTATAAACTTCTTTTCCAACTAAATCAATTACCGAAACTTTTACATCAGTTCCGCGGTTAAAATTAACTGGAATTGTGGTATTGCCATTTGTAGGGTTAGGGTAATTTTGACCTATTACAAATAACTCATTTTTAGCTTCTAAAATACCTGTTATCGATCCAAAGATATCTGCAGTATCTACAACCATGTACATAACATCATGAATACCGGCAGCACTTGGATTATTAGTTGCATCATATCTTCCAATGCTTAATTTTTGCAAGAAAGTAAGGTGTAAACGGCCATCTACTTTTTTAGATAAAGAGCCAAAAATTTGCTCTATATTAAAGCCAATCCATGCAGTTAAATTTTTAATATTACTCCAAGTTTTGCCACCATCTTTAGAAGTAACACAATAAATATCGCGGAAATTTTTACTATCTGTAGAGATATCGTCTTCGGTAAGTGCACTGAAAATTAGGTAAATATATCCATTGTCACCAATTGCAGAAAAAGGCATTGTTGCAATTGAATTGTTACCATATTTTGTTCCAGCCTCATTCCAGGCAGTAGCCAAATCAAGCGCTCCATTTTTATTTTCATCAGGCATTCCACCCACAACTTGAATACTGTCTATAGGAGTGTTATCAGACCAATAGCGAATTTGATTTTGACCAGGGAAATAACTAACAGAGTTATCATCAATATTTGCATCTAACACTCTAGATATAGCCCAGAAGCAATGAGCCACGCCATTCGCATCAATGCTTACATTAACTGAACCATCGTTTGAATAGGTTGTATCGAATAATGTTTTATAATTATAAGCAGGCACTGGAAATGAATCGATAATAGTTCTATTCCAAGTAGCACCGGCATCAGAGGATTTGTACAGTGTTAAATCATCTGTTAAGCCACCTACCAAAATGGCAACATTATTTCCATTTGCATCAATTGAATAATTATCACCACCTCCGCTATAAACGCGGTCGCTATTGTAACCTGGTAATAATTGGTTTTTAACTAACCAAGTATTGGTACTAAATTGGTACCTAGAATATACTTGAGGAGTTCTGATACCGTCCATAACAACTCTATTTGGCTGAGATGAAGAAGAATCAGTATAAGAGCCGTAGGTAATCATATAATCACCAGATACAGCTGTTTGAACCCATAATACTCCTGGACGTGTGCTTGAAGTATCTAACGCAGTAGTTGAAGTCCAAGTGCCAGGACCAACGCCTGCTTTACGATTAAAAAGGATACCACCGGCATTACCTGTTGCGGCATCTACTTTGTGAGAAGTAATAATTTCCTCGTTGGTAGTTGGGTTAAATACATAACATGGAAAACCAGTTCTAGAGGGCTCAATTCTAACTGTTGGATATGCGCCCCAAGTAGTGCCATCAAAATGATTGTAGCCTGAACCTCTTGTTGAATAAGGTGCTGGATCTGCACTAAACGTCCATGTTGCCGATACTTTGCCACCTGGTAATAACTGAATACGGCGGTAAATAGAAGCATTTGTTTGTTGGTCGTTTTGTGTTTCACCAATTTTAGTTAGGAATGATTTTTTTCCTAATGCTTTAAATTCAATATTTGGACCAGGAGTTGTTGATGCAGGCGATGTTTGAATTTTTTCTTGAATTTTAGTCGCCTGACGACTTTCGTTTTGCCCTTTAAATGTTAATGGCTTTTGTGCAAAAGCACTAGTTGCCATTATAGAAAGCGCCATTAAGTAGATTTTTTTCATTTATTTTTTTTTAAAGTGTTTAGATGTTCGTTTTCAAAATTAGAAAAAAGGCTCATAAAAAAAAGTTTTATGCCCGAAATGTTAAAAAATATTACTTTAACCTAATTTACAAGCGAAGGGCGATAGAAAATCTTAAAAAGTAATTCTTTCATCAATTCGCTATCACCAACAGGAGTTTGGTTCACTCCTTTACTTTTTAAATCATATTCTGCAACCAAAGCCATAACCTTTTCGAGTTCAATTGTACTAAAATTGGCAGCTAACTTTTCAAAATCTCTCACCTGTCTGAACCCAATACCCATAGCCAACATTCCTTTTTGGTCTTTTACTTGCGACTGTTTCATCACAATTCCCTTCATAAAAAAGCTATTGAATTGGGCAAGTAATGGAATGATGGAGAAATCTTTAGCGCTACTTAGATGGTAGTTAATATAAAAAGTTCGTTTGGTATTTCTTTGCGCAATGGCAGATAACAATTCAAATACATTGAATTCTTTGCTGATCCCAATGTATTTTTCAATCATGGCCTCGTTCACCTCTGTTAAATCGCCTTTGTTAATCAGCAATTTTTCAAGTTCATTGGCCACCTTACTTAAATCGCTGCCAACATGTTCGGCAATCAGCATACAATTGCTATCACTAATTTGCATGCCACGTTCATTTAAATGCTGTTTGATCCAACGCGGCAATTCACTGTCTTCGTATAGTCGTTTCGATTCGAAGCTAACATACTTTTTACTGGCTTTATATAGCTTGCTTCTACCATCAACCTTTTTGCCCTTAACACAAACTACTAGTATAGTAGAAGGAACAGGGTTTTCAAAGTAAGCTTCAAAATCATCGAGCTTTTTATACCCTTGGGCCTCCTTTACAATAATAACTTGGTAGTTCGACATCATTGGGTACCTGCGTGCATTATCCAAAACCGCATTTATTTCAATATCCTTGGCATAAAAAACTGTTTGATTAAAAGCCCTTTCACCTTCGGTAAGCGCATGAGCCTCTATATAATCAACTATTTCATCTATAAAATAACTCTCTTCTCCATGCAATAAATATATGGGTTGAAACCTTCTAGCTTTCAAATCATGATTTATCTTGGCGTACTCTTGAATACTATCTGCTGGCACTTTATTAATTTCTTTTGTAAGGCGAATAAACCACTTTAAAGCCTATTTTAAAAACTCTATTTTATTTGTTTAAACTTTTTGCTTAAATGAAATGCCCAAACTTATGCGCAAGTTTTGTTTAAAAATAAAGTACTAGCTAATTTATTGTGTACAATACATTCACTTGAACCTCGTTGCCATTAGAAACAAAACAGAAAGTATTTACGAAATCTATCTTGGTATTCAAACAACTAGCCTTTCTTGCGAGAAATATTCAACAGGTTATCCCCAAATATTTTTAGGGTGTTTATATCTTACCTATCATTTTAAAGGTAGGTAAGTTGGGTGTATATTCGACTCAATGAATTGAAACAATGCAAGAAGAAAAAGGAAATATCAAAAGAAGGAAAACACCACTAGGCTCAAATGTATTAGTGGAGGGTAGCAAATTGCCGCCGCAAGCCATAGATTTAGAGGAAGCTGTGTTAGGCGCGCTAATGATTGAAAAACATGCCATGACTCTTATAGGAGAAATCCTAGTACCAGAAAGTTTTTATAAGGATTCACATGGCATCATTTACAAGGCAATAAGGGCTTTGGCATCTAATGCCGAACCAATAGACATTTTAACTGTTACCTCTGAACTCAGGAAAAAAGGGCAATTGGAATTAGTTGGTGGTGCATTTTATATAACCCAATTAACCAATAGGGTTGCCTCAGCAGCAAACATCGAATTTCATGCTAGGATTATTTCTGAGAAGTTTCTTCAAAGAGAGTTGATTCGTATTTCAGGGGAAATTCAAACTGAGGCATTTGAAGACAGCAGCGATGCCTTTGATTTGTTGGACAGTGCAGAAAAGAAATTGTTTGAATTATCTCAAGGTAATATCAAGAAATCAATGCAATCAATGAACAAGGTAATAAAAGACACCTTGCGAGACATTGAGGACTTAAAGCACAAAACGGGTAAATTTACTGGTGTTCCCTCTGGTTTTACTAAACTGGATAGAATAACCTCAGGATTCCAAAAATCGGATTTAATTATTGTTGCTGGTCGCCCAGGTATGGGTAAAACAGCTTTTGCATTGAGTGTTGCAAGAAATGCTTCCTTGAGCAATTTAAGCGAAGGAGAAGCCCCAAGGGGAGTTGCCATCTTCTCATTAGAGATGGGAAATAAACAGATGGTGAGCAGGATGATTAGCTCCGAAGCAGAAATTCATGGTCAAAAGCTTAGGACAGGAGAATTAAAAGATTATGAGTGGGCACAATTAAATTCGAAAATTACTAATTTAAGTGAGGCACCAATATTTATTGATGATACACCTGCCTTATCTGTATTTGAATTACGCGCCAAATGCAGAAGGCTCAAACAGCAGAGCAATATTCAAATGGTTTTGATAGATTACTTGCAGCTGATGAGAGGTGATGAGGCCAATGCGAAAAATGGCAATCGTGAGCAAGAGGTAAGTTATATTTCAAGGTCTTTAAAAGCTTTAGCCAAAGAACTAGATGTACCAGTTATTGCACTATCACAGTTAAGTCGAATGACCGAAAGAAGAACAGGCTCAAGCAGCAGGCCAGTGCTTTCAGATTTGCGTGAATCTGGATCGATTGAGCAGGATGCCGATATGGTAATGTTTATTTACAGACCAGAATACTATCAAATAAGCGAATGGGAAGATGGAGCGCCAACTGCTGGTCAGGCAGAAATTATGATTGCCAAAAACAGGCATGGTGCCATTGAGAATTTGCGCTTAAGGTTCATCAGCGATTTCACTAAATTCACCGATTTAATGGAAGGTACCTATCCACAAAATAACGATGATTTATTGGTTGATAACCCTGGTTTTATTACAATCGGTTCTAAATTAAATGAAGAAGAGGAAGGTCAGAATAATTTTAACCCGGCCCCATTCTAATTCATTATTTCTTAATTTTATATTCTAATTATAAATGCTAGTTTCGCTCACAAGAAATGAAGGATAAACCATTAATTTTAGTAACCAACGACGACGGCATCACTGCCCCAGGTATTAGAGCCTTGGTTGAATCAGTAAAACATTTAGGCGATGTAGTAATTGTTGCCCCTGATAGTCCGCAAAGCGCTATGGGGCATGCAGTAACTATTAGCAAGCCACTGCGCCTAGAAAAAACAAAACTTTATGGAGACATAGTTTCTTACCAATGCAGTGGAACACCGGCAGACTGCGTAAAAATTGCGGTAGATAAAGTTTTACACCGCAAACCAGATTTATTGGTATCTGGCATTAACCATGGTTCAAACAGTTCTATTAATATTCTTTATAGCGGCACAATGAGCGCTGCAATGGAAGGAGCCATAGAGGGAATTCCAGCCGTAGGTTTTAGTTTATGTGACTTTTCTATTGATGCCGATTTTAGTTTGGCAGCTAAAATAGCAAGTTCGGTTGCCCAAAATGTAATTTCCAATGGCTTACCAAGTGGTGTTCTCTTAAATGTAAATATACCAAAAGTGCCTATTGAAACGTTTAAAGGAACAAAGGTTTGCAGACAAGCAATAGCAAAGTGGGAGGAAGATTTTGATGAAAGGCATGACCCAAATGGGAAAAAATATTATTGGCTTACTGGCAAATTTGTAAATTACGACAAAGGGGAGGATACGGATGAATGGGCTCTGGCAAACGGCTATGCTTCTATTGTGCCAGTTCAATTTGATTTAACTGCCCATAATGCAATTGCTATTATTACCCAGTGGAATATTGAATATGAAAATTAACTTAAAAGATAATGCCGTTATAGGATTTTTAATTGGACTATTGGCTCCTAGCATTGGCATATTGGGATTCTACTTCTTTAATTTTACCAGTTACGAATTACACGACTTTTTAGACCTTTCAGTGAAAGAAAAATTACTTTCGCCCTTATTGAGCCTTTGTTGTATAATTAATCTTGGAATATTTTACCTGTATATACATTTCGACCACCTTTTATCGGCTAGAGGGGTCATTTTGGCCACATTCCTCTATGGGTTTATCATAGTTTTACTTAAATTCTTGCTGTAGAAAAAATTCTTGAGAATCTATTTCCTATTTAGATTCTAATTTCCTTACTTTTGCCAGATGGTAAAACATCTCCTATTTTATGTTCTATTAATTAGCTCTATTTCTGCCTTTTCACAGGAACAAATCGTTTCAAAGCCAATTGTTTTATCTGATGCAAATAATGATTTAAATGCTTTAGCTGTTAGTCCACTGAAGCTTAAAAGGCTAGCGGTAGCTGGTTGGAACAATGAAGTATTGATATACAATACTGATAGTCCTTATAAATTGGTTCAAAAATTAATTGGCCATACAGCCCCAATTAACGCAATTGCCTATACCCTTTCTGGAAATATGATGGCCAGTGGAGGCAGTGACATGAATATCAGGCTTTATGATTCAATGTACAAATTCATTCCATTGATTGAAGATTTAAACAACCGCCATTTAGCTCAAGTTACTTCATTGATTTTTGACCGTACCGGCAAATTTTTATTTAGTGGCGATAAAGAAGGTAGATTGATGCTTTGGGATGTTTTAAACAAAAAAGCCATTAAATATTACATGACAGGCAATACCATCAATGATATTTGCCTTTCCCCTACATCTGCAAATATTTTTATAGCCCACAGTGATAAACAAATAAAGGTAATTGCATTGGCTGGTGGAAAAATATTAAAAACATTAGATGGACATACTGATGTAGTTAATGTATTGGCTATTAGCGCAAACAACCAGTATTTAATCAGTGGTTCAAACGACAAAACAGCTAGGATTTGGGATTTAAAAACTTGGAAACCAATTCAAGAGTTAAAAGTTGACAGTTGGAAAATAACAGCAGTAGCATTTACAGATGACAGTAAATATTGCGTAACTGGTTGCAATGATGGTACCATATATATATGGGAAGTTGAGACAGGAAAGCTAGTTTCGAAATCTGTTTATTCAGATCTAAATATCAGAGATATTGCGTTCAGCAAAAACAATAAATTGGTTTATGTAGCACCAAAATTAAAAGAAACCACTGATTACGGTGCTAGAATTATCCCAAGCAATATTCCTATGTCAATTGTTGCTTCTTTAACTACGAAACTTTTAAGTACAGCTCAAAAATCATTGGATAGCATTACGCAAATTAGACCGCTAACCAAACAAGATTCAATAAAATATAAAAATATTTTGATGCCAAAAACAGGTTCAAAAAATGACAACTCACCAATAAATTTTAACGAAAATGCTGGAAATTCATTCAAATTAGATTCTGCAATTATTTATAAAACCCCAATGAATCAAGTTCCTAAAAAAAAATAAGGTGATTTCTGTCATTTTTCAAAGAAGTAAAATCTTTATAATCCTAATACTTGTTTAATTACAAATATTTCAATTGTAGAAAAAAACGTCTTTTACAAAAAAATTACTTCACTATATTGCACCGCATTTTAACCAAAACTGTAATCAACCAAAAGCTAAAAAAATGAAGATTCGCAATCTGTTCCTTAAAATTACATTCCTCGTTACAGTTTTGTTTTCTTTCAACCAAAGCCTATCGGCTCAAACTGTTGAAGAAGGCAAAACTCTTTTTAACGCCAATTGTACTGCCTGTCATGCAATAAAAGACAAAGTAGTTGGCCCAGCATTAAAAGATGTAGATAAGCGCAGAAAAGAAGCCTGGCTTATTAAATGGATTAAAAACTCTCAGGCCATGGTGAAAAGTGGTGATCCTGAAGCAATTCAAGTATACAAAGAAAACAACGAGAGTATCATGACTTCATTTGAATCTTTAACTGATACTCAAATTAAATCAATACTAGCTTATGTAAAAGCAGAAAGCGAAGCACCGGCAGCAGTTCCTCAAACAGCAGGAACATCACCCGCAGCTGGCAATAATGCTGCTGCAAACAATAACCAGGAAACAAACATCAATTGGATGTTGATGATTATTGGTATTTTATTAATTGTGATAATTTCTCAGGTTTTCAAAATTCTCAGTAAAATAGGAGAAATTCAAGGTAAACCAGTTGTAAATTGGAATAAAACCAATGGTTTGTTGATGATGGCATTTTTGATAATAGGCTTAATTGCTACAGTTTGGGAATTTGTTGTTCATGGTCCACTAACCGTCTTTGAAGCAGGCCCAGCCTCTGAACATGGTGTAGAATACGACAATATGTTCATGATAACATTGGTTTTAACCGGAATTGTATTTGTTATTACCCAAGTATTATTATTTTGGTATGGTTTTAAATACAAAGCAGATGGTAAACGTAAAGCTTTGTATTATCCTGATAACCACAAAATAGAATTACTTTGGACAATTATTCCTGCTATTGTGTTAACAGTTTTGGTTGTTCGTGGTTTAATTACTTGGACCCACATGACCAGCCATAATGATCCAAAGGCACGTAAAATCGAGCTTTTTGCTTACCAATTTGGTTGGAATGCCCGCTATGCTGGCACAGATAACAAATTAGGCGCACATAATTTCCGCCAAGTAGGTGTGATGAATGCCTTAGGTATTGATACCAATGACGTGAATGCCTATGACGATGTTGTTACCAACGAATTGCATCTAGAGGTAAATCAACCAGTGGATTTGGCGTTCCGTGCTAAAGATGTTATTCACAGTGCATTGTTACCTCACTTCCGTGTTCAAATGAACGTGGTACCCGGTTTACCTACTAAGTTTTCTTTCACGCCTACTGTTACAACAGCAGAAATGAGAACTAAAATGAATAAACCTGGCTTTGATTACATTTTATTATGTAATAAAATATGCGGTGGTGCCCATTACAGGATGAAAATGAAGGTGGTAATTGATACCAAAGAAGAATACCAAAAATGGATCAATAGCCAGAATGTTCTGGTAGCCAATAAGGTAAAAAACAAAACTGTTGCATTAAAATAATTTATTACTGACAAAAATAATAACCTAATCTATATATGAGCGATCACAATATTGACAACCACCACGAGGAACATGAACACCATAAAGACTCCTTCTTGTCGAAGTATGTCTTTAGCATGGACCACAAAATGATTGCAAGACAATTTTTAATTACTGGTATCATCATGGGTACCATAGGAATGTTAATGTCTATGATATTCCGTTTACAATTAGCCTATCCAGACATGACCTTCCCTTTCTTAGAAGGCATTATAGGACATTGGGGAAAAGATGGCAAGCTTGATCCAAATTTTTACTTGGCTTTAATTACGATACATGGCACTATCATGGTATTTTATGTATTAACAGCAGGCTTAAGTGGAACCTTTTCAAATCTATTAATTCCTCTTCAAGTTGGAGCAAGAGATATGGCTTCTCCTTTTATGAACATGTTGTCTTATTGGTTTTTCTTTGCCTCATCATGTGTCTTGTTATTCTCATTATTTGTGGATGGTGGTCCGGCCTCTGCAGGTTGGACGGTATATCCGCCGCTTTCGGCCTTGCCTAAAGCAATACCGGGTTCAGGTACAGGTATGACCTTGTGGTTAGTTGCGATGATTTTATTTATTGCTTCTGCACTTCTAGGAGGTATCAATTATATTGCTACTATTTTAAATATGAGAACAAAAGGTATGAAAATGACTCGTTTACCTTTAACCATATGGGCATTTTTAGTTACCGCAATATTGGGTTTATTATCATTTCCGGTATTATTAGGAGGATCATTACTTTTGGTATTCGACCGTAGTTTTGGTACGTCCTTCTATTTATCTGAAATAGTTGCTGAGTTTGCAGGTGGCATTGAGCGTACCGGTGGTTCACCTATTTTGTTCCAACATTTATTTTGGTTCTTAGGACACCCTGAGGTTTATATCATTTTATTACCAGCCTTGGGAATTACCTCTGAGGTAATTGCTACCAATGCTCGTAAACCAATTTTCGGATACCGTGCAATGATTGGTTCAATCTTAGCCATTGGAGTGCTATCATTTATTGTTTGGGGTCACCACATGTTTATAACCGGTATGAACCCATTTTTAGGATCAGTATTTATGTTGGGTACATTGATTATTGCAGTGCCATCAGCGGTTAAAACTTTTAATTACTTGGCTACATTATGGCAAGGAAATTTGAAATTAACCCCAGCCATGATGTTTGCAATTGGCTTGGTATCTTTCTTTATTTCTGGTGGTTTAACAGGTATTTATTTAGGAAATGCAGCGCTAGACATCAATTTACATGATACCTATTTTGTGGTAGCCCACTTCCATTTGGTAATGGGTAGTGCCGCAATATTTGGTATGATGGCGGGTATTTACCATTGGTATCCAAAATTATTTGGTAGAATGATGAATGAAACTGCAGGCCATATACACTTTTGGCTTACCATCATTTCTGCCTATTGTGTATTCTTCCCTATGCACTTTTTGGGATTGGCTGGTGTGCCACGCAGATACTACGCAAATACTGCTTACGATCAATTTGATGTGTTTGTAGATATGAACCAATTTATTACCATAGCAGCATTATTAGGAGGTTTGGCTCAATTAATTTTCTTAGTTAATTTCTTCTATAATATATTTAAAGGCAAGCGTTCTCCACAAAATCCGTGGGATTCGAATACCCTTGAGTGGACTGCTCCAGTTGAACATTTCCATGGTAACTGGATTGGTGAAATACCACATGTTTACCGTTGGGCTTATGACTATAGTAAACCAGGAGCTGAGCAAGATTTCATTCCTCAAAATGTTCCGGATGAAGGACAAACTGATTGCATGGAAGAAGCTGTAGGATTGCCTGCAATAGGAAACCATGCGGCATCAGCAGAAGCTTAAAAAATTATGAATGATGAGTTATGAATTAATATCTCATTATTCATTATTCATAATTCATAATTGAAATTGTGATTGATATAAAAAAACAAAATAGATTTAGACGCTTTGGCATATTAACCATAGCGGCAGTGTTCTTTCTCATATTTATAGGTGGATTGGTGCGCAGCACAGGAAGTGGCATGGGATGCCCAGATTGGCCAAAGTGTTTTGGACAATTTATCCCTCCTACTGATGTGAGCGAACTGCCAGCAGATTATAAAACAAAATTTGCAGTTGTTGGTAAGGAGATAGCTGATTTTGACGCCTTTAAAACCTGGACAGAATACTATAACAGGTTGGTAGGAGTTGTAATTGGTTTATTGATTTTATTAACTGTAGTATTTGCAATTCCATACCTAAGGAGTAACAACAAAAAGATATTCTGGCTAAGTTTTTTAGCCTTCATCTTAGTTGGCATTCAAGGATGGATAGGTGCAAAAGTTGTATCAAGTGATTTGGCAACATACATGGTGAGCATTCATATGCTTATTGCTTTATTGATTGTTGCTTTGTTGGTTTATACAATTACAGCTAGCCAAGATTTTATAATTGAGCAGCAGTTTAATTATGCACCATTGAAGAGTTTTATTTTTCTTAGCTTGATCATTTCATTGGTTCAAACCGTAAGTGGAACACAAGTAAGGGAAGCCGTGGATGAAGTAGCGCAAAGGTTTGACAACCGTTGGTTATGGGCAGAAGAGTTGGGACTGATATTTAAAGCACATAGAAGCTGGAGTATATTAAACTTAGGTTTGAGTGTATTTATAATGATTCAATTCAAAAAATTGTTTGAACGCAATTCAATTCTATACAAAGCCTCATTGGCATTGGTATTATTGATGAGTACTCAAGCATTAACAGGAGCGGTTTTGGCTAATTTAGGTTTTCCGAAACAGTTTCAAAGTATTCACCTAACATTGGGAAGTTTAACAGCAGGCATGCAAATTTTTATTGCAATTTTGGTGTTAACAAAAACAAAAATTAAAAAAGAAGGCGTTTAAAACGTGGAAATAAATACGATAAATAACAATGAAACTATTGCGCAGGTAAGTTACCTCAGGGCAAAGGTTAGCGACTATAACCAATTGGTTAAGTTTCGCTTGACTTTCTTGGTGGTATTTTCATCAGTGGTAACATTTTTAACTGCTAGTGCAGGGGCCATCAATTGGTTCAATGCTGCTATGCTTGCCTTGGGAGGATTTTTTGTAACAGGAGCTGCCAATGGCATTAACCAGGTTATAGAAAAGGATTTTGATAAACTCATGTTGCGCACAGCCAATCGACCGGTTGCAACCAATAGAATGAGTGTTACCGAGGCTTCCATTGTTTGCACCCTTATGGGAATTTTGGGAGTATTTATTATTAGTTACTATTTGAACCCACTATCTGGCTGGTTGGCATTAGGCGCCTTGATGAGTTATGCATTTATCTATACTCCTCTTAAAAGAATTTCTCCCGTATCAGTATTTGTCGGTGCATTTCCTGGGGCTATTCCAACATTGTTGGGTTGGGTTGCAGTATCAGGAACCATAAACATGCCAGCAATTATATTATTTGGGGTTCAATTTTTTTGGCAGTTCCCTCACTTTTGGAGCATAGCTTGGATATTAGATGATGATTATAAAAGAGCAGGTTTTAAGATGCTTCCATCTACACCAGGTAGAGATAAAGGTACCGCATTTCAGGCCTTAACATTTAGTTTAGTTCTAATACCAATTGGTATGTTGCCTTATCAATATGGTATAAGTGGCGTTCCATCTGCAGTGATTGGTGCATTGGGAGGATTAATGCTTAGCTATTATTCTTACAAACTATTTAGGAGTTGCGAAATGGCAGATGCCAAGAAATTAATGTTTGCCTCATTTATCTACCTCCCATTGGTTCAGTTAGCTTATTTATTAGATAAAATATAACATGCAAAGTTCAATTGTACAAAGTAGCGAAGAAGCCAATTATGTAATTAACCCAAAGAAATTTGTACTTTGGTTACTAATTGTTGCCAGCTTAATGTTGTTTGCTGGTTTTACCAGTGCCTATATTGTTAGAAGAGGTGAAGGGAACTGGGAGATTTTTAATCTACCCTCTATGTTTGCTTGGAATACCTTGATGATTATTCTTTCTTCGGTATTTATACAACTAAGTTATAGTGCTGCAAAGAAAAATAATTTTGCTATCCTTAAATCATTTTTGACCCTAGCCTTTGTGTTGGGAGTTGGTTTTTGTTTTGGACAGTGGTATGCATGGAAGCAATTAATTGCAGACAATGTGTTCTTTGCCTTTTCTAACCCATCCAATTCATTTGTATATGTAATTTCGGGTGTTCATTTATTTCACGTAATATGTGGAGCCTTGTTTATTTTCATCATGGTCATTAATTCATTCCTAAATAAAATTCACCAAAACGCACTTTTGTATTTAAACATGTGTATTACCTATTGGCATTTTATTGGGATATTATGGATTTACTTATACCTATTCCTTTACCTTTATAGATAATTAATAATTTAAAACAAGCATAATTCTAAAATGGCTACAAACACTTTAAGCACCGAGAAAAAGTTTAACTGGGGTGGCGGCAAATCACCATTTAGCGTGAGCTACGGAAAGTTAATGATGTGGATCTTCCTACTTTCTGATGCCTTCACCTTTTCATCCTTGCTGATTGCTTACGGATTTATTCGTTACAGCTTTCAATCGCCAATTCACAATTTGGTGGTAAAACCATTTGATCATTTATCACATGATTTTGTGCAAGAAATGGTTGAAAAAACAAAGTACTTTGTACAAGATCATTGGCCTTCTCCAGAATTGGTGTTTAACCATTTCCCTTTTATTCATGGAATGCATTTACCTTTGTTTTTTGTAAGTTTAATGACTTTCATTCTCATCTTAAGTTCCGTTACTATGGTGTTGGCTGTTGAAGCTGGGCACCGCAATGCAAAAAGCGAAGTTTCTAAATATATGTTAATGACCATTATTGGAGGGGCTATGTTCTTAGGTTGCCAAGCTTGGGAATGGACAACCTTTATTGGCGAAGGAGCGCGATTGTTTGGTAACCCATACGGACCACGTTCGTTTGCAGCACTGTTTTTTATTGTAACTGGTTTTCATGGCTTCCACGTTTTTTCTGGAGTGGTGTTAAATGTTATTATATATATCAATGTATTGAAAGGCACCTATGAAAAAAGAGGTCATTATGAAATGGTTGAAAAAGTTGGTTTATACTGGCACTTTGTAGATTTAGTTTGGGTATTTGTATTTACCTTTTTCTACCTTATTTAATTTATTCACCTAAAAAAATATTATCTAAAATGGAACATATAGAACATTTGGAACACACAGAAACACCTAAAGACATGAAAAGCCAGATTTGGAAAACATTCTGGATTTTATTGGCCTTTACGGTTGTAGATATCGTAATTTATTTCATGTTGCTATCAAACCACTCTATGTGGAAGAATTGGTTATTCATATTGCTTGGAGTAGTTAAAGCATATTTCATTGTAGGTGTGTTTATGCACATGAAATTTGAAAGGAAAACTTTAATGTATTCTATCATAATACCCATGATATTTGTCGTGTTTTTTGTTTCCCTCATGATTATTGAAGGCGATTATACTAATTTACTTAGGTGGTTTAAATAATGAAAAGAAAAGGATTTTGGATAGCAACCGGACTACTTGTAGTTCCGGTTGTTATTTTTTATATACTTAATGCCGGTACGATGAATTTTAAATCGCTGCCAATTTATGGTGAACGAATTGCTCCTGATGGTGTAAATCAAAAAGACACCATTTATTATCACATTCCTGATTTTAAAGGGTTGGATCAAAACGGCAAAGAATTTTCATTTAAAAACTTAGACGACAATATCTTTATCACCAATTTCTTTTTTGCTTCATGCAAAGATGTTTGTCCTACTATGAACCGAAGACTATCTAAGGTTTACGAAAAATACAAGGAGTTTTCTGAAGTACGTTTTGTTTCTTTTACAGTAGATCCTGCGCAAGATAGCATTGCCGTTTTAAAGGCTTATGCAAAAAAATACAATGCAGACTCAAGTATTTGGCATTTTGTTAGAGCTAACGAGGATGATATTTTAAAAATTGGACAGGGATTTTTATTACCAGTATCTGTTGAAGATAAAACAATTGATCACAGTCAGCAGTTTATATTAGTAGATAAAGAAAAACACATCAGAGGCATCTATGATAGCTACAGCGATGTTGAAATTAAGCGTTTAGAAGAAGACATTAAAGTATTGTTATATGAATACCACCACCCAGCAAAATAAGGATAAAGCGTTTTTTAGAATTGCCATAGGAATCTCCATTTTTGTATTAATAGCAGTTATCGTTTTGAACCGAAAAGTACTGCCTACGCCGGCAGAGATGCCATCTTGGACCTACTTTTTACCAAAACTCAATGCATTTATCAATGGCACATGCAGTATTTTATTATTGCTGTCTTTATACTTTATCAAAAAGAAGGACATACTAACGCACAAGAAAATAAATTTGACCGCCTTTGTTTTGAGCAGTTTATTTTTGGTGAGTTATATCTTATTTCATTGGTTGGCCCCAGAAACTCATTATCCGGAAGGAGCACCTTTCAGAAGCTTGTATTTCTTTATACTAATTTCCCATATCATACTTGCTGCTTCTGTTTTGCCTTTGATACTTATCAGTTTTTATAGGGGTATACAATTGCAGGTGGCATTGCACAAAAAAATAGTGCGTTTTGCCTTTCCTATTTGGCTGTATGTAACCATAACTGGTGTGATAGTTTATTTAATGATTAGTCCTTATTATTCTCTTTAGTTGTTATATTCACTTATATTTACATCATGCGTTACAGCAAAATAATATTAGTACTTTTTTTATTAGCCTGTTTATTTACTATTAGTAGCGATGCAGTAGCGCAATGTGCTATGTGCAAAAGTAATTTAGAGATGGCCAGAAAAGATGGTGGTACACAGGTTGGTAATACTTTAAACAATGGTATTTTATATCTCTTGGTTTTACCTTATGCGATTGCTGGGGTTTTCGGATTTATATATTATAAAAAATACAAAGAGAAGAAAGCTGCAGAAAAAGCTACGTCACTTCAATCTTTAACATAGCTTAAAATTATGTGCGATAAGTATGAACCAAGCAAATATTTGTCTATAGCCAAATGCAAATGTCCGCAATGCCAAAGTGGTAAAATGTTTAATTACCCGGCTTGGAATCTTAAGAAGTTTATGGACATGGATGCAAATTGCAAGGTTTGTGGTTTAAAATATGAAATTGAACCTGGCTTTTTTTGGGGAGCCATGTATGTGAGCTATGCCATTACAACCGGTATGATGCTAATGCTTGGAGGATTTATATTATGGATTAGCAATGGCAACGCAGATTTTTGGGATTATGTAATTCCTATTGTTGGCTCTATGTTATTATCGTCGCCATTAACCTATAGGTATGCGCGTGTGCTGATGTTGCAATTCTTCTCCCCTATCCGATTCAACCCTGATTTGGCAAAAAAGGATTAAGATGAAAAGTCCCATCTTATTATATGATGGTTACTGTGTGTTATGCAATTTCTTTGTTAAACTCGTTCTTAGGTTCGAAAAAAAACCAGAGATTTATTTTGCCCCTTTGGATTCCAAAATTGCGCAAGAGATCATTTCTCAATTTCGGGTTGATCCAAACATGGATTCAATCATTTATTTTGATGGCAAAGAATGTTTTACCTATCACTTTGCGGCATTTGAAATACTAAAACACCTATGTTTTCCAATTAACCTATTTGTTGCTTTTAAATGGCTCCCAAATTCGTTTAATAAGGCTATGTACAAATTTATAGCAAAAAAACGATACAGGGTCTTTGGCAAATATGAGAGTTGTCCGTTGCCAAATGTTAAATATCGTGAACGAATGTTGAATGCTTAATTTCATTCCGATAATAAGAAAGGCATGGCAGAAAAGCTATTAGCGAATTATTACTTTGCTATTTAGTAGCTTGGGAAAATGTGTGCTTCCGATTACATTTGTTTATGGTTGAAATGTATAACATACTATAAAAAACCAATTTTTTTGACTAAAAATAGGTTCAAATTATGAAAGCAAATGGAAAAACAGTTCATGAAATTTTGATTAATGTTCCTGAGGAACGCGCAGAAGCGTTTAACAAACTACATGAGGTAATTTTAAAAAACCTTCCCAAAGGTTTTGAAGCGGGCATCAGTTATGGTGGATTGGGATATGTGATCCCACATGCATTGTATCCTGCGGGTTACCATTGTAAGCCTGTTGAGCCGCTTCCATTTGCAGGAATTGCTTCTCAAAAAGGCTCCATTAATTTTTATCACATGGGTATGTATGCTGAACCCAAGTTATTGAAATGGTTCGAAACGGAATATCCAAAACACAGCAAACAAAAACTGGATATGGGTAAAAGCTGTGTTCGTTTTAAAAAGGTAGATGAGATTCCCTATAAACTCATTGGTGAATTAATGCGAAAAATGAGCGCAAAAGATTGGATTAAAAAATACGAAGCAATGTATTTACCAAAGCCTAAGGCTGCAAAAAAAGGACTGAAATAACATGAATAGCCATTTCTAGGTAAGTTTTGGTATTGCCCCATAGAAAATTTATTATTGCCTACTTGTTATTTCAATAATGATTCAAAAAAATCGATTATTTTTTCTCCTACAATTTTTGGTTCAAACCGCCTTTGCTCAGCAAGCTGATAGCACTTTGCAAAAAATGAATGAGCTGGTGGTTTCGGCAGATAGGTTTGAAGAAAAATACAAAGATTTACCTAGGCAGATTGATTTGATTAATAAAAAACAGATTCAACAATTGAATCAACAAACTGCTGCTGATTTATTGGTTCAAACAGGAAACGTATTTGTACAGAAAAGTCAGCAAGACGGCGGAAGCCCAATTATTAGAGGGTTTGAGGCCAACAGAGTTTTATTGGTTTTAGATGGTGTTCGATTAAACAACGCGATTTACCGTAGTGGCCATTTGCAAAACGTATTGCGCATTGACCAAAATACGCTGGAGAAAGTAGAAGTATTGTATGGTCCGGGTTCATTGATGTATGGCTCCGATGCATTAGGAGGAGTGGTACATTTTGTAAGTGTGAAGCCTAAATTAGATAACGGTTTAACAGGCACAGTAAGCTCAAAATATAGTTTTGTAAACAATGAACTTACCAATGCCTTTGGATTGAGTTATTCTGGCAAAAAATGGGGCGTATTGGCAAATTATACCTTTAGTGATTTTGGGGATTTAAAACAAGGTAAAAATAGATCTAGTGAAATTGGCAACTTGGGTTTAAGACCCACCTACCAAGCAAGAGAAAACAACAAAGATGTTATTAGGGTAAATGATGACCCCAACGTGCAAGTTGGTTCAGCATACAATCAAAACAACTTAATGGCCAAGTTTATCTTTCAACCTAAGAGCACCCAACAACATATAATTTCCTATACTCAAAGTGGAACAGGCGATATTCCAAGATATGACAGGCTAACAGAAATGGCCAAGGATACACCGGTTTATGGAGATTGGTATTATGGTCCAGAGAAATTTAAATTATTTAGTTACCAATTTGAGGATTCGAAAAAAAGGTTGATTGCCGACCAAATAAAAATGGTTGCTTCTACTCAAAGAATTGAAGAAAGTAGAATCAGCAGAAATTTTGGAAGCACCAAACAAACACATAGAGAAGAAAAGGTTGATGTTTATTCTCTTAATTTAGATTTTAAAAAGAACTGGCAAATTCATGAATTACGGTATGGATTTGAATACGCAAATAACCAAGTTAGTTCAAATGCATTTGTTAAAAATATTAATACAAATGCAACAAGCCCAGCGAGCACGCGCTATCCAGATGGTGGATCTTCGATGGCTTGGTTTGGAGCCTACTTGAATGTGAACCATGAATTAAGTGAAAAATTAATCTTAAGTGAAGGCATTAGAATTAATCATACAAATCTAAAATCTATTTTTATCAACAAGAGCTTTTATGAATTTTTACCAGATCTAATTGAACAAAAAAATACCTCACTTTGTGGCAATATAGGATTGGTGTATTTGATTCAAAAACAATCAAAAATATATGCCAATGTTGGTAATGCATTTAGGTCGCCCAATGTAGATGATATGGGTAAAATATTTGACTCAAAAGTTGGTTCAGCCCTAATTATGCCCAATGCCAACTTAAAGCCAGAGCAGACAGTTACCGCTGAAATTGGCACTCAGCTAATGCTTAGCAAAAAACTCAGTTTAGAGGCTAATGGATATTATACGAGGTTATGGAATGCTATTGTAGTTGCTCCAGCAACAATTAATGGCGCCGACAGTTTATTATATGATGGAAAATTAACAGCCACCTATACAATGGCAAATGCCCAAAATGCCTATCTCTTTGGCTATCATTTTCAAATTGAATATGAGTTGAATAAACGCATTAAAATTCAATCTGGAGTAAATTATACTTACGGACGAATTTTAGGCGATAGTATAATGCCAATGGATCATGTTCCTCCATTGTTTGGAAGGAGTTCTATCAGCTATAAACACAAAAGAATAAATGCAAGTATTTATAGTTTATACAGTGCCGCAAAGAAGCTGGAAGATTATTATTTAAATGGAGAAGACAATATTCAGTATGCCACTCCTAACGGCATGCCAGCTTGGATTACACTCAATATACAAGGCGGGGTTAAACTTACCAAAAAGGAAAATGTAATGGTAAACATTGGCCTTGAAAACATTTTGGATCAAAACTACAGAACATTTGCGAGTGGCATGAGCGCTGCCGGTAGAAATTTATGGCTGAACCTAAGAGTTAATTTTTAACTAGTTGTGCAGGCCAATGCTGATCAATGAAGCCACGCCAATACCAAGTATTACAGCGATAACCTTTTGTTTGGTGAAATGATGTTGCTCGCTATTTTCGAACAGGATGGTGGTAGAAATATGTAAGAAAGTACCAATTACAAAGGCCATAAAATAATCGAAGAACTCTTCTTGGATACTGTTTTTTAAGTATAAGCTAAGGCCTGAACCCAATAAAGCCATTGACCCATAAATTAAACTGATGTTTCGCAAGGAGTTATTGCTTAAGTGAATTCCTTTTAGAATGCTTATTAAA
Source organism: Bacteroidota bacterium (assembly GCA_947485745.1). GTDB lineage: Bacteria > Bacteroidota > Bacteroidia > UKL13-3 > UKL13-3 > B1. The sequence continues at coordinate 29,571 of CANKQY010000018.1, forward strand.
GCAAATGCAGCAGGGATTTCATGAATGATGATGCCAAATAACAAAGAATAAAAACTGGTATTATCATTGATCCACAATGAACCTAATGGTATGCCTTCTGTAAATGAATGGAGGCTCATGGAGGCTACAATGCCTATTGGAATTACTTTGGTTTTTAATTGATGGTGCACATGCATGTGACCATGTTCAATGCCTTCCGAATATTTCTCTAAGAATATTTGAAAGAAAAAGCCACCCAAAACCAATAAACCTTTGTAAGGATCAAAGTTTTGGAACACTTCGGGAATCAAATTAAGGAGTGTTATCCCCAAAAGATAGGCACCTGCAAAAGCTAAAAACCAAGCCAATTGTTGTTGGTATTTCTTGGCACTTTTAATAGCTAAATAGCTACCTAGTAATGGCCCAACAGGCAATAATAAAAACCAGAAGTAACTCATTCTTTAATAGCAATAAATTTTGTTACATACCTAGAAAAAGCAATCCCAAATAAAATACCCGTTGCAGCACCAGCCATTACATCTAAGGGATAATGAACACCTACATAAACCTGGGAAAAACAAATCGTAAACGCCCAAAATAGTAACAAGGGCAAAAGCCACTTTTGCGCTTTAAAAAAGTAAGGTATAAAAATAGCAAGTGCAAAATGGTTGGTGGCATGAGCCGACATAAAACTGTATCCATTGCAGCTTGCAATGAGGTGCCTGGTAATTCCTTCAAGGCTTGGTTCGGCACAAGGCCTAATTCGCATAAAAGTATGCTTTACCAAATTGGCCGAAAACTGATCTGTAACAACTATCATTAAACCTATAGCAAGCAAAATTTTCCAACTTTCTGCTTTGTAGTTTTTAATAACAAATACTACAAATAATAAATAAAAGGGATACCAAATCTCTTGCTTTCTAATGATTGGACATATAGTATCAAAGAAGGAATTTGCCAATCCGTTATTGACAAAAATAAACGCTTGCTTATCGATTTCTAATAAACTATCTAGCATCTGACTTTTGAACTATTAGGATCAAACGATCGCTGGTTAAAGGATTATAAGCCGACAAATCATAAGCACCAAATTTTTCAATGAGTGTAAACCCGGTTTTAGCAAACAATGCTTCAAAATCGGTTAATGACAAAGCCTGAACCTTTTCTTGAAATTTATAACAATTATCATGATTGGTAAACTCAATTGATTTTACAATTTTATTGTTCTCAATTTTCTTGATAATATCAAACCTAATACCTTCTTTTTCTTTCATTTCATGAGGTATCAAGGTAGAAATAACTTTAGTAACATTAAAGAAATCAATGAGTAAATAACCATTGGGCTCAAGAATATTGCTAATTTGAGATAATACGATTTCGTCGGTTTCCAAATCATCAAAATAGGCAAAACTGGTAAAAAGATTAAGAGCGATATCAAACTTTTTATTTAAATTGAGTACTCTTAAATCACTCACCTCAAAATGAAGCTTGCTATTTTCGAATGGCTTTGCGGCTAAAATGCTGTGTTCAGATAAATCAACACCCGTTACATCAAAACCCAAAGAATTGAGGTAAATACTGTGGCGACCTTTTCCGCAAGCTAAATCAATTATTTTTCCATCAGGCTTTGGATCAAACCGAGTAATGAGATTTTTGAGAAAAAACTCTGCCTCTTGCATGTCTCTATTCCCATACAAAATATGGTAATAAGGAGAATCAAACCAATCTGCAAACCACTCTTTTTTCTTGTCCATGAATACACGCGAAATTAGCAAAATAATGCCAATTGCCAATAGCAAAGAGATAAATAGCAAATAACCCTTAAAGGAAAAAAATTACCTTTTATACGAATTAAGAAAATATTATCGTCAACCTTTTGCATTTTTGGAACCAATGATAAAAAAATTACTTCTATTCAACCTATTGTTGTTTGTGGGTTTGAACCTATTTGGGCAAACAGGTAGAATATTTGGCACCCTCTCAGATACCGTGAATTACAAGCCTATGGCTTATTCAAGTATTTCGTTAATTAAAAAAGATTCGGTATTGGTTCGAACCCAATTTACTAACCAAAAAAGTGAGTTCAATCTTGAGCTATTACTAGCAGATACTTATAGCTTGAGGATTACCAGACCTTCCTATGCAGATTATGAAGAAAAAATTGTGCTGAAAGATAATGAGCAAAAAAATCTTGGGAGTATCATATTAATTTCAAAGGAAAACTTATTGAAGGAGGTATTGATTAAAGACCGTATGGCCATCAGATTAAGGGGCGATACCACAGAATTTTTAGTAGATTCATTTTTAACCAACAAAAATTCGAATGTGGAAGACCTGCTTAAAAAACTCCCAGGCATTCAGGTTGACAAAAGTGGCAAAATAACGGCACAAGGAGAAGAGGTAAAAAAGGTTTTGGTAGATGGTGAGGAGTTTTTTGGTAACGACCCAACCGTGGCAACAAGGAATTTAAAAGCAGAAAAAGTAGAAACCATTCAGGTGTTCGACCAAAAAAGTGCCCAAACCATTCAAACAGGAATTGATGATGGCACAAAGGAAAAGACCATTAATTTAACCTTAAAAGAGGACGCCAAAAAAGGCTATTTTGGTAAAGTTGGTTCTGGAGTTGGCACAAAAAACGATAGTAAAATAGAAGGTGTTTCAACCAATTATGGAACAGAAAACAGGTATGAGGGGGAAGCCATGTACAATAACTTTAAGGACAAAAGAAAATTGTCTGCTTTCTCTACCATAAGCAATACCAATAAAACTGGCTTAAATTGGGAGGATAGAGAAAAGTACATGGGAGGCAGCAATGTTGAATATGATGAGGCCAGTGGTTATATGTATTCCTTTTTTGAATCGGATCCTAACGAGTATAATGGCAATGGCATTCCGCAAACCAAATACATTGGAGCCTTCTATGGAGATAAAGTTTTAAAAGATAAACTTGGTTTTAACTTAACAGCAACACACAAAGAAACCAATACCCAAGGAGCCGACAAGAACTATACCCAATACATTTTGCCTGATACCATGTATTTTAATAATCAAATTAACAAACTCAATAACTTTAAATCGGCAAACACCATCAATGGAAAAGCAGATATTAAACTTGACTCCTTGAGTACTCTAGTAATTAAGGCAAATCTTACCCAGACAAATTTCAATAATCAAAACAATTTTGTTTCAGAAAATTACAATGGCTTATCCCAAATAGTAAATAGCAACGAAAGAGAAAACACCAACAAAGGTGAGCGAAACTCTGGCAATTATTCTATCAACTACAATAAAAAATTCAATAAAAAAGGTCGGTCATTTTCATTTCAATTCGATCAAAAAATTAACCAAAATTACAGTGATGGCAACTTGCTTTCCAAAACCACCTATTACAATGGAGATACTAATTCAACCATCAATAGTGAACAAAATCTGGATCAGCTTAAATTAATGGAGGAAAATGGAAATAATTTTGGCGCAAGAACTACCTACACAGAGCCTTTAAACAAAACTTGGTCGCTCATTGCCGATTATGATTACCACTTAACTTTGAATAAATCATTGATCAATACTTACAATAAAAATCCTGCAGGTGCTTATGTAAATAGAGTAGATTCTTTGAGTAATGATTTAAATTACAATATAGGAATTCAAAAAGGAGGCATTACTTTTAGGTACATATCTAAGAAAATAAATACTTCATTAGGTGGAAGGGTTAGTCATACCAATTTAACACAAAAAGACCTCATAAGAGATACCACACAATACCAAAACTTTTTAAACTTTTTTCCGGCAGCTGCCTTAACTTATAAATTAAGCACAACCAAAAATTTTAGACTTTCTTACAACGGTTCAACCCGTCAACCAAGCTTACAACAAATCAATCCAATTCAGGATTTAAGTAATCCACTAGTAATCTACAGAGGAAATCCAGCTTTAGGTCAGAACTTTGATAACGATGTTAGTTTAACTTTTAACAGCAACAAACCTATACAAGGTAGAGGCATGTATTTAAGTTTAAATTACAGTTATACCTTCAATGATTTTGCAAATTTTGATGAGGTAGATAACCAAGGCAGGAGAATTTATAAAACTGTAAATGTAGATGGGAATCAAAGTATAGGCGGCTACATATATTATTACTTCAAAATAAAATCGTTAAACTTAAATATTAACCAAAGCTTGAATCCTAATTTAAGTAAGAACTCAAATTTCATCAATAGCCAAGCCAATACAAATATTAATACCAACTGTACCTATGATATCACGTTTAATTATGGCGAAGAGGAAAAATATGATTTTAATTTTAGTCCAAGCATTAATTATTTTAGGTCTACCACTAGTTTAAGGCCAGATGTAATAACACAATATTTTACATACGCACTCAATGGAAGCACCAACCTTTACTTACCAAAAAAGTTTGAATGGTTTATTGATGCAACATACAATATCAGACAACAAACCCAAGTATTTAGTAAAAACACCAATAACTTAATTATAAGTGCTTTTGTTAGTAGAAAATTTTTAAATGACGAAAGGCTTTTGGCAAAGATTGGCGTAGAAGATTTATTGAACCAAAACATAGGCTTTAATAGAAATGCAAGCAGTAACTACATCAATGAAAATACTTATATTGTATTAAGACGTTATTTTATGTTTAGCCTAACTTATAACTTTACCAATGGAGCAAAGAATTAAACATATTATAGTAAGGTTTTTCCTTCTACTAATCATTATTGCAGGATTATCAATTGGCAAATCCTTGGCACAAAACCTAGCGCTTTCGGGTACAATAACTTTTGAACGCAAAGAAAATATGCACAAGTATTTTACAGAACAAAATAGCTGGACTGAAGCCCGCTTGAAACAAATGCCTAAATACAAAACGGATGTTTTTCAACTGAGTTTTCAAACCAAACAAACCTTATATAAGGTTACGCTGGAAGATGAAAATCCGATGTTTACTTGGATGAAAGTAGCTGCGGCGAATACCGTAAAAACCGACTTTGAATCCAAGCAAATTACTTGTGAAAAAATAATTTATGATGCCAGTTATAAAATTGAAGATAGTATTCCTGTCTACCAATGGAAGATGCACAATGAATTTAGAACCATTGCCGGCTATAATTGTAGGAAAGCAAGTACCATCCTCATGGATTCTATTTATGTCATTGCATTTTACACAGATGAAATACCGGTTTCGGGCGGACCAGAATCATTTACAGGCCTGCCGGGTATGATAATGGGAATAGTATTGCCAAGATTAAATACTACCTATTTTGCTACCAAAGTTGAAACACAATTGTTGTCAGAAACCGCCTTTGAATTGCCAAAAACCAAATCGAAAAAAGTCACTTTTAAACTTTATAATGAGGAACTTTCAAAAGCCATAAAAGATTGGGGTGAATACGGCACCAAAATTATTTGGAAAGCAAATCTTTAAGCTATTTCTGTTTGAACCCATACTTATTTTCTGTTTTGGTACCTGTTTAATAATTGTAATTCTTCCCTTACCTTTGCTACCTAAACAAAACAAGCATGAAAGGTACAGGCGTAGCATTAATTACCCCATTTAAAAAAGATTTTAGCATTGATTTTAATGCCTTAGGAAATATTGTAGACCATGCAATTAGTGGTGGTGTTGAATATTTGGTGGCACTTGGCACCACAGGCGAAAGTGTAACGCTCACCCACGAAGAAAAGAAACAAGTTTATTCCTTTATAGCTGAGCGCGCCAAAGGTAAAGTACCTTGTGTAGCTGGAATTGGAGGCAATAATACCACCGAGGTTATAGCCACCATCAAATCATTTGATTTCACTGGTTTTGATGCCATTTTATCTGTTAGTCCGTATTACAATAAACCTACCCAAGAAGGCATTTTCCAGCATTTTATGGCAGTTCAAGAAAACTGTCCTGTTCCTATTATTTTGTACAATGTACCAGGCAGAACTGGTTCAAACATGAGCGCTGCCACCACTTTAAGGTTGGCCAATGCCAGTGAGAAATTTGCTGCCATAAAAGAAGCCAGTGGCATGCCAGAACAATTCATGGATTTATTGAATGAGAAGCCTGCAGATTTTGATATTATTTCGGGCGATGATAACCTAACCCTCCCCTTTTTAGCCATGGGCATGACGGGAGTAATATCTGTAATTGGTCAAGCCTATCCGCAAAAGTTTACCAGCATGGTACGATTAGGATTGGATGGTAAATTTGAAGAAGCCCGTCAGATCCATTATAACCTCTATAACTTAATGAAAGGCATTTTCATTGAAGGCAATCCAGGTGGCATTAAGTATGTAATGAGCAAAATGGGCCTTTGCGAAAATGTGGTTCGTTTGCCACTTGCGCCAATTAGCAAGGATTCTGAGGCGAAATTGGATGGCTTGATGAATGCGGATGGAAAATAGCTTCTGGCTGCTAGCTGCTGGCTTCTGGCAGCGGTCACTGAGCTTGTCGAAGTGTTATGCGGGGCAAGGTGAAATTTTGTTTAAAGGGTTAGCTGGTAATCTGATTGGAGCAGGCTTCGACAAGCTCAGCCACCGGGCTATTCGA
>CANKQY010000019.1 GCA_947485745.1 Bacteroidota bacterium
AGGCTTGTTTGATAGTCTCATGAAAGCCTCACTAGCAGTATAATGGCGTCTGCATTTATAAATGCAGCAGGGTTTGAAATCAGTAGATTTGGCTTTTTTGAAAAGGCCTGTTTCTCGCTTTTACTTATTGCACCAATTACTTTTTAGAGACGTTCAAAAAGTGAATATGAAAGATAAATCCTTAATTTTTGGAATTGTCGCACTCCTAAATTTTACATTGATTATAGGTGTTTCGGCTTATGGTATTGGGTTAAATGTGGACTCTGCCAACTATTTTTCAGTTGCTCAAAATTTAGCAAAAGGAATTGGTTTTTTGCAGTTTGATGGCTTTCCTTTTCTGAATGCCCCACCCCTTTATAGTTTGATGTTAGCACCAGCTTATTTATTGGACCTCAATCCGCTTATTTATGCACTAGTTTTACAGTTGGTATTTTTCAATGTCAGCATCTTTTATTTATATAAAATAATTGAAAATGAAATTGAACAAAGTCTAACAAGTTTAACTTTTTGGATTATTGCAGGCTCTTATTTTAGTTACTTACATGTGTTTATTTTTGCTTTGAGCGAGGCTGGTTTTGTGGCCTTGTTGTTACCTTGGACCTATTTTGTTTTAGCACAGAATAAGCAAGGGAACATAGCTTCTTCCATTCTTTTTGCATTGATGTCGCTACAGCGCTATTCCTTGTGGTTAATGTTGCCTGGAGTCTTGTTTTTTTGGTTCAAACAGAAAAGAAAGTTGGCCTATATTTTTTATCAAATTGCGCCTGCTATTTTTGTGAGCGCTATTTGGTGGATGAGAAACTATTTGATAGCAGGTAATCCAATTGGCGAGCACGCGCTTGATAAAAAAATTAGTTTTATATCCTTTCTTGAGAACCTGCAAACAATGGTTCATGGTGTTTTGTTGTTGCAGCCATTGTTTGCAAGTATTGCCTTGTTTTTGATATGTTTGTTAATTGGCATGATAAGTCTGTTTTTTTATCAAGAAAAAAAGCGGCCAGTTACTCTTTTACTTGTATCCATTAGCCTTTCACATTTTTTGTTTTTGATGTTGCAACAAGGTTTATCTATGGTTCAATTGCCAAGGTACCTTTCTATACTTTGGCTGTTGGTTTTGCTTTTACCCATTCTCGGTTTGAACCAACTTAGAATAAATAACAAGTTTGTTATTGCGTTTTTATTCTTGATTGCTTTGATGCAAACCATTGCTGTATCAAGGCAAATGTATCTTTTATCGAAGAATGGGTCAGGAGGATATAACAGTGTTGTATGGAAAAAACAATTTGATGCGCATCCTTTGGTTCTTTCTAAAATGGCTTCATTTGGGCTCCTATCTAACTATCCAGATATGGTTTGGTGGGCAACGGGAAAACCTTGCGCTTATACTCCATTTAAAGATGAAAACAAGGTTGATTTTTACAAGAGAGTAGGGGAGTCTCAAGTATTGATTTGGTTTAGCAGTGATAGTCGAAATGGAATTATGAATGTGGATTTCATTCATTCATTAGAAGATTTTCAGCAAATTGATAGTAACTCTTTTTATAGAATAGGTTTTATTAATAGTTCAATTGGAACCCTTGAAAAGTAGGGGCAATTCTGTTTTGCAATTAATACCTTTGTTGGATAGGGTTGAGTGAGTATTTTTGCAATAACATTTCAATAAGGCATTCATTTATGAATAATAGGCAACTTTTTATGCTTCATCAGGCTCAAACCACGCATTTTCCAATGATGTTAGAGGTTGCGGGTACTGATGGCAATTATATTATTGATGTGGAAGGCAAAAGGTATTTGGATCTTATTTCGGGTATTAGCGTAAATCACCTTGGGCATGGAAATGAGCGGGTAAAAGAGGCTATTATTGGGCAATTAAATAAGCATCAGCATGTAATGGTATATGGAGAGTTTGTGCAAAGTGCTCAGGCGCAATTGTCTGCTGCCATTTGTGATTTATTGCCAAAGGAGTTAAATTCGGTATACCTGCTAAGTTCTGGAGCTGAGGCAACAGATGTGGCCATGAAATTAGCCAAAAGGGCCACTGGAAAATCAAATGTGGTTGCCTGTAAAAATGCCTATCATGGAAGTACCCATGCTGCTCTGAGCATCAACAGCGATGAATATTACAAGCAGGCATTTAGGCCACTGTTACCGGGTGTTTCCTTTATTACCTTCAACGATATAGTCTCTTTGGATCAAATAGACCACAATACTGCTTGCGTTTTTACTGAGGTTATACAAGGTGAAGCGGGATATATTGCTGCCAACCGCGAATTTTTATTGGCATTGAAAAACAAGTGTAAAGAAACGGGAGCACTCTTGGTATTTGACGAAATTCAAAGTGGCATGGGTAAAACGGGAAAAATGTTTGCCTTTGAACATTATGGAATAAATCCTGACATTTTATTACTTGGAAAAGCCCTTGGAGCAGGCATGCCAATTGGGGCTGTTATTGCGAGCAATGACCTAATGGTTTTATTTGCAGACCAGCCAATACTTGGACACATTACAACCTTTGGCGGACATCCAGTTATAGCGGCAGCGGCACATGCAGGCATTCAATTTTTAGTGGCAAGTAATCTTTTAAATGAAGTGGCCGAAAAGGAAGCGCTATTCAGAGAAAAATTGGTTCACCCAAAAATTAAGGGCATTTCTGGTAAGGGGCTAATGATTGCTGTTGAGTTAGATAACTTTGACAACAACTTAAAAGCGATTCAAGCTTGCTTGGCTGATGGTCTTATTACCGATTGGTTTTTATTTGCCAATAACAGAATAAGAATTGCACCTCCCTTAACCATTACAAAAGACGAAATAGAACACGCTTGTTTTATAATAATTAGAGTCTTAACGCAGGTTTATGGTGTTTAATCTTGGGCGGTGGGTTCAAACAATTCATTGTCATCGTAGTAAGCTACAATTAGTTTTCGCAACCTGTTTTCTTGGCTCATTAAATCTATGTATGGCGGCTTTTTAACCATTGAATAATGTGGCCAACCATCGTCGTCAAAACCATCTAATTCATAATAGCCTTCATAGCTTAATAACTTGCAAGTAGCAATGTGCATGAGGTCCATTTTTTCGTGTTTTTCGAATTCGCGCATCTGGCCAAGCTCTCTAACACCTATTAGGAATAGGAGGCCGTTCATGTCGGGTTTTTTGTTAAAGTTTTTCTTGATATCGAATACTATTCTATACCATTTGGCCTTGGTAATATCATCTAAAATATATGCCTGAAAAGAATCTGGCTGTGTAGGTGTTTCCATATTAATATAATGTTACAAACCTACTTAAAGTATTAATCGAAACTAATTTATTTAGTATTATTGATGGATAATTTAAAAACATGAGAAAGCTTTTATTCATTATTTTTCTTTTTTCATTTCAAATTGCATTTGCACAAAAGGAAAGCAAAGCTATATCAAAAATTATTGCGGGCCCTATGTTAGGCTATATGGAGCATACCGAATGTTTGGTTTGGGTTCAAACAGCATGCGCCAAAAAAATAACCATTCAATATAGAATAAAAGGTGCAAATGGCGCTTTGATGAGCAATTCTTTGATCAATACAGAGTTGGCAATTTGCAAGCCCTTTATTAGCAAATTTGTGCTAACAGGCCTTGAAATGGGTACAAAATATGAATATCAAATTTTGTTAGACAACCAAGCCCAACAATTTAACTATCCCTTGACCTTTAAAACTAAAGTGCTTTGGGAATGGCGCACCCCGCCGCCAGATTTCTCCTTTGTGCTTGGCTCTTGTTTGTATATAAATGATTCGGCCTTTGATAGACCAGGAAAACCTTATGGTGGTAGCGATGAAATATTAAAAACCATGACAAACACCCCGGCAGATTTTATGATTTGGTTGGGAGATAATACTTACACACGCGAGGCAGATTACAGCAGTGCAAGTGGAATTGCAAACAGGTATTTACACACAAGGAGCGCGCCACAAATGCAGCCACTTCTTGCTAAGATGAATCATTATGCCATCTGGGATGACCATGATTATGGCGACAATGATGCTAACAAGCACTTTGATTTAAAAGAAGTATCTGCGGCATGTTTTAAAGCCTATTGGGGGAATAAAACTTACGGCGAAAACGGCCAAGGCATTTACCATAATTTTAGGTTTAGTGATGCGGAGTTTTTTTTATTAGATGACCGTTGGTTTAGAGATGAATCTGAATTGCAAGAAAGCAAATATGCTAAAACACAATTAGGTTCGAACCAATTAAGTTGGCTAAAAAACAAGCTAAAACACAGTAAGGCCTCTTTTAAATTTGTGGCTGCGGGCGGTCAATTTATCAACGAAAATACCAATGTAGAATCATATAATTTGTATAAAAAAGAAAGAGAAGAAATTATTCAATTCATTATAGATCAAAAAATTAGTGGTGTGTTTTTCCTTAGCGGAGATAGACACCATACAGAGTTGTTAAAAAATGAAAAAGTAACTTCCACCCTTGGCTATCCATTATACGATTTAACCAGCAGCAGCATAACGGCAGGTAGCAGCAGTGTTTTGAAAACAGCCGAAGCGCAAAACCCGCAAAGGGTAGAAAATACCCTAACGGTAGAAAACAATTTCTGCACTATTATAATTAGCGGGCCAAAGCGGGGTGAAAGGGTTTTAACTATAACATGTTTCGACGCAAAAGGAATTGTGAAATGGGGTAAAAGCCTTAAGGAAAGCGAATTAAAAGCAATTAATTGAAAAGGAACTTAGTTTTGTTTAAAGAGATTTTTGTATAACTTGCATTAAATTGATTTAAAGCCCGCAATTATTTATCCTAAAGCATCTAATGGAAAACAAACCTAAATTTATTCAAGAGCAGTTTTTGATGCGCGTAAAATCGGGCATACCATCAAATGTTTCTTTTGTAGATGAGTTGGCTGATTTATTAACGCTGAGCACAGATAGCGCTTACAGGAGAATAAGGTGCGAAACCCTCTTTAATATTGAAGAAATAACCCTAATCTGTAAACATTTTAGGGTTTCTTTTGACCCAGAGGTGCAGCACATGAGCAATAAGGTAACCTTTGATTATTTGAAGTTAGATGATAAAAAAGAAAACTTTAAGCTTTGGTTAATGTATATTTCTGGAGATGTGAAAAAGATAGGTACCTCTGTAAACAACCAAATAATTTATGGGGCAGATGATGTTCCGTTGTGGCATCATTTCTTTAACAGAGATCTCATTGCCTTTAAGCTGTTTTATTGGTTAAAGTCGATTTTAAACTCACCAGATTTTGCAGATCAAAATTATGACCCTAGTTTAATTGATGAGGAGATGATAATTAGCGCTTCGGAGATGTTGAGGAATTATAATGAAATTAACTCAATTGAAATTTGGACAGAAGACACATTAAACAGTAACCTCAAGCAAATTGAATATTTTTGGGAATCGGGATTTTTTAACCATAAAACCGAAGCCTTGCACCTTTGTGATTTATTTTTAGAGGAATTAAACTTGGTGTTAAAAAAAGCGGCTAAGAGCAGTAAGTTGATTGAAAAGGGAGAATCTGGAAGAGAGAATTTTAAGCTCTATAAAAGCGAAGTGATGATTGGCAACAATAGCATCTTAGCCAATATTGGTTCAACCAAAATTGCGTATGTGAGCAACAATACCTTTAATATGATGAGCACCACTAGCGCCGATTTTGTTCATGAGAATGAACTATGGCTGAACAATTTGTTGAGAAAATCAACTTTAATTAGCGGTGTTGGAGAAAAGCAAAGAAATCAGTTTTTTAGGGTATTAAGAGAAAAGGTGGAGGCTTTAAAACAAAAAATAACACTTAGCTAACTCCCTGCAATTTTCCTTTGAATCATGGCCTCGTACATTGCTATGCCAGCAGCCACAGAAACATTTAAAGAAGCCAATCCAAAGTCCATAGGAATTTTCCCAAGCTCGGTACACTTTTTAATTAAGTCGTTACTAATGCCCGTTTCTTCATTTCCCATAATAATGGCAAGTGGGCCACTTAATTCTATTTGATCCAAATTATTATTGGCTTTTTCTGTGCAAGCAAGAGTCGTAAAGCCACATTGGTTTAAGAACTCAATAACAGTTTTTAAATTCTTTTCTCTACAAACAGGCAGCTGCATCAACGCACCAGCAGAAGTTTTTACGGCATCATCATTAACAGGGGCCGAATCTGTATGAGGAATAACAATGGCGTGAACACCAGCACACAAGGCGGTTCGGGCAATTGCACCTAAATTTCGCACATCGGTTAACCTGTCTAAAACCATGATAAAAGGGGTTTTACCTTCTTCAAAAAGCTGGGGAACAATTTGCTCTATGCTGTGGTAAGAAATAGGTGAAATATAGCCAACTAAACCTTGGTGATTTTTTTCTTTAAAGGAGTAGAATTTTTCTTTAGGAACAAATTGTACAGGAACTTGTTGTTTTCTACAAATGCTTAATATTTCTTCTACTTGGGGGTTTAATAATCCCTTTTGTACTTGAATTTTGATTAGCTCACGGCCGGCGTTAAAAGCCTCTTTAATTGCATGAACGCCATAAATAGTTGTTTGGCTCATAAAAATAATCTTGAGGTGCAAAGAAAACAAAAAAGCTGCCCATTGAGCAGCTTTTTTGTTGGTTTGTTGAATATAAAAATTATAAACCTGTTTGAACCGAATTAATTCGTTTGGTAAAATCGTTGGATAAAGCATCTTGTCTGTTTGCTTTCGCAACCTGTTGGATGTAATTCATGATTTGAATGTTATCTTCAATATCTGGCTTAACAGCATTGCGTTTATTTTTAAAGCTAGAGAAATAACGAGCTTTTTCTTCGTGAATGGTCATTAGTTCTTTGGCAAGATTATTTGCTTTTTCGTTTGCTCCTGCTAGGTAATAACCTTCTACTAAACGCACCACAAAAACATCGTATTGAACCTTCTCGTTTGGCATTACTTTTAAGCAGTAGTCTAAAGCTTTAATAGCAGAATCTTTTTTGCCTTCCATAATAAGTTGTTCAGCTAAACGGTAGAATATATTTCTAAAGTTTTTAGATTGACGTAAGATGGTTTCGTCTAAATACACATTACTTTCGGCCATGTTACCCCACTTAAACTTCTCCATAAGGTTGGTATAAAGGATATCTGAATTGATCCTACCAGTAGTGCCATCTCTCTGGATATTGTTAGCAATTGGTACTAATCTATAAGTTAAACCTTCTAATTGGAAATAACTTTGGAGGTTCATATAAACATCTGAACCGGTAGTAATTGCCCAATAAATAGGCCGGGTATTGATATTGCTTGCTATAATATCTAATAAGATTAAATCGGCTTTCATGAGGTTATTGTTACCAATTTCCCATTTAATGGTATCTAGCATGTACATTTCGTCTTTTGCCTTAACCACACCATTTTTTAAGCAGGTAGCCCTATCAACGATGATGCTAAACTTTTTGGTAGGGAAATAACGCAATGCTTCTCCGCCTTGAGTTTGAACAGTCCCCATTGGGTCCTTATCGTCATTAACAAAAGCAAGAATGTTTTTGAGAGGGTAATAATCGTTTTTATTGATTCCATATCTTGCCTCTAGTTCAGGATTTTCATAATAAACAACGTAATCTCTGGTGCCTTGTTTATACTGGTCGGGACGCATAGAAAACTCAACAGGTTTGCTATCATAAGCAGGACGTTTAAGGCCATCTGCATACCAATCTGTATTGAGTAAACTCATGTTAATTACCCGTATGTCGCTTCTGATATTTTCAACATTTTGCGCGTACCATAATGGGTAAGTATCATTGTCGCCATTGGTAAATAGGATAGCATCTTTTTCGCATGAATTTAAATAATCTTCTGCAAAATGTAGGGCAGTAAAACGATTGCTGCGGTCATGGTCGTTCCAGTTTTGTGAACCCATTAATAGCGGAACTGCGGCCAACGAAATAACTGTGGCACCAACTGCTGCTGTGGTTTTATTCATCTTTTTAGCCAACCAATCTACAATGGCCAAAACACCTAATCCAATCCAAATCATAAAAGTTTGGTACGAACCTACATAGGCATAATCTCTTTCACGTGGTTGATGCGCAGGGAAATTCAAGTATAAGATAATGAAGAACCCTGTGAATAGGAATAGGGTCATCACTACGGAGGCATCTTCTTTTGCTTTTTTGAAGTGGTAAAGCACCCCAATTATGCCAAGAATAAGCGGCAGGAAGAAATAGGTGTTTTTTGCCCTATTCGATTTCATGCTTTCTGGCATAGTTGTTTGAGGACCTAAACGCCATTCGTCTAAGAAAGCAATACCGCTGATCCAATTACCTTTTGTAATGTCTCCGTATCCTTGTTCATCGTTTTGTCTGCCAATAAAATTCCAAAAGAAATAGCGCCAATACATAAACCCTAATTGATAACTTAGCAAGAAATCAATGTTTTTGCCCATATTGGCTCTTTTCTCACCCGGCATTTTTTCCCACTCTCTATATGCGTTTACATAATCAGCCCTATCGGCCCACATACGAGGGAAAAGGGTACAATCTTTTGGATCATAAATGCGCTCAATTTTTTGCCCAACTTTTTCATATTTACCATCTGCTCCTTTGGCAAATTGGGAGGCTCCCTTTTTGTAATCAATTACCTTTGCATAGAAATATTGGCCGTAAAGGAGTGGATTTTCGCCATATTGTTCGCGATTTAAATAGCTTAATAAAGAAAAAGGCTGCTCTGGGTCGTTCATATCTATAGGCGGATTAGCCAGAGACCGAATGATAATCATTGAGTAGGATGAATAGCCAATAACTACAAATGAAAAACAAAGTACAACCAAATTTACTACATCCATGGCTGCTTTTCTTTGGAAAATAAAAAAGTAAAGTGCGCCAGTAATAATTGCCCATACAACTAGTCCAGAGAAGCTTCCATTTACTGAAAAGCTGCTTAACACCAATATAGCATAAGAGGCTACAGCAATATAAAGGCTCGTTTTACTTAAGCTATGTGTATAGTGTAGGAAAGAGGCTAATAAAGTAACTAACAAGAAAATTAATATCAATGCACCGGAGTTAAAACTCATACCAAATGAGTTAACAACCAGGTAGTCTAATTTAGTTGCAAGTCCAGGTAAGCCAGGAATAATACCAAATTGAACAATTCCTATTGCTAAAATAGCTACAGCTGATGCGCCAATAAAACCGTTTCTTGAAGGCTTGTATTTTTTGAAATAATACACATAAACAATTGCTGGAATAACCAATAAGTTTAATAAATGGACGCCAATTGAAAGGCCAACTAAATAGGCGATAAGCACTAACCAGCGTTGCGAATGTTTTTGATCTGCTAGGTCTTCCCATTTAAGGATACACCAAAAGGTTAAGGTTGTAAAAAAACTTGAGGAAGCGTATACTTCAGCTTCAACGGCAGAAAACCAAAAAGTATCTGAAAAGGTTAAAGTTAATGCACCAACGGCCCCAGCGCCCATTATAGCAATGGTTTGCCAAGATTCTAGCTCTGCTGCACCTTTGAGCAATATTTTTTTAGCCAAATGGGTGATGGTCCAAAACATAAATAAAACAGTTAAGGCACTTGTAACGGCTGAAACCATGTTTACCCAAAACGCCACTTTGCTTGGGTCAGATGCCATTAAACTAAAAACACGCCCAATCATTAAAAACAAAGGGGCCCCCGGTGGGTGGCAGATTTGTAATCGATATGACGCAGAAATAAACTCACCGCAATCCCAGAAACTTACTGTAGGTTCAAGGGTGAGCGTGTAGGTAACTAATGAA
Source organism: Bacteroidota bacterium (assembly GCA_947485745.1). Lineage (GTDB taxonomy): Bacteria > Bacteroidota > Bacteroidia > UKL13-3 > UKL13-3 > B1. The sequence goes on from CANKQY010000019.1 coordinate 9,754, forward strand.
ACTACAAAAAGTAGCCAGCCCAACACATTGTTTAATTGATTGTATTTACTCATTCTATATCTGTTTTGATTGCTATTAACGCTAATGGGCAAACATAAATGATTTTGTGAAACCAACAAACAACTATCTTAAGATAACTTTAAGATAATTTTGTTAAAATGCCACAAAACAAGCTCTTTCAATTGCTTATTGCATATGGTAAAATTGGGAAAAACTAAAAAATTGGGGAAAATTAGCTCATTCTGCCTATTTTTGCAGTTGCAAAGTAAAGGAGAAAAAGCTTAGTGTCACATAAAGTAGTTGTTATAGGAGGGGGAGCCGCAGGCTATTTTGCTGCCATCAATTGCGCCCTGGCAAATAAGAATTCTGAGGTAATTCTTTTCGAAAAATCATCTAAGGTGTTGCAGAAAGTAAAAGTTTCTGGTGGTGGAAGGTGCAATGTAACGAATGCATGTTTCGACCTTAAACAGCTCTCTTTGAGCTATCCTAGGGGAGAAAGACAACTAAAAAGCGCATTTGCAAGGTTTAGCCCAAAAGATACAATAGAATGGTTTGAATCCAGAAAGGTAAAGCTAAAAACTGAGCCAGATGGGCGAATGTTTCCTGTTAGCGATGATTCACAAACCGTTATTGATTGCTTACAAAAGGAAGCTAAAAAAAGCAAGGTTAACATTATTTTAGAAAAAGGGGTTAAAAAAATACATCCAAACTTTTATGGCGGATTTGAGTTATTATTAGATAATGGCGAAAAAGTTTCATGCAGCAGAATTATTGTTGCATCTGGCGGTAGTCCGAAGGAAGATGGTCTTCAATGGCTAAAAGATTTGGGTCATAGAATTGAGGCTCCTGTTCCTTCTTTATTTACTTTTAATATTCCAAACAACCCAATTATTGAATTGCAAGGTATTGCTGTGCAATTGGCTAAGGTTAGAATTTTAAATTCCAAATTGGAATGCAGCGGACCAATATTAATAACCCATTGGGGATTAAGTGGTCCTGCAATTTTGAAAACCTCTTCTATGGGAGCCAGAATTTTGGCCGAAAAAAACTATGAGTTTGAGGTTCAAATTTCTTGGTTAGATAATAAAAAGGAAGATTCTGTAAGACAAGAACTTTTTAACTTAAAAGCAGCCAATCCAAGCAAGCAAGTTGGTAAGTTGTTTCCATTTATACTTCCGAAAAGATTAATTTCATATTTACTAGATAAGGCCGGCGTTAACGAGTATGCCAATTGGGGAGAGGTTAGTAAAGAAATGTTGAATTTAGTAATTCAAGGTTTGTTATATGATACTTACCAGGTAAAAGGAAAAACAACGTTTAAAGAAGAATTTGTTACTTGTGGCGGTCTGAACCTAGATGATGTTGACTTTAAAAGCATGGAAAGTAAGCGCGTGAAAGGCCTTCACTTTGCGGGTGAGGTTTTGGATATTGACGGCATAACTGGAGGCTTTAATTTTCAAGCAGCCTGGACAACCGGCTTTATTGCAGGTAGAGCTGCCTCTATAGAATAAATCCTTTACTTCTTGGTTTTGGTTCGAGCCGAGTCTTTAATTGCTCTGGTAAGTAACCACTCAATTTTACTTTGGGTACTGCGAAACTCATCTGTAGCCCATTTTTCAATTGCTTCCATTAGCTCTTTGTTGAGGCGCAATGCAAATGGTTTCTTTTCCTTAATTGCCATAAAACTATAGTATGCAGATTATTTGGTTTTCCGCTTTTAATTGAGTTAAAAACTGTGCTAGTTCTGTGTGTTTTTGCGTTCCTATCAAAAACTTTTTACCACTTTTTAAAACCAATTGTAAACCTTGATTTCCAGAAATATTGTAGGCTTTGCCGTTTCTAAAACTGTAACGTAAACCCCAGCCTCCATATTCCATAATGGGCTTGTATTTACGAACTTGAACAGACTCCAACTCTTCCCACTTTACATAGTAATAAACGCGTTGAAATGGAAAGAAACGAATGGTAATTCCTGTTTCATCTAAGCGCGTTTCTAGTTTGGTAAAATAAAATAACACAGCAACAAAAACTACCACCACAGACGAAATTAGCATAGGTGTTCCTTGTTCACTTTGGTTCTTTCCAAGCGCTATTCCAATGATAAATATTAGCAAAGGAATGGCTAGGATTAGTTTCATCCACCACTTGTTAAATTTTTGTACTTCGTAATAATTTTCCATTTTAATTAGTGATTGAGCATTTTAGAATTGATTACAGAGCGTAAAGAGGTTTTGGCCAAAAACAATCTTAGGGCTGCTTTTAATAAAAGTCCTAAAATTAAAAAGCCAATCCCAACAATGACTTTGTTCTCTTGTTTTCTGTTTTTGATATTAAAACAATAGAACAAAGATATCTTAGTTTTTTACGGCTTTTTAATTAAAACTTTTATAAATTTATAAAAGGTTAAATTTGATTTGGCAGTTTAAATTAATTGAAGAGAGGGTAAGTCTTGGTTCAAACCGCCAAAAGAATTTTTGATTACAAAGAGTTGCCTTACATTTGCCTTATATTTATGAGCAAGAATTTTAAGAGATATTTAGTTACCGCCGCATTGCCTTATGCCAATGGTCCGGTTCATATTGGTCATTTAGCTGGTTGTTATTTACCAGCTGATATTTATGTGCGCTACCTAAAAGCAACAGGAAAGGATGTATTGTATATTTGTGGTAGCGATGAGCACGGTGTTCCTATAACCATTAAAGCAAAGAAGGAAGGGATAACGCCACAACAGGTAGTTGATAAATATGATGGCATCATGAAAAATGCTTTCAAGGAGTTTGGGATCGACTTTACTTATTATGGTAGAACAAGCTCAAAAACACACCATGACACTGCCCAAGATTTTTTTAGAAACTTGTATGATAAGGGTGTTTTTAAAGAAGAAATTACCAAGCAATATTATGATGAAGAGGCTAAGCAATTTTTAGCCGACAGGTATATTACAGGAACTTGCCCTCGTTGCGGAAACCCTAGTGCTTACGGAGATCAGTGTGAGAAATGTGGAACAGCATTAAGTCCAACCGATTTAATAAATCCGAAGTCTGCGTTGAGTGGTGCTGCACCTGTTTTAAAAGAAACAAAAAATTGGTTTTTGCCTATGGGCGAAATTCAACAATCTGAAGATTTTCAAAACTATATCAAACGATTTGATGATTGGAAATCAAATATCAAAGGTCAGTGCAACAGTTGGCTAACAGAAGGCTTGCAAAGCAGGGCCATGACCAGAGATTTGAATTGGGGTGTGCCGGTGCCAATTGAAGGAGCAGATGGCAAGGTATTGTATGTTTGGTTTGATGCGCCAATTGGCTATATCAGTGCTACTAAGGAATATTTAAATAATCAAAATGAAGCTAACGAATGGACCAAATGGTGGCAGGATGATGAAACTGCTTTGATCCATTTTATAGGCAAAGACAATATTGTTTTTCATGCCATTATTTTTCCAATGATGTTGATGACTCACGGAAAATTTATTTTGCCTAGCAACGTGCCAGCCAATGAGTTTTTGAACCTAGAGGGCGATAAAATTTCAACAAGCAGAAACTGGGCGGTATGGTTACATGAATACCTCATTGATTTTCCTGATAAGCAAGACGAATTACGTTATGTGTTAACAAGCATTGCACCAGAAACCAAAGACAGTGAGTTTACTTGGAAAGATTACCAAACGCGCGTAAATAGTGAACTGGTAAGCATCTTCGGCAATTTTGTTAACCGTGTTTTGGTGTTATCAGATAAATATTATAGCGGTTTGATCCCAACTGTTGCTGGTGGATTATCAGATGAAAGATTGATTGCTGCCAGAAATTTATGCATGGATCAAGTGGCAAAAAGTATTGACATGATGCAGAAAAATTTGGAGTCGATTAAGCTAAGAGATGCCCAAGCAGATTTTATCAATATTGCCAGAGCTGGTAACAAATATTTAGCCGACACCGAACCTTGGAAACTAATAAAAACGGATGAGGAAAGTGTAAAGCATATTTTGTTTGATGCCTTGCAGATCTGCGCCAAGCTTGCCATTGCAGCACAGCCGTTTTTACCGCAAACTACAGAGAACTTATTGGGAATGCTAAATACACAAGATAAAACTTGGAGCTTATTGCAAAAAGAAACCATACTCAACTCCGGTCACCAATTGGGTAAGGCATCTATACTTTATAAGCAAGTAGAAGACGAAGATATTGCCAAACAATTGTTGCGTTTAGAGGAGATAAAAAAGGCCAACAGCCAAGAGCCAATGGCCAAAAGCATAGCCCAAAAAAAGGCCGATATTGCCTATGAAGATTTTGAAAAATTGGATTTGCGTGTTGGTAAAGTTATTGATGCAGAAAAGGTGCCTAAAGCAGATAAATTATTGAAGCTTACCGTAGATTTAGGATATGAACAGCGCACCATTTTAAGCGGAATAGCCGAATATTATAAGCCCGAAGAATTAGTAGGTAAACTTGTAACAGTAGTAGCAAACTTAGCACCCAGAAAAATTCGCGGTATCGAAAGTCAAGGCATGTTATTAATGGCCGGGAACGATTTTGGCAAATTATACAGCGTTGGCCCCGAACAAGATATCGAACCGGGTAGCGCGGTGAAGTAGGGGCGAAACAATTTTCGCCCTTACATTCCGTTCACCCGGGTTAAGATCCGTAGGGGCGAAAATTTTTTCGCCCCTACGGGGTTTGTCCGGGTTGACTTCTTTGAAAAACATCCGGTTTTAGCTAACTTTGTTAGGGTTTTATTTAAGTGTTAAACATTACTGTGAAGATGATATTTTTTGAAAAGTCTTTTTTTAGTTTGCTATTTTTTATAGGTAGTTATTCAATCAGCGCTCAGCAAATTGCGGTTATTTCGCCACCATTTGCAACAAGCTCAGATAACAATGTGGTGCTAACTTATGATGCCTTGCAAGGAAATGCAGGTTTGTTGGGAGAGTCGGTTATCTATGCCCATACGGGAGTAATTACCAATTTAAGTGCTTCGGGTAGCGACTGGAAATATGTTTTAACCAATTGGACAACTAATTTGCCAAAAGCTTTGTTAACAAGAGTTGGTTCAAGCAATTTGTATACTTTGAATATTGGTAACATTAAAACTTTTTATGGGGTGCCTGCAAATGAAACGGTATTAAAATTAGCGCTAGTTTTTAGAAATGCAGATGGTTCAAAAACTGGCAAAACAGCCTCTGGAGGCGATATATTTTTAGATATCAATCAGGGAGGTTTTCAAGTAAAATTGAATTCACCCAGCAAGGCAAGTTTTTATTTACCAACCGACAGTGTGAGCTTTTTAGGAACGGCGTCTGTTAAATCGGCCCTTAAAATTTATGCCAATGGTACGCAAATGGCCTCCGTTATTAACGATAGTGTTATCTCTAAAAAAATGCGCTTTTCAGATATTGGTTCAGGCCGAATAAATATTGTTTTAGAAGGAGACAATGGGAGCGCCAAAAGCTATGATACCAGCTATATGATGCAACGCCAGTACTCCAATGTTGCTGTGACTCCAAATGGGGTAGTTGATGGCATAAATTACATCAGTGATAGTTCTGTAACGCTTCAAATTTTTGCACCCAATAAGAGTTATATTTATGTTATTGGTGATTTTACCAATTGGGAGTACCATCCTAATTATATCATGAACCGAACTCCTGATGGCACCAGGTTTTGGCTTACTATAAATGGATTAATTAGTGGAAAGGAATATGGGTTTCAATATAGCATTGATGATGTGCAAATGCGGGTAGCAGATGTATATGCAGATAAGATTTTAGACCCCAATAATGATAAATGGATAGCTGCAAGTACTTATCCTAATTTGATGTCTTATCCAACAGGAAAAACCACCGAAATTGTTTCTGTATTGCAAACATCTCAAGTTCCATATGTATGGAAAACCAATGTGTTTAATAAGCCCAAGAGCGAGCAATTAGTTATTTATGAATTATTGCTGAGAGATTTTATTGGCGCTCATGATTATAAAACATTAAAAGATACCATTAGCTATTTTAAAAGAGCAGGAATAAATTGTGTTCAATTGATGCCAATTATGGAGTTTGAAGGCAATGAAAGCTGGGGTTATAATACCTCATTTATTTTTGCACCTGATAAATATTATGGTACTAAAAATGACTTGAAAGCCTTTATTGATGCTTGCCATCAAGAAGGAATTGCAGTAGTTTTTGATGTTGTATATAACCATTCCTTTGGCCAAAATCCTCAGGTACGTATGTATTTTGATCCAACTACAGGCCCGTACGGACAGCCAACAGCGCAAAATCCTTGGTTCAACCAAGTAGATAAACATCCTTATGGTGTAGGTTATGATTATAACCACGAAGCCCAGCCTACCAAGGATTTTGTAGATAGAAATTTGAAGTATTGGCTCACAGAATACAAAATAGATGGTTATCGATTTGATTTGTCGAAAGGATTTACCCAAAAAAATACAGGAACAGATGTAGGAGCTTGGAATGCTTTTGATCAAAGTAGGGTAGACATCTTGAATAGAATAAAAGGTGAGGTGGTGAAATATGCCCCTGATGCATATTTAATTTTAGAGCATTTGGGAGAAAATGCCGAAGAAAAAGTACTGGCAAATGCCGGGTTTATGCTTTGGGGGAAAATGACAGAAAACTATGCTGAAGCCTTAATGGGATATAAGAATTCTAAAGCTAATTTAACTTGGGGAGATTACAGGGCACGTAGTTTTAACAGCCCTAATTTAGTTACCTATGCCGAAAGTCATGATGAGGAACGCGCAATGTTTACCTGTTTAACTTATGGTAATACTAGTGGTACTTATAGCACTAAAAATTTAAATACAGCGCTTAAAAGAGCTGCAGCTTATCACGCTTTATTAATTCCATTGAGAGGTCCAAAAATGATATGGCAAGGAGGAGAGTTGGGCTATGAAGTTTCAATTAACACCAATGGAAGAACAGGCAATAAGCCCTTTAAATGGGATTATTTAAAAGTGCCTGAAAGGTTGGCAGTACTTGATGCTGTTGGCGAATTGGCCAGATTAAAACAACATGTATCATTTACTTCTGATAACTATATTTTTAGTAGCATATTAGAAACAGGAAAGTTTTTAAAAGTTACACATGATAGTCTTAATACAATTATAGTTGGTAACTTTGACCTAGTAAACATGAACCTCGCACCTGGATTTCACCACACAGGTTGGTGGTACAATTATATGACAGGCGATTCGGTTAATGTGACCGCATTGAACCAGAATATTCCTTTAACACCTGGTCAATATTTGGTGTATACCGATAAAAAACTAAACAATAAAATCCCTCAAAACCCTGTAGGTTTAAATGAAGCATCTGTTTCAATGTTTAGTGTATTTCCAAATCCTTCAACAGGTAGTTTTTATGTACATTCTGATAAGGACGTAATTGATGAAATTACTTTATTTGATGCGAATGGAAGACAGCAATTTCAGAGAACTTTTAACGGGAATAACACGCAGGTTTCTATTGATAACACTGGTCTTTCAAGCGGTTTGTATTTGTTGCATGTAAAATCTGGAGAGCGCAATCAAGTTGTTAAGTTGATGATAGATTAGCTTAGAATAGGAGTATAAAAAAAGGCAGTGTAGATTTCTCTTCACTGCCTTTTTTATTCGGTTTGAACCAAAAACTATTTGATTTTAAATGCTTTTTTAACAGCATCAACCATGTCTAATTTTTCCCAAGTAAATAACTCAACTTTAAATGAGTGATCTTTACCATCTGGTCCTTTAAACTTCTTGGTTACAACTTCATTTTTACGACCCATGTGCCCGTAAGCAGCGGTTTCGCTATAGATAGGATTACGTAATTTCAAACGAGTTTCGATACCATAAGGGGTCATATCGAATAATTTTTCTACCACCTTAGCAATTTGACCATCTGTCATTTTTACTTTAGCAGTACCATAAGTTTCGATGAAAATACCCATTGGATCTTTTACGCCAATTGCATAAGATACCTGTACCAATACTTCGGTACAAACGCCAGCAGCTACTAAGTTTTTAGCAATGTGACGGGTTGCGTATGCAGCAGAACGGTCAACCTTTGAAGGATCTTTACCAGAGAAAGCACCCCCACCGTGTGCACCCTTACCGCCATAGGTATCAACAATGATTTTACGACCAGTTAAACCAGTATCGCCGTGCGGACCACCAATTACAAACTTACCTGTTGGGTTGATATGGTAGGTAATTTTATCGTTGAACAAATGGGCGAATTTTTTGTATTTGGTTTTTACGCGAGGGATTAAAATCTTAACGATATCCTCTTTGATTTTAGCCAACATTTTAGGCTCTTTATCAAAATCATCGTGCTGAGTTGAAAGCACAATAGCTTCAATGCGAACTGGGTTATTATTGTCATCATACTCTAGCGTAACCTGGCTTTTAGCATCTGGGCGTAAGTATTTAATTGCTTTGTTCTCGCGACGTAAGGCAGCAAGTTCAATTAATATTTTGTGGGCTAAATCTAAAGCCAAAGGCATGTAGTCTGCCGTTTCATTGGTAGCATAACCAAACATCATACCTTGATCGCCGGCACCTTGATCTTGCTTTTTCTTGCGATCTACGCCTTGGTTAATATCTGCAGATTGCTCATGGATTGCAGAGATGATACCACAAGAATTAGCCTCAAACATATATTCGCTTTTGGTATAACCAATTTTGCCAATAACGCCACGCGCAATTTCTTGTACATCTAAGTATGCCTTAGATTTAACTTCACCGGCTAGCACAACTAAACCGGTAGTAACAAGTGTTTCACAAGCCACTTTCGACTCTGGGTCAAAGGCTAGGAAATTATCAATTAATGCATCCGATATTTGATCGGCAACTTTGTCTGGGTGTCCTTCACTAACGGACTCTGACGTGAATAAATAAGCCATGTTTTTTTATATGTTTTTTTAATGGTTCAAACTATATGATTAAGCAAACTTTGAGGATTCTTCGCAGATATTTGGGAACTATATTTGACAAGAAAGTCCGCATTGTTTTACCACCGTGGTGTTCTTCCCGGTTGGCATCCCGCAAGTGTGCGGGATTCTTAATGCACTGCAAAAGTATTGGAATTTAATAAAAAACAAAGCCTAAATAAAAAAAGGCGAGAAATATTCGGTTTTATTCTTTTAGGCAAGGGTATTTAAACCTTTTTTACCTTATTTATTCCTTAATTAAATAATTAAAAAAAAATAAAATAAAGAATATTTACTTTGTTTGTATAGTTATGAAAAGTAAGATAATATATATTGAAGATGATGAAGCTGACTTTTTGGCTCTTAAAAGAATTTTAAAACCTTTACATAATGAAATTGATTTAGTATGGATTAATACTCCAAGTTCTTTAAAGGAGTTCAAAGAAAGTGCCGAATTGCCCGATCTTATTTTGTTAGACTATCAATTTCCAGGTTCCAATGCAATAGATATTTTCCAATATTTTAAAAGCATTTCCTCGGATATAGAAATTATAATGCTAACGGCATTTCAGGAAAACACATTCAAGGATTCAATTAGGAAACTAGGAATAAACAATATTTTTAGTAAATACGAATTGGAAGAGGTATTTCAATTTATTATAAGAAATAATTTTGTAACAAATAAAACCAAAGAAATTAATCAAAAACCGAGCATATTCAAGGGATCAAAAGCCGAAGAAATTAATAACAAGGAAAGACGGCTAATGATGGGTGCATTTTTATCTATTACCGACCCTATTGTTATTTTGGATAACCACTTTACTATTTTCTCAAAAAATCCGGCATTCGATCATTTAGCTGAAACTGAATTCCCCAATAGAGGCGAAAATTTTATTGACCTAATTTATTATGATGGTTCTAAAATTAAAGACGTTATAACATCCACAAAATTGGGTCATAGCCAAAACACATTTATCCAAATTGAAAATAAACATGGTAGATTTTTATCTGTTGAAGTTGGCTGTTCTTTTGTGCCAAAAGATGATGGATATTATTGCCTTATATTTAAGAATCACAGTGTTTTAGAAATCAGTCAAGAGAATTTAAAAACGATAGATTATTACCAGAAACTAATTCCAGGTTATTTTTTCAATGAATTAGCCATTAATGCTAACCCACAAATACTGCTCAATCACAATTTTCATATTCTTGGTTTGAACCCCAAAGCAATTATATTATTTAAAGGTACCATTAAAGAAGGTGAGAATTTTTTGAATAGCGTTACTCCTAAAAACGCGATTTTGATTTCGGACACGATTCAAAAATGTATTAAAGATTCAATTTCATTCCCATGTAATATAAACAACATCACATACGAATTGTATGTTAATCCTATTGAAATTAACAAGATAGATAGGATATATTCGGTATCTTTTGTGGAATATGTCAATAACCCACAAAATGATAGCCTTATTTTTGATCCAATAAAGAATTCACAGTTACTCATTGAGAATTCTGAAAGTATTACTTTCCAATTAAACAATAAGGGAGAGGTAATACTTTTAAGCGACAGCTATGAGAGCATAAGTGGTTTTTTAAAACAAGAAGTGTTAAACAAACCATTTGGAATAAAGCAAGGCGCTGATATACAAGAAAAAGTAAAAAATATTTTTCTTAGACTTGCCAAGGGTGAATTAACAAAAGCTACAGGCTATTCAATTATTCAAACAAAAGATAATATAACAAAAAATGTTCGTTATAGGGTTGAATCCATAGTAGATGTATTTGGCAATTTTATTGGCGTTAGCGGTGTTTTAACAGATGTTACGTATGCATTTCAAACTTCAATCGCCTTAAAAAGAACAGAAGAATCATTAAAGCAAATAGTCACCAACATCAGTGAACTTATATTTGTGATTGACAATAGAACCCGAATTAATTTTATAACCCCTAGCAGTTTACAAATAACGGGCTATACACCAGATGAATTACTCTCCAAGAGCGTTATTGATTTTATTCATCCACATGAATACCAAAAAATAAAAAAGGCAATAAAGCAAAATGGTTCTGAAAAATATACAGAGGGAAAGTCAGAATTGATTATAATTCGGTTTAAAAAGAAAAACGGTGTTTATACGAATTTAGAAACTTCATTAAGAAAAGCAGATAGCACAATTGGAGAAAAAACAAATTATATTGGAACTTCAAGGAGTGTGGATGATAAAATTGCTAAAGATTTAAAGTTAAATGAAACAAAAAAACACCTAGAAATAATCACGCATATTCAAAAATTATATATTGAAACAAAAGATATAAGCAAGGTATTTGAAATCTTACTTAACAGCATTTTGCAGGAAACCAGAAGTAAATTTGGGTTTATTTGCGATGTATTTTTTGATGAAAAGGAGAATCCATGTATGAGATCCATTGCACTAATAAATATTTCTGGGGACCAAGCAAGCGGTGAGTTTTATGAAAAACAGGCCATTAAAGGTTTTGAGATAAGAAACTTAAATACCCTATTTGGAAGAGTATTGGTGGAGAAAAAACAATATATAAATAATGATGCCTTAAACGACCCTTTTTTTGTTGAAACCCTTTCACCAGAATATCCCCCAATAAAAACATTTGTAGGCATACCAATTTTTAAAAACAACGAAATCGTATCTGTTTTAGGATTGGCTAATAATGCCAAAGGATATTCTCAAGATATGATTGAGAAAATTCAACCTCTGTTGGGTAATATCAGAAGTATATTACAAAAAAATAAATATGAGATAGATATACTCAAAGCGCATGAAGAGCTTGCCAAAAGTGAGATCCATTTAAAAGCCCTTTTAACCTCCATTAAGGATATTGTATTCGAAATCAATGATGAGTTAGTAATTACTAATGTTTGGGCAAAAGATTCTGGTAAATTAGCGTTACCCGAGCACCAATTTTTGAATAAAAGTTTGGCATCGTTAATTGACCCATTTCCTTTTACAGAACCAATTTATAAAATACTGTTGGAAGTAGCTAATGATGGCATTGAAAGGTTTTTAGAATACCAACTACCAATAAATCTTGATCTGAATTGGTATAAAGCCAGAATTTTTATTTTAATAGAAAAACCCAATAGAATATATTGTTTACAAATTAGCGACATAACAACCAGCAAAAATGCAGAAGAAAATTTGAGGAAAAATTTGCTTCACGAAAAAGAACTGACCGAATTAAAAAGCAGATTTATTTCACTTACCTCCCATGAATTTAGAACACCCTTAACCAGTATTAGCTCTAGTAATGAGTTAATTTCTATGCATTTAAAAAAATTAAATATTCCAATTAGTGAAAAATTGGAAAAGTACATGCAAATTATTCAATCGGAGGTAAAACACATGTCTAATTTGCTCAATGATGTTCTTGTTCTTGGAAAAATTGGTGCTAATAAGATGGATATTAATTTACACGACACCAAATTAAATGAGGCCGTTATTGAGATTATGGAAAATCTCCTGCTTAAGCATAAAATTCCAAAGATAATTAAGATGAGTATTAAGGGAAAACCACATGAAATTAAAATGGATATTAAAGTTCTTGAACACATCTTAGAAAACATTTTCAATAATGCATTTAAATATTCAAGAGAAGGCCCCGATCCAATTTTAGAAATTGATTTTCAAAGCAGTCAAATTATACTGGCATTGCAAGATTTTGGGATTGGAATTCCCAAATTGGACCAATCTAAATTGTTTGAACAGTTCTACAGGGCAAGTAATGTTGGAAAAATTCACGGGGTAGGTTTAGGCTTAGTTATTGTTAAAAACATGGTAGAAATGCTCAAAGGAAGTATAAGAATTGAATCTGAGGAAGGAAAGGGAACTAAGGTAGTAATTACATTTAATAAATAGATTTTTAAATGAAAAAAATATTAGTAGTGGAGGATGAGGATGCTATAAGGGAAAATATTTCGGATGCCCTTTCTTTAAACGATTATCAGGTTTTTATCGCCGATAATGGCTTTGACGGGGTGCATTTGGCTCATGAAATAAAGCCAGATTTAATCCTTTGTGATATAATGATGCCTAAAATGGATGGTTATCAAGTGTTAAAGGCGATTAAAAGTGATGAAATAGGAGTAATAACACCTTTTATTTTTATTTCTGCAAAAGGCAAATACGAAGACATTCGACAAGGAATGGATATGGGAGCAGATGATTACCTGATAAAGCCATTTCTGTTTCAAGATTTATTGAATATGGTATCGTCGAAATTAGAAGAGGCTGAACTAAAGCAAAAAACTTATTTTGATAAGCAGCAAGATTTAAAAGCGCAATATGGTTTGATCCAAATGCATGAACTCAATACGCCAATGAATGGCATATTAACTTCGATTTCATTGCTCAAACAAATGGAATCGCAGTTTCATTCAGTGGAGGCTTTAGAGTTATTGCAAATAATAAATATTTCGAGTAAGCGCTTGCACAGATATTTGTCGAATATCTTCTTTTACAAACAATTAAAAGATGTAAATTACACTTTTTACTCTGAAATAATTGGAGAAGCAAGTATAAAAGCTGCCATAGAAAATGTATCTAAATACTATTACAGAACCGAGGATTTGGTGTTATCAATAGAAAATTTTTCTATTCAATTTGATAGGAAATTATTGCTGGCACTTATTATAGAATTGACAGACAATGCATTTAAATTTAGCAAGAAAAATGACCAGGTATTATTTAGTTTAACAAAAACGGCAGACACAATTCAAATAAGGATTCAACAAAGCAACAGCAACAATTTTGAAATCAATGAATTTGTTAACTCTCAACCGTTTCTACAATTTAAGAAAGAAAAAAAGGAACAAGCTGGTATTGGATTAGGCTTAGCCATTGTTAAACTTATATCTGAGCAGTATGGAGTAAAATTAAGTTATGAAATTGACCAAAAAAACAATGCTTTTTTTACGCTAATTATTCCTCAAGTTGGCATTTTACCATCCAAATCGCTTAAAAATATTGATTAAAAGAGTATTAGTTATTGACGACGAAAGAATGAACCTTATCTTATTCAAGATTTTGTTGATGAATTTCAACATCTCGTTAACTACTGCTCAATCTGGCAAGGAAGGCATACAATTAGTTGGTTCAAGCTGCTCTTGACATTTTTTAATTCAAGTGAATATAATTTCAATGGTTAAGGCAGTGTTTAATGCTTTTATAGATTCGCATATTGCCGTCTTTAAGAAAAAACCAAATGGCGAAATATGGGCTTATTACTTATTTTTCAATTAATATTTTGTTGATATAGGAAGTAGGACTGCAAGAAAACTGCATTTTGAATGACCTGCTGAAATATGAAATTGACCCAAAGCCTGACATTAAGGCTATTTCTTCTATGCTGTGCTTGCCTTCTTTGAGCAGCGACAAAGATTTATTAAGGCGATAATTGTGAATATATTTACAAATTGTATATCCAGTTGTTAATTTAAATTTACGATCTAAAGTGTTTACTGAAACAGAGAGTTTTTCAGCAATTATTGAAATATTTAATGATTTATTAGCATACTCATTTTCTATAATATTAGAAACTGCTATACCAAAATCTGTATAGCTTACCGGCTTATTTAATAACTTTTTGTTATTGCTTTGTTTTGAAATATAATTCAATGAATTGGCCACTATAAGCAATAATTCTTCGTTATTAAAAGGCTTCCGAATAAAATGCAATGCTCCTGCTTTTAATCCCCTAATTTTATTAAAATCATCAGTTAAACCAGTTAGAAATATAATAGGTATGTTTATGTATTGAATCATTGATTTAATTTTTTCTATAAACATAAATCCATCAATACCAGGCATCATCACATCGCTTATTATTAAATCAGGATGAATATCATCCAAATTTAGTAATGCTTCTGAAGCATTATTGAAATAATGCACGTCATAATTTTCTGATAATAATTCTATCAATAATTCACTTAAAACTTCATTGTCTTCTATTAAAAGTATTTTTTTCTTAATATCCATAGATCGATAAGTAACCTTTTAAATGGTTGCTTTTAAAATTAGTTTATAAATCATGTTTAGTTTCAATGCTTGATTTTTTGATTTTCTTGGCACCAAATACCAAACCAGAAGCGATTAGAATTGCGATACCGCCATCTATTGGAGTATCAACCACATCGTCATCAAATTCTGGTTGAGCCATGGTGCTATTTGAAAGGCCGAAAAATAGCACAAATAATATAAATATTAATCTTTTTTCCATTTTTTAAATTAATGGTAGCGTTATTTATTTACAAAATTTAGTCGTTTGCGTTCCTGTATCACTGGTGATGATCATAAAATAAACACCTTTAGGTAGGTCTAAAACATTTATTTCTTTCGAAGTTCCATTATCAAAACTCAACTTATTTTCTTGCAGCGTTTGACTCAATTGGTTAACAACTGTATAAGAATAATCAGCAGAAGAAACATTATTAGTCAATGCAATTCTTACTTTTTCATTAGCAGGGTTAGGGTATACACTAAAGCTGTTTGTGTTATTTTTAGACTCTAGTATGCCGTTTGCCATCTTGGTAAAATATAACTTCCTATATATTCATTTATTTTCTCAATTTTGAGTGAAGGAAGGTTTAAATTATTTTATTATAATCTCGAAATGCTGCAAGCTGAACATAATGGCTAGTGAATTGGATATAATACCCAATTAATTGATCAAATCAATTACATAATTTTACGAAACTTTTTTATAAAAATATTTGAATAAACCGTTTTTTGGTTTAGTACCACCCAAACAAAAACGATGGGCCTATTTACACGAACCAAAAATACGAATATCCCATTATTGCACCACTATTAACAGGTATTAAAACGCAAGATAGCGTGTATGTTATGGCTGACGTTAAACGCTACGCCATTAAAATCATCGAAAGCATTACAATATACTTGTGCCTGAGCCTTTTTTAACTAGGCAAAGTTTTGGATGAGTATGAAATACTTATAAAGTATTTTTAGTTTCAGTTTCAGTACTTGATTTTTTGATTTTCTTGGCACCAAAAATCAAACCAGAAGCAATAAGAATTGCGATACCTCCATCTATTGGGGTATCAGTCACCTCGTCATCAAAACCTGGCTGAGCCATAGTACTATTTGACAAACCGAAAAATAGCACAAATAATATATATAGTAATTTCTTTTTCATTTTTTTAATTAGTGATGACGTTATTTATTTATAAAATTTAATTTTTGGCGTTCTACATTAGTTAGCGAAAGTAATAAAATAAAGACTTTTAGGCAAATATATTTAAAATTGTCATCAGCTTATTAGTTAACATATAGACAATGTGTGTTTTATAAACTATTTTTAGTTCAGTACTTTATTTTTTGATTTTCTTGGCACCAAAAACCAAGCTGGAAGCGATAAGAATTGCAATACCTCCATCTATTGGGGTATCAACCACATCGTCATCAAACTCTGGTTGAGCCATGGTGCTATTTGAAAAACAGAAAAACAGCATAAAAAATATAAATATATATCC
Organism: Bacteroidota bacterium; assembly: GCA_947485745.1. Taxonomy (GTDB): domain Bacteria; phylum Bacteroidota; class Bacteroidia; order UKL13-3; family UKL13-3; genus B1. Next base: position 26,203 of record CANKQY010000019.1, read on the forward strand.
CTTTTTCATTTTTCTTAATTAATGATATCATTATTTATTTACAAAATTTAGTCGTTTGCGTTCCTGCATCACTGGTAATGATCATAAAATAAACACCTTTAGGCAGGTCTAACACATTAATTTCTTCCGATGTTCCATTATCAAAACTCAATTTGTTTTCTAGTAGCGTTTGTCCTAATTGGTTAACTACGGTATAAGAATAATTAGCAGAAGAAACATTATTAGTCAATGCAATTCTTACTTTATCATTAGCTGGGTTAGGGTATACACTAAAGTTGTTTGTGTTATTTTTAGACTCTAGTATGCCGTTTGCCATTTTGGTAAAATATAACTGAAAACGACTATCTCCTTTACTTAGCGGATCGGCATTAGTTGAAAAATCATATTTAAAATTATTAGATAGTAAGGTTTGAGTTTTTAGGTAATTATCCTTGAAATAAACATCAAAACCAGGCATATCTAAATTAGCAACGCGTGCAGTAAAATGATAATCGGAAGTAGTGTTAAAACCTAAGTTTACCATACTTTCCGCTACAATATTGCGGTGGTCTATTGCTAGTTTATCATTAGCAGCAGAAAGGCTATAAAAATTAACATCAGGATTTTGCATTTTATAAGCATCCATTTTATCAATTCCGTCTAAGCCATCCATCCTGTTCCGCAAAACATAGCTATCCCAAAAAATGGTATCATCAGATTTAATATCAAGTTGAATTGCGTTTAATTTAAGTGGATCAGATTTTAATAAAACAGCTGAGGGGGCAGAACTTGTTTTATTAGCCTCTGTAAATGTAAAGTTAGCTGGGCCTGCAGTTTTTACAAAGAACGCTCCGCCAGCAGGGATAATATAAGAAGAACCAAATGACGCTGTGGTGTAAGCACCCCTAGTACCGTTTGAAGGCAACCATACTGAAAAAGAAGTTATATTATTTTTATTTGCATCTACTATAGTACCAATATCCACGTTTGAAGCATATGGGTTAGGAATTAAATTCCAACCAGCATTAGTGCTGCCATTAGCTGATGTATATGTCATAGGTATATTTTTTGTGCCTTGATTAACAAGCCCAGTTAAATCAATAATACCCTCATTTGGCGCTGGGGGGCCATTGCCTAAAACAACTGTTCCCTGAGTTCTTGGCCCTCTATAGAAAATCCTTAGAGCAGAATTTGCTGGTATATTAGTAGTTGAGGAACCTGAGGTTAAAGCAGACCAACCCGAATTGGTAGCTCCATTAAAATCACCTTCAGCAAATGAAAATGCCGTTGGGTTATTTGAAGTTGTAGGATCAAATCCATTGGTAGCACCATTTAGACCAGTAACAAATATATCATCAATTAGAGAAGCTAAACCAATTGCCCCAGAAAACGGATTAGCCATTAAACGAAAGGCGCGTTTATTACTTGGTATATATATATCAACAGTTGTATTTCCTGTAATAGTTCCCGCGCTATTTCCTATACTAGCAACTCCTGAAGCCGTAGCTTCTAAAGTTAAAAAGCCTCCTGTTGCTAGTGTTGCTCCGCTGCCAACTATAACAACACCGGGTGCCTTAATTGTTGTTGCAGAGCCTATTGTTTTGGTTCCACTTCCTGATATGCCTAGGTTGCTATAATTTTGGCTTTTCACTGTTTGGTTCCCTAAACCAGTATAGTTAACAGTATTACCTGCTGCACTTGTGGTAAGAGTTGTGAATGTAGGAACCGTTGGTGTTGTGCTAATATTTAACGTACTTGTTGCTGTGGCATTATTAAAACTTGCGATGGTACTTGAGCCTGAATGATTTACTATACCCGCCGCATTATTTGTAATACCTGTTATAGCTCCAGAACCACTTAGATTAATGGTACCAGTATTGGTAAAATTAGTAACAGCTGTAGTAATAGTTCCTGTACTATTATGATTTAATGTACCTGAATTGGTAAGTCTTGTAATAGATGCTGCAGTACCTGTAGCACTTAAATTTAAATTGCCAGCGTTAGTTATAGTACCTGAACCACTTAGGGTAAATGTAGATCCAGCTGTCAATGTAGCTCCTGAGTTAATATTTAGTGGCGCATTCATTATTTTTGCTGCATTTAATGAGATAGCGCCTCCACCGTTTTTTATTAATACTCCTCCTGAAGCTGAAAAAGTTGCAAGCCATTCCACTCCTGAAGTAAATGGTGCAGTTTTATTATAACATAAAGTTGCAGCAGCACCATATGTTGGTGCTGCACTTGTTGTTACTGCTGCATTTCCTCCCAGTTCAAATATACCGGTAACAGTAATGCCGGTCATGGTTTTTGCTTCAGTACCACTTAAAGTTAAATTGGTGTAGGTTGCAGCAAATACTGTTTGAGCAGCTCCTGTATAATTTACTGTACTAGAAGTTACATTAACTGTTACAAGACCACTACCTGTTTGAGTCCTTACAATTGTACTACTAGTAAGCGACAGGGTAGTGGAACTAATGGTCAAAGTAGCAGCTTGATTGGTATTATTATTGGTAACCGAAACTGAACCAATATTAACTGTTGTGCCTCCTATTGAAGCAGTACAACCTTGTTTGGTATTTGAGCCTACAGTCAAGGCACCCGAAACACTTAAATTTGTAACATTAGATGTAAGATTTGTAGACTGACCATTGCCACTTCCTACACCGTTAGTAATGTTTAAATTTGCACAAGAAAGTGTACCAAGACCGCTTATAGTATGAGTAACTACAACATTTATAACAGTATTAGCAATTCCAACATCTCCTGAAACAGTCAACGTAAATCCAGAACTAATGGTAAGTGTAGATGCTGTGGTTCCTGCAAAAGAAACTGAAGCTGCTGCAGCGTTTGCTGTAACTGTAATAGTATGACCAGCTGCAATGGTTACCACATCACCTGCAACGGGAACAACACCACCAACCCAAGTAGCTGTGGTACTCCAATTTCCAGAAGCTAAACTTGTTATGTTTGCAGCTTTGGCATTCAAACTCATGCCCAGCATAAGTATTGTTAAGCTCGCTAGGGTAATGAATTTACGGCTAGATTTTTTAGTATTGTGTATATGTCCCATAGGTGTACATTTTGTTGATAACAAAAGTAAATTGATCAATTTGTAATATTTCACCATTATTTTTAATTTTTTAATTAATTTATGACTTAACTATTTGATAATAAAACAAATAATTCAAACAAAAAGTTTATCTGTTTTAGAATAAATTAAAAGTTTTTTGAATTGAACATATTGGCTAATTAATTGAACTTTATTTATTTTTAATAGAATCCGGTATAAATTCAAAGTTTGCATTATTTATCTGTTTTGTCATTTTTGATAGTTTTAAAGCCTATTACTTTTTGGCAATTATCACATTTATATGCTTTAATCTTGTATTGGTTAGAAATGAAAATTGCAATTAGTTTATGGCTTATTTTTCTGGGTATTCTGTCTAGTTTCCCTGTTTTGCATTTAGGGCAATCATCTAATGTTCCCTGATAAAAAATATTCATTTATAATTGGATTTACATATTGATTATTAAACTTGTACAGCATTTTTGCTGCTCATTACTTACATTTTTATAGTTGCAAGGTAGTATGGCATAAAATTGTTTTTATGCATTAAACCTTTAACTAACCACATATGCTTGCGAGTTGATAATAATTATACCTCAATTGTAAAAAAGACACTTTGGAGGTAAATAAAGAATTGAGGTATTTAAATAGCATAAAACAGCTTGGTTCAGCTTTTCAATGGAATCAAATTTGCCAGAGGAAATAAATTGAGAATTAGAACAACCGCAAAAATGTTTTGTAATGGGTTTCGCCTTGCTCTATAACAACGCCATCAGCTATACCCGTGAGTTCATAACTATTTGTTAAATATTTAATTCCTTGATCAAATTCGTTGTCTCTAATTTTCTTAGGTTGGTAATTATTTGAAACTTCGAGTAAATTGGCATCCGAAATAGTAATTTGAATTTTCAATGGATGTAACTCAGAAATTACATTATTTTTAATACAAGCATCAACCAATAATTGCAAGGCAAATACGGGCAAATTGAAATGTAAAGATTCCTTCTTTATTTGAATATCAACTATTAGTGAATCTTGGTGCCTTATCTTCAATAAATAGAGATAATTGTTTAAGAATTTGATTTCTTCTTTTAACGTTATATTTGAAACCAAGCGATTTTTTAGTATTTGTCTAAATACATCTGAAAATTTTAAAATGTATTCTTCAGAGTGGATACTATTTATTCTTACCATCGAGCTTAAGGTGCTTAAACTGTTGAATATAAAATGAGGATTTATTTGATTGCGCAGTAAATTAAGCTGTGAGTTAAAATTTTCTGTTTGAAGACTGTTATTTTTTAACAATAACTTTTCTCTTTCCTGGTAATATTTACGGCTTAGACTAATTGAAAAAAATAAAATAAATGCAAAGCCAAGTCTGACAGTAAAAACAATTAACCAATTAACTTTTGCTTCATTTTTAATTGGATTAAAATAAATTGCTGCTATAAACGCAAAGATAGTAAATACTGTAATAGTAAGAATCACAAACAAAAGCTTATAACGTTTCTTTAAATCTGTATGAAAAATTGAAATGCCTTGCCACATTATTACCAAGCAACTGAATGAAGCAAAATAGATTCCTAATGTTGATGTGAAACTAAAATTAAAATTAAAAGAATTATTGGATAAAATTACTAACAAAGGTAGAATTGCAGCAATAATGTAAGGCGTATATTTTTCTTTGTCATTCATTTTCTAGCAAAGTTTCGGTCGTTAATTATTTACCTTTTTTAGGTTTATTTTAATTTAAGGGCCGGAAGATTAATATAACATTAACAAAAAATTGCTGTTAAATTAATGAATTGAACTTTTACGAATTTGAAATGATTTAAAAAGCAAGTTAAACGGTTACTGATTAATGACGCATTTCAATCCATTTTAAAAACGGGGTTACTTTTAAACGACTAACAATGGCTTTTTCTGGGGAATTAACCTTTAAATGAACAACTACCTTTCGCATAAAATAGGGTTCAATCTCTTTTACTGCTTTTCTATTTAAAATCATTTTGCGGTTGATGCGAAAGAAATCATTGTAGGAATCGGCCTCCATAAATTGCTCAAGTGTTTTAGAAATCAAATATTTTTCACTATTAAAATTAAAAACGAATACATTATTATTTTCGATAAATAGAAAAGCAATATCGCTCGTGTTCATTGCAAACATTTTTTGGCGGTATCGAACCAAAAAGGTACTTTGCTTAGGCCCATTATCTGCTAATGTTTTACTTATTAAATCAGACTTAAGTGTTGCATTTGCATACTTATCTTTTAATTGATTCAATTTTGCAAAAGCCATTTCAATTTCCTCATCCCTAAATGGCTTTAGAATATAATCAAGGCCACTATTTTTAAAGGCTTTAAGCATATAGCTATCATAGGCAGTGCAGAAAACCACTGGAATTTGCACTTGTACCTGTTTAAAAATCTCAAAACTAATCCCATCTGCCAGTTGAATATCCATAAAAATCAAATCTATTTTCATTTGATTTTTAATTAAATAGGGCACTGCCTCTTCAATACTATCTAATACATTTACTACCAGCCGCTCTGAATTTGATTCAATAATTTCACGAAGCAATAGGGCAGTTTTTTTCTCGTCTTCAATAATTAATACTTTCATCTAAATCAACTTCAAAATGGTTTTGTAATGTTCATCATTTTTTTCAATCTCAATTCCGTTTTCTACTTTGAGTAAAATATAGCTATTAGCTATATAGTTAGTTCCTAATCCAAATGACTCTTCTATATTTTTTTTTGGTTGTAAATTATTTGAAACAGCGAGTCTTTTTTGGTCTAGATTATAAATACAAATTTCCAATGGGCGAGCCTGAGAAACGATATTATGTTTGATGCAATTTTCAATAAGTAATTGCAATGTAAATGCTGGCAAATTGTATTGCAGAGATTCTTCTGTAATTTCAATCTTAACATTCAAAGAATTTTCGTGGTTTATCTTTAATAAAAATATGTAAGCATTTAAAAAGCTTAATTCCTCTTTTAGGGAAACTTTTGTTGCATCTGTGTTTTTTAGAATTTGCCTATAAACAGTAGAAAGGTTTAAAATATACTCTTCTATTTGAACCTCTTTATTTCGGGCCATTGACCGCAAAGTGCTCAAACTATTAAACAAAAAATGAGGATTAATCTGGTTTCGAAGAAGGTTGAGCTTAGCACTGACATTTTCTATTTGAAGCGCACTGTTATTTAGGATGAATGTTTCTCGATCTTTTGAATATTTAATAAGTAATAAACCACCCGCAAAAATAGAACCTACAAATAAATAACGAACGGCTAAAATTGTAAGATAATTAACGGTGGAGTTGGCACTCATAGGGTTAAAAAATTTAATATTAATTAGGTTAACTAATACAAAGGAGCTTAATAAACCAATTATGTATATTATTGTTTTTGATGTTAATTGACCATTCAATAGTTTTTTAAGGATGGTATAAATTATAAATAAACTTGTACTTGATATTAGCCAATAACCTAGAATTGTAAGCCATTCTTGGTGGTAATTATAAGCGCTATTTACTGCAATGCCCAGAAGAGGAAACATGGCACATAATACAAACGGCCAATTTTTAAATAGTTTCTTCATAAAAACAGACAATTTTTAGGCCAAGTTATGCGCATAGGAATTTATTCATCAAAAACACGTTGTTTGCAAATTTTTATAATTTTCGAAGTTATTATAAAAAACGAAAATTAATAAGCTACCAAAATCATTTATCTGCAAATTGCATAAAAAGATACCTGATAGCATTGAAACTATTTACTGGGGAGGCTTATATTAGTTAATCAAAGAATAAAAAATATAAAATTTAATTACCTATTTTAATGCATGCAATTCATGCTTGGAAGCACAATTACGCTTATTTCTTAAGCTTCAAAAGCAGGTCTGTTAAGTCGTAGCTTACGCCAATATGTTGTTGAAAAAACATGTCTGGCAATAAATTATTTGTACGTATAATGTTTGAGTTATATCTAGGAAAAGCTCTTTCAAAAACAACAGGCTTGCCTGTTGTCAGGTCTATTGGCATTTCAACATCTCCAACATTTGCTTTCCATTTATCGTAATTTCCCCCATAGGTATATCCTTGTCCATAGTCGTCGAGGTAATCCGACATTGAAAGGACCGTTTTAACTTCATATCTGAACCTAAACTTTTTATATACATAGGCTAATTGAAATGAAACATTAAAATTGATGGTATAGGCGCCATATCCCTTTTTGCTGCTTAAGAAGTTCTGACCCTCCATTCCAAGTGGGCGCAGGGCGATGAATTTTGCTGTATCTTTACTTTGATTATAAACTAGGCATCTGTATGGATCAAAGCGCATAAAACCTACGCCAAAACCTACTGCAGGTATCCAATGGCCCACACCATCTTTTTTATTAGCCAATAGATAATCGTGTTTTGGGGCAAAATAATAAATGGCATCAAAATCTAAGATGTACATTTTAGTTTTAAAATTGGATTCCCAACTTCGACGTTGTTTTATAACGCCATTATTTGTAGCATAAGTTGGGGCACTCTGCCAAACCTGAAGCGCCGCTGTTGGGTTGTGCATACCAATATTGGTTCTGTAGAAAGTTCCTCTATAACTCCAATTTCTTTTGCGGTTATACTGTACATATAAACCACCAGACCAATCATATGAACCTGGTATTCCAAACTTGTGACGTAAGTCGCCAACATAAAATGCTAGGCCACCCCAAACACCCGCCTCGTAGCTCGGTACAAAAGGAACTCCGGGGTTAATTAACAGCGAATCGATATTCACTATTTTTGGTGCCTTTAATTTTGCTTGAGAGATAGAATCCTGCTCGGCTTGCAATGCTGGCAATTCAATTTGTAATCCCAAACTTGTAACTATGCTTTTGGCAATTCCATCTGAGTAAAAAATCTCTAGCGAATCATTTTGGATTCTTTGTGTATAGGGTAATTTATTGCCTGCCGAATCTTGCACAGCAGCAATTTTGCAACCTTTTGCTGATTTTAATAAAATGGTGCCACTTAAATGAGTGAGGTCTTGCACAAAGCAGTTATCTCCAGGCCATTGATTTAAATTCTTAACCTCACCTTTTATTAATGGTAACCTTGGATCGGCGTAATAATCATATACGGGCCTGTTAGTATTGGAAGTGTAAAGCCCTTCTGTTAAAACGTTTTCGGCATTACCGCTAACCGACAAACCTATAGGTGAATTGGAGGCGAAATTTCTATTAAAAGCTAAATGACCAATTTGAAGGTTTTGTTCAAAAAAAGGCTTTGCAATATTTAAATGTAAAACACCTAATGAGGTATCGTTTCCAAACACCTTATTGTCTTCAAATGTTAGATAATCTAATTGGTATTTTATGCCCGACCCACCAGCATTGTCGATAATAATACCCGATTTGTTGTTGTAAAAACTGCTATTGGTTAATTTAAACGAGATTGGTTTTTCATTTAAATTACTCATAGGGCTAGCCACAAAAAGCACCGACTCATTATACGCTGATTTGCTGATAGTAATATTGTCGAAAACCACATTTTCTCTCGACCAAAAAGGCTCAAAACTTATTGGCTGCATGAGGCCTGAAAAGCTTGCATTTGATATGTATATTGAACTTTTTTCATCAATCCCATTAATAACTATGCCGGCTCCAGGATCGTTTGTATTTTCAGAGATAAAACTGACAGGTTGTTCTTTTGTTCCACCTACGAATAGGCCACCTTCTATCCAAATTCTGGCTCCAGCTTTAAAAACAACTACTGTTCCTGCCTTAATTTTATATTCTTCACCTTTTGCCACCTTTAATACTTGGCTAATTTGTAGCGTATCTTGGGCCGTGGTTCCTTTCACAAGAAACAAAAGCAAAAAGCTTAATACTATTTTAGATATGATTTTCATGCTCAAATAAGTTGAATGATGATTGGTTTTTCAAATTTTCTACTTTCATTCCCCGCCCTAACCGCTATATTATAAATAATAATATATTGAATTTGTGACATTGATTTTCCTGTTATATTTAGTTGGGTTCCGTTTACTTTTTCTATTTGAGTGTTGCTTCCTACCCATCTAACATCGAATGATTCTACTTCAAAAACACCCTCTTCAAAAGATGGATGTATGGCCTGAATTTCAATTTTCCCTTCGCGTTCAAGCCTCCTTTTACTGATACTTAATGAAGGCAAGTTCTTAACCTTAAAAATTGGATCAGGTAAGCTTTTTACAAATACAGAGTCTAAAAAGAGTGTTCCTTCAGCAGCGCTTATTTTAATGGTGCACCAGCCTTCTTTCTTAGGGTTAAAACTAAGCTTTCCGGTTTTAGTTTCCATGGTTGCCTCTGGGTCGGCCTCACACATTAGCTTAGCAACTTGGTTAAACAAGGGAATTTTCTGTACGTAAGTAACTCCTGAATAACAAACTCTAAAGGGTAGCGCCTCTTTTTGTGGAAAGCCAGCTGGTAATACTTGAATCACCATTGTTTCGGTCTTAATTAAGCCCTTAACTTTAAGGGTATATAAACCTGCAACGCTTGGTTTAAAATTAAAACTGTTCCCATTTATTGTAAAATCTTTACTAGAAAACCCATCTCTATCTACAAACAGTTCTACAAGCTTATCGCCTCTGGTTGCCAGGTTTGCTAAATCACCTACACGCATTG
>CANKQY010000020.1 GCA_947485745.1 Bacteroidota bacterium
ATACATTAACTTAAATCCACCCTGTTTACAGTTATTAATTCGCTCGCATTTTTAATGGAGCTCATAATTGTTTCCAATTGTCTGGTATCATACACTTCTAAAATAATATTACCATCAAACATACCATTGTGGCTATTCATGCTAATAGATCTCATGTTTACTTGTAATTGCTTTGAAATGATATCTGTAATAATGCTTACAATACCAACACTATCAATACCAGAAACCTTGATAGATGAAAGGAATGCCTTTTGATTTGTTTTTTCTGAATTTGCCCACTTAGCCTTGATGATTCGGTAGCCATAATTGCTCATTAAAGCTAGGGCATTGGTACAAGAAATGCGGTGTATTTTAACGCCTTCACCAACAGTTATGAACCCAAAAATTTCATCGCCAGGGATGGGACTGCAACATTTGGCAAATGAATATTCCATGTTTGCTTCATTCTCGGAGAGGATAATGGCATCATTTGGCACAGCAGGTTGTGGCTTGCTTTTGGCAGCAGGAATAATTGGTTCAGACACCTTATTTTTATCAGCCAATAAAATAGCCTCAATATCCAATTTGGTTCTATCAATGGTTTCGTTGGCCAATTGGAAATACAAATCTGAAACCGACTTGAGTTTATAATGCTTCAGCAAAAGAAAGAGCGATTCTGAGTTAAAGGCTAATTTAGCCGTTTTAAATTTACGCTCCAAAATTTCTTTACCTAAAACAGAGGCCTTTAATTTAAGTTGTTTAAAGTACTCTCTTATTTTTGATTTGGCCTTGGCAGTAACCACAAATTCGAGCCATTCTTCATTTGGCTTTTGTTTACCACTAGAAATTATTTCAACTTGGTCGCCATTGTTTAGCACATGGTTAAGAGGAACTAACTTATTATTGAGTTTTGCACCAATACATTTGGCCCCAATATCTGTGTGAATTTCAAAAGCAAAATCGAGCACTGTTGAACCAGCAGGAAGCTTTTTTAAATCGCCTTTTGGGGTGAATACAAAAATTTCATCTGAGTATAAAGCTAATTTAAAATCATCCAAAAATTCCATTGCATTGGAATCTGGACTCTCTAAAATTTCTCTGACTCTAGACAACCAACCTTCTAAACCATGATCTTGGGCTTGGTTGTTGTCTTTATATTTCCAATGAGCGGCAAATCCTTTTTCGGCAATTTCATCCATGCGTTTGGTTCTAATCTGAACCTCCACCCACCTGCCCTTTGGACCCATTACAGTTGTATGCAAACTTTCATAACCATTGGCCTTGGGCGTACTTATCCAATCGCGCAGCCTATCTGGGTTTGGCGTGTAATGATCTGTAATAATAGAATACATTTTCCAACAATCACTTTTTTCATTTACCTCTTGAGAATCAACTATCACTCTAATTGCAAATAAGTCATATACCTCCTCAAAGTTTACATTCTGCATTTTCATTTTTTCCAAAATAGAATGAATGCTTTTTGGCCGACCTTTAATTTCAAAATCAAATCCTTCTTTGCGCATATCTTCGGCAATGGGATCAATAAAATTTTTAATATAGCGGTTACGTTGAATTTTTGTTTCGTTGAGTTTAATTTTTACAAACAGGTAATTTTCCGCTTGCAGGTATTTTGTACTTAAATCCTCTAATTCTGATTTTAGGCCATACAAACCCAAACGATGAGCTAAAGGAGCATAAACATAGGCAGTTTCGGAGGCTATTTTAAGTTGCGCCTTAGGGCTCATGCTATCAAGGGTTCGCATGTTATGCAGTCGATCAGCAAGCTTGATTAAAATTACTCTTACATCATCGCTCAGTGTAAGTAGCATTTTCTTGAAATTTTCGGCCTGAATGCTTCTATCTTGTTGGTCAAAAACACCAGAAATTTTTGTTAGGCCATCAATAATCAATGCTACTTTTGACCCAAACTTTAGTTTTATTAAATCAAGGGTAATATCAGTATCTTCAACAGTATCGTGAAGAAGGGCACAAATAACGGATGTAACACCTAGGCCAATTTCTTCGGCACAGATTTGGGCAACGGCTAAAGGATGTATGATATAGGGCTCACCACTTTTACGGCGCATATTTTTATGAGCCTCCAATGAAAGTTCAAAGGCCTCTCTGATTAATTTTTTATCCTCCTTTGTTACCTCTCGTCGAATACTTTTTAATAAACTCCTATATGCCTTAACAATTGTTTTATTTTCTAATTCAATATTTATTTCTTTTCCACTCATTATTCTCTCGTAATCTGGCTCAAATTAAGCTTTTTCCGTTATTGATTGGTATAAATTTTAAGAAGAAATCTTAAAAATTATTGAGCCAAAAATTGCGATGAAATATATTTAAGATATTATTTATATGATTACCAAGTTATTACCCTCAAAATATAGCAGGTAGTTGAGTTTAGAACTCAACCTAAAAAATAATGCTTATATTTGCATCCCTTTTTAAGGAAAAGGCGCATGTGGCGTAATTGGTAGCCGTGCCAGACTTAGGATCTGGTGCCGAAAGGCGTGGGGGTTCGAGTCCCTCCATGCGCACAAGAAGAATTGGGTAACTAATTCAACAAACAAGACTGACATTGTCAGTCTTGTTTGTTATTTGGCATTATAGAAAAACAAAAGCAATGAACGTAACCTACGAAAAAAAAGATGCACTAAACGGAACCGTTTCGGTGAACATTACAACTGAAGATTATCTTCCAAGTTATGACAAGAAATTAAAAGATTATGGCAAAAAGGCAAATATACCAGGCTTTAGAGCTGGTCATGCGCCAAAAAGTATGATTGAAAAAATGGTAGGTAACAGTCTTTTATTGGAAGAAATAAACTCATTGGCAAGCAAAGGCCTTTTTGATTACATCGAAGGAAATAAGTTAAATGTTTTGGGTCAGCCCGTATTAAACGAAGACACTAAGATTGATGAGTTAACTAAAGAAGCCAATTACACTTTCAATTTTGATATCGGTCTTTCTCCAGAAATTGAATTGAATATTGGTAATGAAGATGTGTTCACAAAGTACGCTGCAACCATAACCGATGAAATGATCAACGAAGAAATAGAGCGCATGAAAAAGCGTTTTGGCAAATTAACCGATGTGGAAGAGGTTGCTGAAAACGACATGATCTATGTTGGCTTAACCGAATTAAACGAAAATGGTGAAGTATTAGAAGGTGGCGTAAATGCAGATTCAGTGCCTGTTGCCATTAACACCATTAAAAATGAAGATTTAAGCAAAGAGTTAGTTGGTAAAAACAAAGGGGCAGCATTAACTGTAAATATATACGCTTTGTTTAACAATGATGAATCGGAAATGAGTCATGCTTTGTCTATTCAAAAACAAACTGTAGCCGATTTGAGTCATAACTTTAACCTAGTTATTAAAGAAGTTAAGAGAACAGAAACTACAGAAATTAACCAAGACTTTTTTGACCAATTGTATGGTAAAGATGTTGTGACTAGTGAAGTTGAAATGAGAGAAAAAATAAAAGCAGAATTGAGCGGTTATTTTGATCAACAAGCACAGCACTTAATGGATCACGAGTTATTTGACACCTTGGTAGCAAAGCATAACATTGAATTGCCAGATGCATTTTTGAAGCGTTGGTTATTGGAGAAATATGCAGATAAGTTTAACAACGATAATATTGATGAAGCTTATTTACCAGAATCAAATTATTTAAGAAACCACATTTTGGAAGAGAAGATTTTAACCACTCATAACTTAAAGGTGGAAGAATCTGAAATTAAAGATGCGGCTATAAATTATACCAAGCAAATGTTTGGTGCTTATGGCAACCAAGGTTTGAGCGATGATTTGTTGATGAGCATAGTTGAGCCTCAATTGCAAAAAGAAGAATTCAGAAGCCGCATGATCAACATGGCAGTAAGAGAAAAAGTAAACAACTGGTTGTTGAACACAATTTCTATTGAAACCAAAGAAGTAAGTGCAGAAGAATTCTACAAGATAATGGAAACACACAATAGCAAACACCACAAACATGAGCATGCTCATGACGAGGTTGAAGCATAATTATTGAAGCACAAAAAAGCCCCGTTCGCTAACAAGTGAATGGGGCTTTTTTATGTTTATTATTTAAGCCAATATCCAACCAAAAGTATGTTCCACTTTTGGAACGGCGGCTCTTTCGGCAATGCGGGTTAACCTATCTGGAAGTGCCATGATATAATCCCTGGCTTTTTCGCCATTTTCTTTTAGGCCTTTAATGCTATCTATATTCCAATCTACAACTAAGTCTTTTAAAATATCAATATAATCCATAGAGGTATACACCTCCAATCTTGTTGCAGCATCGCTAAAGTTGGCAAAGGTATTTAACTTGCCTCCGAGTTCGCGCATGCATTGCGCAGGCATCAATATCTTTTGGCGCATCATGTGCTCAAAAGCCAACATCATTTCGTTTGGATCTAATGCGAAAATTCTGTCTACAAAATTCATGTAGGCTCTTGCATGCCTAGCTTCATCTGCAGCAACCAAACCACATATTTTTGATAGCAAGTTATTGCCATCCTTTTTAGCCAAAGTAGCCACACGGCGGTGAGAAATATTGGTAGCTAATTCTTGAAAGCTAGTGTAAATAAAATTTTTGTATGGATCTGTTCCGGCGCCATTGTTAAATCCATCTGCAATGAGGAATTGAGTGCTGGCCTCAAATTCTTTCATGTTAATTCTACCACACAAATAAAGGTATCTATTTAATACATCGCCATGGCGATTTTCTTCAGAAGTCCATCCACGAAGCCATTTCATCCAACCATTATTATTTTGCTGGTCAACGCCAACCACACTAGACAACCAGCTTTCGTAAGTTGGCAAAGCCTCTTCTGTAATGGTATCTGCAACTAGAACGGCCATTAAATCGTATGAATGACTAGAAGCTTGTTCTTGAATTGATTTTAAATCGGCAACAAATGTTATATCAGAAGTTAGTGGCAAAAGCTCCGAAGCTTGCCAATTGGTTTCTATTGGTTTTAGGTATTCGCCAGTAATTGATTCTATATCTTTACCAACAAAATCCATTACTTCCATTCTACCCGGACTAATTGTATTATTCGTCATAGGATGCAAAGTTAGATTTTTTATTTAAAATTTCTCTGTATTATTACATTTTTATAAGCTTTGAAACACAATTATTACAATATCCATACACACAAAAAGCCTCAAATTAATAACGAGGTATGTATTAGGAATGCATATTTAACACCAATTGAACGGTTTGAACCAAGCTATTTTTTGAGCACAGGTATACATCCTTGGCATGTGATGCGCATATCAGCCAAAGAACTGATGAACCGATTAGAAAAAAACTGTAAAAACAAGCAAGTAAAAGCGATTGGAGAAATTGGGTTAGATAAGTTTGCAACAGATTATGAAAGGCAAAAATCCTATTTCGACATGCAAATTAACTTTGCTGCACAAGGGCATTACCCTGTTATTTTGCATCAAGTAAAATCAGTTGAAGGCGTTGGTTCTGTTACAAAAGACTTTAATGAGCCTATTATTTTGCACGGTTTTAACGGCCATATTTCTGTTTGGGAACAATTGAATAGAAAAGGAAAAACCTATATTTCTATTGGATCAAATTGCTTAAATCCTTCTACTAAACTGTTACAAACTTTAAAAGAAATACCTATCAACAACCTTTTTCTCGAAACTGATAACGCAGCGGTTTTGGTTCAAACCGTTTATGAAAAAATTGCTAGCATAAGACAAATAGAAACAAGCATATTAATGGAGGAAATGGCAATTAATTTTAAAAGCGTATTTAAAACTGCAATTTAATTCCAATTATAATCTTCTGGAGCGTCTGCTAAATAGGCGAAATCATTGCCCATTGTGCGAACGGTATTTGGCCAAATGTCTTCAATATTTTCATTAAAAGCCTCTGCCTTTATTAGGTTAGTGAGCCACCAAGCTTTGTGATCAATCTCTGCCTCTAATTGCCCTTCGCCCCAACCACTGTATCCAATAAAAAACTTAAAATCTTGCTCGGTGGCTTTTCCACTTTCTAGTAGTATATTTATTTGGTCCATATTACCACCCCAAAAAATATCATCGCCAATAGGAAAAGATTCATCAATTAATAAACCCGCTTTGTGTATAAAATGGAGGGTATTTTGCTCTACTGGTCCGCCATAATAGATAGGAAAATTAACATTCAATAAACCTGGAATAACCTCATCTGTATCTACGTCTAAAAGCCTGTTGATGATAAAGCCAACGCTTCCTTGAGCCTCGTGTTCACATAATAAAACAACTGTTTTTCTGAAATTTGGATCAGCCAAAAATGGCTCACTCACTAACAATTGGCCGCTATTGGGAGTAAATTTATATTGCTTATGGCTTATCTTCATATTAGGCAAATTAATAAAAGCAAATTAAGCGTTTTATACATTTTATTAACGTGTTGAACCGACGGATTATTTTAAGTTAAAAAATTTATAGTGATCAAAATCATTTTCAAAATACATTAATATAGTTAGTTTTGAGCTCAGATAAAAAATTATGCTAAGCAACTCAGAAATTGCCAATATTAGGCAGGAATACACTTTGAAGCAATTTGATGAAGCGCATTTATTGAGCAATCCAATGGAGCAGTTTCAATCATGGTTCAAAGAAGCCATTGACTCAAATGTGAATGAACCAAATGCATTTACTTTGTCAACGGTTAAATACGATGGGAAGCCAACGGCACGTATAGTTTTATTAAAAGGGATTGCGCCAAATGGCTTTGTTTTCTTTACTAATTATGACAGCAATAAAGGCAAGCAAATTTCTGCGAATCCATTTGCCTCTATGGTATTTTTTTGGCCAGAATTGCAGCGCCAGGTAAGGATTGAGGGAGCTGTAGCCAAAAACCCTGAAAAGGATTCTGACGCGTATTTTTTATCTCGCCCGTTTGAAAGTCAGCTTGGCGCACATGCATCTCCTCAGAGTCAGCCTTTAAAAAGTAGGCAAGAGCTAGAAGACAGATTTATTGAAATGGAAAAACTCTTTAAAACTGAGCCAATTTTACGACCAAGGCATTGGGGTGGATACATCATACAACCGCAAACAATTGAATTTTGGCAAGGCAGGGCAAGTAGGCTTCATGACAGGTTTTTATTTTCAATTGATGTTGAGAATAACTGGAAATATTGCAGATTAGCCCCTTAAAAAGCACTTACAAATAATTGATTTGCAATAACATAAAAAAAAATATTTTTAAAGTTAACTAATTATTAATAGATTGCATTTAATAAATATTGGCAATGATTACAGTTATTTTAGCAATAGTTACCTCATTTTTGATTTCAATTTATGCTATACCTTCAATTATTACGGTAGCCAAATTGAAGAATTTATATGATAAGCCAGAGGAGCGTAAAATTCATACTTCAAAAACTCCTCGATTAGGTGGAATGGCTATTTTTGTGGCTTTTTCCCTTTCAGCATTGCTTTTTGGAGACTTTACAGGAATTAGTGGTACAAAATATATTGGGTTCGCACTCATAATTTTATTCTTTAGTGGTTTAAAAGACGATGTTATTATACTTTCCCCTTTAAAGAAGCTTTATACCCAGTTATTGGCAGCTGGTTTGGTTACAAGCATTGGAGCTGTGAGGCTAAACGACTTACATGGTGTTTTTGGAGTCAATGAAATACCGATGGAGATGGGCATTGCCTTGAGTATGTTTATGATTATTGTAATTACCAACTCAGTTAATTTAATAGATGGTGTAGATGGTTTGGCAGGAAGTTTAACTTTTATTATTAGTGCAACCTATGGCTATTTTTTTTACTTAAATGGCGATACAGAGTGGATGCTTTTATCCTTAACATTATCAGGAGCCATTTTAGGATTCCTATTCTTTAATTTTAGTCCAGCCAAAATTTTTATGGGCGATGCAGGTTCGCTCACCATTGGCTTTTTGATATCCATATTTACCATTCATTTTATTGAATCGAACGCGCCAAGCATAGCTGGAATTGGCAGATTAACTTCAGCACCGGGCATAGCGCTGGCAATTTTAGTGGTGCCATTGTATGATACCTTGAGGGTGTTTATTTTGAGAAGTTTAAATAGAACTTCGCCATTTAAGGCAGACAAAAATCACTTACACCATTGGTTAATAAAAAACGGTCAATCGCACAAGCAGGTAACTTTTATTTTATCCCTGGTAAATATCCTATTTATTTTAATTGCATTTTCTATTAAAGATAACCATGCTTACCTTGTAATATTTGTGGTATCGGTGCTTGCGCTCATAGTTGGGCAATTGCCAATTTACTTTTACCGACATAAAATTTCGGACATTGAAGCAGATGAAGACGTACAAGATGAAATTGCACAAAGCTTGTATTCTGGCGCTGAAAATCTTAAAAAGTAAAAGCCATTTTATTTTAGGTTCAAGAAAAAATCGGCCATCTTTTTAAAGGCTATTTTTCTATGGCTTATTTTATTTTTTTCATCTAAGCTCATTTGAGCTAAAGTTCGGTTTGAACCAATTGGCATAAATAAAGGATCGTATCCAAAACCCTGCTCTCCTATCAATTGATGAGTGATGGTTCCATTTAAAATACCCTCAAAAAAATATTCTGTTCCTTGAAGGTACAAACTAATTACGGTAACAAATTTGGCATTTCTATTTGCAACATTTGTTAGATTGGATAAGAGTTTTTGGTTGTTTTTTGAAGTGTCTTTTTCCTCTCCTGCGTATCTTGCGCTAAAAACACCTGGCTCCCCGCCCAGCGATTCAACCATTAAGCCAGTATCGTCTGCAAAGCAATTTAAACCAGTTAATTGATAGATGGTGCTTGATTTTATATGGGCATTTTCATGTAATGTTAGCCCATCTTCAATAATTTCTTTGGTGAAACCAATATCATTGAGCGACTGAACAAGCATGGTACCATCCAATAAATTGGCTATTTCGCTGGTTTTATTGGGATTATGAGAGGCAAAAATGAGCTTTGGCAACATGATTAATTAAAAAACATTTTTTGTAGGGCCGCCCAAAGTTTTGCTTTAGCTTGATTATCTGTAAGGTACAACGACAAAGTTGCCGCTATTAAAATTTCAGCTCCTTCTACATAGCCCTGTTTATGTAAATCTGCAGGTATTGCTTGGGTTTGAATCCAATTAGTACAACCCCAAATAATCACCTGTTGAGGTTGAAAATGGGACCAAATACCAGAAAGTGTAGCATTTGGAAACCTATCAATATTGACAACCCAAACATCTTTCATTTGCTTTTTTAGGCCTTTAACAACTATGGTTTGTAACAGTTGTAATTCGGACGTTGCCAAAAAATCTTCAGAAGTGCTGGAAACCAGCATCAAAAGTTTTTGTTCTCCGGAACCAAGAGGGTTGTATTCTATAGAAAAATCTCTTTCTTTGACCACGAAAATATCGTTGAATAAAGGAAGAATAAAATCATCTGATATTTGAAAATCATTATTCATACAATGGCAATTTCAATAAAAATTAGCAAAACAACACAATCCAGAATCCATCTATGTGATTTTGAAAACATTGAATTTGGAAAAATCTTTTCTGACCATATGTTTCGGGTAGATTATTTCGACGGTTCATGGCAAAATCCGAGTATCATTCCTTATGGTCCCATAGAAATTTCTCCTTCTTTATCTGCTTTACATTATGGGCAATCAATTTTTGAAGGGATGAAAGCTTTTAAAAATCAAGATGGCGCACCACAATTATTCAGGCCAATAGATAATATAAAACGATTAAACATATCGGCTATTAGGATGGGCATGCCCCAAATACCTGAGGAGTTATTTCTAGATGGATTAAATCAACTGGTTTCTTTAGATAGGGATTGGATACCAACAAAGGCAGGAAGTGCCCTGTATTTGCGTCCTTTTATGTTTGCCACCGATGATTTTGTTGGAGTGAGGCCAAGTATAAATTATTCTTTTATTATATTTTGTTGTCCAGTAAATAGTTACTACCCTCAGCCTATTAAGGTAAGAGTAGAGAAGAAATATGTGAGAGCTAGCACTGGCATGGCGGGATTTGCTAAAGCGGCAGGTAATTATGGTATTAGCATGCTTCCAACCTCTGAGGCAAAGAAAGATGGATATGATCAAATTATCTGGACAGATGGTAAAAATCACAATTTTGTTGAAGAATCTGGTACTACCAATTTGTTTTTTGTAATGAACGACAAATTGGTTTTAACGCCGAAATTAGATGGGAATATTTTAGATGGAATAACAAGAGACAGTTGCATTAAATTGTTGAAGGCTGAAGGTTACGAGGTAGAAGAAAGAAATATAAGTATAGACGAGGTAATTGAGTCGGCTAAATCTGGATCGCTCACCGATGTTTTTGGAACAGGCACGGCAGCTATTATTGCTAAAATTGCAGCAATTGGTTTAGATGGTATTGATTATGAATTACCAAATCCAGAAAAAAGAAAGGTTTCTAATTGGTTGTATAAAACCATTTATGATATTCAAACAGGTAAGGCTAAAGATACCTTTAATTGGGTCAAGGTTATCTCTTAATTCAATAAATTTATAAGGAAGCCTTCTCTGCAAAAAAGTAGGGGAGGTTTTTTTATGCCCTTTTGGCTCGTTCCCAATTGGCACTTTGCTTGCCTCTCAAAAACCTAAAAAAACCCAAGTACATGCAGAGATTCATGATAAAAAAGTAATAGGGCACAAATAATATTTTCACCTTAATTTGTTTGTTGGCCAAGTACCAACCTAGCAGAGCCATTGAATAAAAAAGTAGCTGACCAATCATTAGCAATTTGTATATTATATTTGGTTCAGACAGTAAAAAAATATTAACTATAAACAACATTAATAAAGATAGGGGAGCTAATGTCCAACGCAAAACCCTGTGGGAAATAAATAAAAAGCTCACTTTAAAATTGGTGATTAAGTTAAAACCTTTTGGTAACCTGGTCATACTTTGAAAGGCGCCAGCAGCAATTCTAATTTTCCTTTTGAGCTCCTCTCCCACGTTTGCGCTAGCTGTTTCTGCGGCCCATGCATTTTTCTCATAAATTACCCTATAGCCATCATTAGCAATTTGCATGCTTTGCATTAAATCATCTAACAAAGTATCTTTAGGTAATTCTTTAAAAAGTTCAGTTCTATAACTCATTAATTCTCCTGCCGCACCAACAATCGTGTAGAAATCGGAATCAAGTTGTTTTAAGAAACTTTCGTATTTCCAATAAATGCCTTCACCAGCACCACTGGCATTTTCTTTGTCCTTGGTAATAATTCTCTTTTCGCCGGTAACTGCGCCCACTCTTGGGTTGGAATAATGCTTTACCATTTCATGAATGGCCTCAGGATTTAGGGCGGTATTGGCATCACAAAACACTACAATAGGCGCCTTAACAAAAGCCATGGCACGATTCATGGCAGATGCTTTACCGTTTCTAGTATCCTCATGCAAAGCTAGTATTTGAGGATATTTTTTGATCCTATCTGGTGTATCATCTGAAGAACCATCGCTAATAAAAATAAGTTGAAGCTTGTGTGCAGGATAATTTAAAGCAAGACTATTTTTGATTTTTTCTTCAATATAATCTGACTCATTGAAACAAGGAACTACCAGAGCTACACTTGGCAAAAAGTTTGGATCAAACGGTGCTTTTTTTTGAATAATTTTTTTTATTTTAACCAAAAAATACACTAGGCTACCATAGCCTAAATAACTATAAACTACAATACCAATACCTACCCAGAACAAACAGGCTAATACACTCATTTATTGACTATTTTTTTTATAAGTAATCTTACTAAATGAAAGCAGGAATGACTCTGAATAGCTGCTTACTTTATAGCTAATAGTAAAGGTACTTATTAAAGGAATTTGTATCATTACTTATTTACTTTTCCTCTGGCATTAAATACTTTAGGCTGGTAAATTTCTCCCACCGTTAGCATGGTCATAGTAACATACATTAAAGCACCTATAGGAGCCTGACCAAAAACAGGGGTTCCAAAACTAGCTATTAATACTCCTAAGAAACCTCCATACAAAGCAATTAGTTTTTGTTTGGTATCTCTATCTGTAATGGTTTTAATTTTTACCACACCCAATACAAGCGCAAAAGCCAATCCTAGGGCATAAATAATTAAACCTACTATCCCATTTTCCAACCAAATTTTCACAAACCAACTATCAGTTGGTAGATTTGTTAAGTAACTATTTGGATAAAAGCGAGTGGCCCCTGAGCCGGTAGTACCAATGCCTGAACCAAAAGGCCTGTTTACTAAATATTCGCGAATTTTTTCTTGATTTGCCAAACGAACTAACAGAGGAGCTTCTTTTGGATCAAGTGCAGTTCTAATCTTATAAATTTGGTGATTTGAATTTCCAATATTGGTAAATTTCAAGAATGAAAAGGCTATCAATAATAACACTAAACCACTACCCAATAATCTAAAATTTCTAATCAATAATAGGTAAACAATAAATCCAAAGAAAATTACAAATATTGGTTCAAAACTACCCGAGGTACTCATACCAATTAGGCATACAACAAAACCAATGGCATATAAAATTCTTGCCCATTTAGTGTAAGGGCCTAAAGCCAAGATAAGGCATATATAGGCCACGTAAGCCATGGTAACTCCAAACTGCCCAGCATCAGAAAAAAACGAGAATGCACGCAATTGTCCTAACAATACGTGGGTAATTCTCCCTCCATCCTCGAGCCATTTATTTTCAAATGGATCGAGACCAATATTAATTTGTTTCCAACCCCAAAAAGCACCAAATATCCCCCAGATTATAATTGTTTTTATTAGGCCATCCAAGTGTTCTTTTTTATCAAATAAAAGTAAGGTGAGCAGTACAGTTTGTATTGCATAAAATGAGATACCTCTTACTGCATACAGCCATGCATTGATATTATCCGCTTCTGGGTTAAATGCCTCGCCAAGTGTATAAAATAGCCATAAAACAATGGTGAAAAAGAATCCATTATTTAGCTTAGCAGAATTTTCTTTGTTCAAGCGAAATAACAAGGAAAGTGTAGTTAAAAACAATATCCCATCTACAAACAAATCCAATGGAATGTCACTAACGTACCTGTTAATACCAATAAAGAAAAATGAATAATGAATATAGCACATTAAACCATAATAGGGGTTAGAAATAATGAGCGCGATAACACCAAAGAATACAGGTAAAAAGGCTACCAAGCTAACAATACCTATATCCCCAACCGCCAATACACTTGCCATTGTAACTCCGGTCGCTAATATCAAAACCGCAATTATAAATGTTGTATTTCTACCACTAAAGGATTTTGAACCTGGTCTCAATTTAGTTATTGTTTATAATTTGTATACTCGGTTGATGTATATAAAAATCAATGGAGTGAAGATTACCAATTCTTAGCGTTTCAAAAACACCATAAATAGCAAGTAAAATTAGGTAAGGGCAGGAAAAATCATCGGATAGAAAGCTGGCTAAAATTACAACTCCAAGTATAGCACCTAAACCATTCTCAATAAGAGAAGTAAAGCTTTTACTTTTTATTATTTGTGTGACGGCCAACATGCATTTCCTACAAATTATGCGTTTTCTTCTTCAGAATCATCATCCTGTTGCGGCAGGGCAGGGCGTGCAACACGCTTTGATTTAGGAACTGTAACAACCATGTTTTCTAAGTCTAAAGATTCAACAAAGTTCAACCAAAGCATAATTTTATTTTCATCGCCCGAGGCTTTCCTAAACAATTTCATGATATTATCATCGGCAGGCTGCCAGCTTCTTCTTGCATCTAAAACCAATAATGATAAACGAGAGTTCTTAATCAATTGATTTGGCAATGCATTTATGCTGATAGCAGGGATTTCCACGATGATAAAATTATAAGCACTTCTATTTACTCTAGAAAACTCAGGTAATAAATTCTCCTCAGTTTTAGCAGAAAACAGCCTAGAAGTAATGTCGTAACGAAGGGTACGAAATCTTCTATCATCCGTTTCAGCATCCTCCATATTTTCGTCGTTAGAAATATAAAGTACTGAATAATCAAGGGTATATAATTTCTCGGCAAGTTTTTGACCAGCATACGATTTGCCCTCCTGTTCTCTAGAACTAATAACAGTAATGAGGTAATTTGAGGTAACTTGAGGATTATTTTCCAATTCAATTTTTAAATTAGAAACAGCATAATCCAAGAGCGTATTTTCTATCCTACCTATATGAATTGAATTGGAGGACGACATTCTATTAGGCAAGGCACTGAAAGTTTTTAGACCAGTTAACTCCTCAGCTCTTGATGTATTTTTGATTGACCCATCCAACAATTCGCGGGCAATGAAGTAAACAAGCAGGAATAAGAAAGACGCAAGGAATGACAATACCACCAATAAAAACCTCTTTGGAGCTATCGGTTTTGTTGGGAAAACAGGATTATCCGTTACCTGCAAATTGTTCGACATTTCGATATTTTGTTGTCTCAATTTAGCCAAATGGTAGCCATGTAAAACTTCTAAATATTGCCTTTCGGCAACATTAATCTCGCGCTCTAACATGCTTACTTGCATATTTAAAGGAGAGTATTCTCTGTACTTTCTATCAAATTCTTTTCTACGATCAATGTACACTTGCAGGCGTGCTTCTGAGCCATCCATTGCCAAAACTTCTTTTAACCAAGCCTCCAACACCGTATTCATTGGAACCGATTCCATGGTATTATTTAAACTGTAATATTGTAATACCCAGAGGCGAATTTCTTGCTTTATGGCATCCACTCTGGTGGCCATTTTCTCTATATCAACCTTTTCATTGTGGTAGATTTTTGCTCTTTCATATTCTTCGTGCGCAACCCCCAATTCCTTCCTCAATTTATTAAGTTCTGCATTGTTATGTAATAAAACCTCTCTTGATTCCAACTGGTCTTCTAACCTTGCTACTCCGCGTTTGTGAGCTTCATAAGCCATTAACTCTTTGTAATAATCTGTTTCATTGGTTTCATTTTCAATTGCAACGGCTTTCGCTTGCTCATAATAATTGATAATTTTATTTCGAATACCAAAGTCTTTTAACTTATTTTCAGAGTTATTTAATTCGGCAGCCGCATCTTTTAACCTTGCCTCAAACCATTTTGCTACATTTACAGTTTCTGAACCTTTTAAAAATTTATATTTTTCAATAAACTCTTCAGTTAAAAACTTTAAGGTATTTAAACACACACCAGGATCATCTGATTTATAAGTGATATCAATAAAATCTGAGGAAGATTTACGCGAAGCAGTTAAGTTTTTACTTATATTACCAATGCTATAATGACCATTAACATCTGAAATTAAACGAACTACTTTATTATCAGTAGAAGAATTTTTATATTTAGTTATTTTATCAACGGTAGCAGAAAAATTACCTTGAACAACTATTAAAGCTCTTTCATCTGTAATTGTATTTTTGAGCTCATTAAAACTCTTTTCACTAAGAATAAGCGGATCTGGCATTTCAAGTAACAGATGCTGCGCCAATACCTTAATGGCAACATCTTCTAAAGTTTGACGAGCTGTAACGGTTACTAATAAGTTGTCAAAGGCATTGTTGATAGTAAAATAATCCGACTTAGGGGCATCTTCACTTGCGTTATTACCGTTTCCTGAAGCGATGCCTGTATAAACAGTTGTTGCAGATTGGTATTCTTTAGGCAATCTATCTGATAGCACATAAACCAGAATGGCCACTAGCACTGGGAAAAGTATTAGCCATTTAAGGTTTTTACTTAATATTCGTAAAAATTGAACAAAACTCATCTGCGTTGATTTATTTTTTTGTTTGTTTTAATATGACCTTGTGTAACGGCAAACCTAGTATAGCCTCAAACTGTTTCAATGCGCCATAATAAAACCTGAATGATTCGTGGTATGCAGCTTCGGCATTTGCTAGCACATTCTTTTGTCTAGCATACTCCGAAAAGTGAATGGAACCTTCTCTGTATTCCTTTTCTGCAACCTGACAAGCCACCATTTGCATAGTATAATCTTCATTTCTTCCTTTATACAATCTATTATATCCAACCATATCTGCATAAAAAGAATTTAACTTTATTCTTAGTTCCATTGCCTCCGCATCGCGCTTATACTTTTGCACGATTACTTTTTCTTTAGATTCGTTTACTCTGCCTTTATTCCCTAAAACATCATAAACTGAAAGTTGAATATTAACACCTGCACGGAAACCAGATTGTACCTGAACCAAACCGGTTTGAGGTGCTAATGGATCTGTGTAAGCAAAAAATGGAAGACTACCGAATGAGTAATTATAAAAAACATTAACATTTTGAGCCCAAATCCACCTCGTATAACGTTCATTCCATTGATTGGCCCGCATTGCGGCAGCTTCTTGTTTTAAGGTAGGGTTTATTGATTTAGCAATTTCATACAAAGAATCTAAGGAAGGCAATAGTAATTCAATGTCTATTTTTGGATTCAATAATAATTCTTCAGTTGGATCACCTGCTTGTGCATTGGCAGGAAGGGTAATGCAAATTATCCCTATCAATAAAACAATCCAAGTTATATATTTCTTCATATCAAAAATCAAAATAGTTTTCGTGCATTTATATATCAACAAAGTAAGTTCAACTCATCATAAATAATGAATTCACTTATTCACCCTAAGTATTAGTATGTCCATTTTTGTAACAAGTTGGATTTATCAATTAATTTCATGGTATTTATATTGAAAATATAGCTATTCATGAATGACAGAGATATCATTGTAATTGGATTGCAGCCTTATGATAATGCCATTGGAAGTAAACGAATAAATATTGCCGATGAATTTGCTCTTAACAATGTAGTTCCCTATATTAATTATGCTTTCGATGGCACATCAATTAGGAGAGAAAAGAATTTACTGAATATCAAAAAACGGATAGAAATGAGGTCAGAAAAAAAGGGAAATCTGAATGAAATTAATGCTAATTTATGGGTATTCTATGAAGATACCTTGCTAGAATCTGTCAATTGGGGTCATCATACCTTTTTGTTTAAAATTTTCAACTTTATCAACAATGCTAGGATTAAGAATGAGATTAAAAAATTCATTAACCGGTTGAAATTTAATGATTTTATCATTTCAACGACAACGATAAGTTTATGCGTTTTCACCTTAATGAATTAATAAAAACAAGTTTTTCTATGCTGAAGTGAAAATTGATTATTATCCAAGAAAAATTGATGAGTACCTAGCCATAGAAAACAAACAATTACAGATGACACTAATGCAGTGATATTTATTTACATAAAAATACCAAATTTTAATAAAGGTAAATTTGCCCTAACAATTAGGTTTGCTATCTTTGACCCGAATGAAATTTTTTCGATTTATTCTATTTTTTTCAATTTTTTGCTGCCTCCAAGTCGCGGCCCAAACCTTTACCGTTGATGGAGGAGACACTATAAATGTGACCCAAATAAATGGGAAAAAACAAGGCTTTTGGCGTTATTTTTGGCCCAATGGCGACTTAAAATATGAGGTTTATTATGAAAATGGGGAAAAAGAAGGATTAGAAATTTCTTATTTCGACAACCAAGATTGCCTTGAATATTCAAATACCTATCACAAAGGTGCATTAGAAGGACCAAGGATAATGTTTTACCCAAACTGTAGCACAAGAGTGGAGGAAGCGTATAAAGCAGGGTTAAAAAGCGGCTATGAGCGAGATTTCGACCAAACCGGTACTTTATTGACTGAGGCCGTATTTGAAAAAGGAGAGTTAGCGGGAAGTTATGCCCACTTTGATAAAAAGGGAAATGTAACCTTTGAAAGTCCTTCAAAAGAAACCACTCATAAATTCGACAAATTTTTGAATGGTGAATACAAAATTAAAGACAGCACCATTTTTAAAGTTTTTAAAAGAAATAAAGAATGGAAAAGAATTATGATGGTGGTGGATATGACCGGTAGTATGTTTCCATATATAGGACAAATGTTGGTTTGGTATAAGCAAACTTATGAAGATGGTAGGGTAAAATACTATATTTTATTTAACGACGGAGATAACCTATCAGATGACAAAAAGGTAATTGGAAGAACAGGTGGAGCTCATCCATATGAAGCCAAGGATTACCGTAAAATGAAAAAAGATATTGAAGATGTGCGCAAAATGGGTGAAGGCGGCGACGATCCTGAAAATGATTTAGAAGCAATAAATACCGCACTCATTACCTATAGAGATTATTCAGATATTGTGTTATTGGCAGATGATAGTCCGGTAAGAGACATGGCCTTGCTGAAACGAATTAAAAAACCAATTCATGTGGTTCTTTGCGGAACCAATAAAGGTATTAACGATCAATACTTAAAAATAGCCCTGCAAACCAAAGGTAGCATTCATACCGCTAATCATGATATTGACATGAAAAAAATAAAAGATGGCGATGAATTTACCATCGATAAGGATATTTTTAGATTTAGTGGAGGGCAGTTTATTTGGGTAGATGCCATTGAGTAAATAAAAAATGAAAATAGTATTAGCCTCCAAATCGCCTCGCAGGCAAGAGCTCATTAAAGGACTTGAACTAAACTTTAAAATAGTTTTATATGAAGTAGAAGAAAGTTTTGATCCTAATGATACGCCAGATAATATAGCTAAAAAATTAGCCGTTAAAAAAGCGGCAGCATATCCACATATTATTGAGTGGGACGAAATTTTAATTACTGCAGATACAATCGTTTACATTAATGGGCAAGTACTCAACAAACCTAATAATGAGCAGGAAGCATATAATATGTTACGAACTATTTGCGGTAGCACACACCAAGTATTTACAGGCGTTTGTATGCGCAGTGTCACAGAAGAAATAGCCTTTACCGAAATGAGTTTGGTGACCTGCAAAAACTTAAGCGATGATGAAATTTACCACTATATTAATAACTACCAACCATTTGATAAAGCTGGGAGTTATGGCATTCAAGATTGGTTTGGCTATACGGCTGTAGAAAAAATTGAAGGCTGTTATTACAATATCATGGGCTTGCCCATAAGCAGGGTAAATGAAGTATTAAAGAAATTAAGTATAAATTAATAGCTAAAGACATTACTTTTAACTACACAAATTCATCTAAAATATTAACTAATTACGCCAAATCAATGAAAAGAAAAATAGCCAGTATTTTCTGTTTGACCCTAATGCAGTTGGCTGTATTTGCGCAAAAATATAGCACCATCAGCGGAAGTGTTCTAAGCTTTGCAGACCAAACCATTTCCATTCAATTTTTTGCTACTCCATTTCAAAATAGCTTGGATCAAACCGAAATAAATGTAGATCCTAAAGGGTTTTTTAAAACAAAATTACCCATTCTTGAACACCAAATTATAAACTTGTTTTTAGGGTCAGAAATTATTAGGTTTCATACTGCACCGGGCGATAGTTTGCATATTGTTGCCAATAAAACTGACGGTAAAACCAAGCAAAAAATAACTGGCAAAGGAGCCATGGAGGCCAATTGGTTTGAAAAGCAAAAGAATTATTTTGAGGCAAGCGTGGAGAATGAAAAATTTTCAAATTTAATACTCATTGAAATGGGAAATAGAAGTGCCAATGAGTTTAAGGATTTTTTAGACAGCATTTGGATAGTGAAAACTAACTACCTAAAGTTGCACAAAAAAGGACTAACTGAGTCGTTTTACCAATGGCAAACCGCCGAAATAAAATATGAACTTGAGAGCTTTAAAATTAACTACCCAACTTGGTTTTATACCATGCGCGGTATCGATAATAAAGTTAAAGAAGTAGATAGCAACTACTTTAAATACCTCGATAAAATGAATAAAAACGAGGAAATCTATTTAAGTTCTACCCAATACAGAAATTGGTTGAAATACTATTTTATGTATGTTATTAAAACCAAAAATTTACAATACAATGCAATTGATTTGTATTCATTTTGCAGCACTCTTTTCACAGGCAAAACACTTAATACATTCCGCTTGCATTTGTGGAGCGATATCATGCAATATGGACAAATGAATGATGCTACCACGCTCTACCCAATGGTAAAAAAACAACTTGGTTCAATGGATGGCTTTGGCCAATTGGAACAAAAATATAAGGAGAAAATGCCATTCGTAAACGGCACACCGGCCATACCTTTTACCTTAAAATCTATTGATGGCAAAAATGTTTCCTTGGCTGATTTTAAAGGCAAGGTAGTATATATCGATTTTTGGGCAAGTTGGTGCGGGCCCTGCAAAAGGGAGATACCCGCAGGTGAACAGTTGAAGAAATATTTTGAGGGCAAGGATGTTGTTTTCCTAAATATTTCTATAGATGAGGATGAAAATAAATGGAGAGATGCAGTTAAAAATTACCAGATAAGTGGCATCCATTTATTGGCAAATTCAAAAAACAATCCTGCCATGTTAGAAGCTTATAAAGTAGCCTCTATCCCCTCCTATTTTTTAGTTGATAAGGATGGAAATTTTATGGCAGCACCAGCTCCAAGACCTAGCAGCAATGGTACGCAGCAACTCATAGAAAGTGGATTATAGTAATTCATTCTAATTACATTTTTAAGTTCAATTTACTTGAAAAAAAACTTCAATGCCCTATTAAAAGCATTACCAAATTATGGCGGTATTATGCTTGTAAATGGTCAAGAATGCTCCTATAGTTATTTAGAATTAAGCAAACCAACAGGGAAATACATTGCACGAATAGTTATTAAATGTGTAAATATTTTTATGGCCAAGCATTACTTTAGATTCATTGGTAATTCCTGCTCGCCAGGCTTGGTTATGTCGGAGATCATTGAACAAAATGGCATTCAACAATTTCAAACCTCTGGTAAAGGTTGCGGCTTAATTGTATGCAATGTTTTGGGAAACAACCCGGTGAAAGATGGCGTAGTAATACCTGCTGATCCATTTATGATCGTAAATTTAGATCCAGCTTGGCAATCATTCAATGATTACAAAGCGGCCATGACTTCAAAATACAGGATAAGAACCAATAAGGTTTATGAATTATCAAACCAAATTACCTTTAAGAAACTTAACGATGATGGTTTGGAAAAATGGATTCCTGCCTGCGCGGTATTGCTATTTGAAACATTGAAGCACAAAACCATTACAATAGGTAGTGATTTGGCCTTAGTATTGAGAACCTATCACCAACAATTGGGCGATAACTATCAAATAAATGGTTATTTTAAAGGAGATCAACTGATTGGCTTTATTTCATTTATAAGAGATGGTGATCAAATGTATGCCATACATTTAGGTTATAACTTGAGCAAAGGAACAAAAATTCATCTATACCAAAGAATGATGTATGACCTCATAGGAATATGCATAGAAAAAGAAGTAAAAAGTTTGAACCTAGGCAGAACGGCACCAGAAATTAAGAGCACCATGGGCGCTATACCCATTGAAAATAGTTTTATTTTTTTTAGCAGAAGTAAATCATTTAAATGGCTGATCCAGTATTACGCCAACAAAATTCACAAACCCTTACAATATACTTTGAGGCATCCATTTAAAACTAGTTAGTAATAAATCAAAGTTCTGATTTAAAATATATACAGCAAACTAAGTTTAAATATTAAAAGGCAGTATATCCTTGCAAAGTCTGTACTTTCGCGGTAAGATGACCGATAAAATAATACCTTGCCCAATTTGCAAATGCGAATTCACTTACCCAATGGACCATTTAATGGTTTGCCCAGAATGTGCGCATGAATGGAATCCAGCAGATGCTGATGGCGAGGAGGCAGTAGGCAATGCCACTAGCGACTTAACTGTAAAGGATGCACATGGCAATTTGCTTCAAGATGGGGATTCGGTGAGTATTGTAAAAGATTTACCAGTAAAAGGATTTTCAAAAGCTATAAAAGTAGGCACCAAAGTAACCAATATAAGATTGGTAGCTGGCGATCACAATATTGATTGCAAAGTACCCGGCTTTGGCGCCATGGCTTTGAAAAGTGAATTTGTGAAGAAGGTTTAGGTAAGGTAGATTTTATTATACCCACATTCCAAATAGGCATGTCAATAAAAAAATGGTTTGGATCAAGCAAGGTCTGAACCATTACTATAATCAGACTCACTCACACCCTAACTCCCTCCTGTCTATGCTCCCTCTCCCGGGCTCTCCAAGCAGGTATTGCTGATACGCCGTTCCTCGCACATCAATATCGGCGAGATAAACTTCTCGCCCCAAAATAAATGGCACAAAAAAAGCCGACAAACATATCGGCTTTTTAGTTTGATTTTGGGCTTGAATCTTATGTTATAGAAACTCACACTCCAATTCAAATCTGCTTCCGCTCCCCAAGCTGGTCTATTCTCGAACCGATTCTGGAATGAATTGAGGGTTTATGCGACTTTGAACTATCTGTTTATTCAAGTGATGAATAATCGTGAAGTTCGCTTGATTCTGGTTGTTATAGCAATTTTGTGATGTTAACTCTAGTAGCGGGAGATCAGGCGATTTCTACCTTTTAGAAGGGTATGAATTGGTGGTTGATTTGTGGAAATATATGAATAGGCGAGATGATTAATTTTCATTCGGAGTATAAGTTTTATTTAACCACATATCCAGCAACAGCTGATGTAGAAGGATAAATAATAACGTTTGTAAGACCTGGTAATGTTATCGCCAGTAATTGGGGCTTAGCGGTAATTATTTGATTGACTCTTTAAGTGCTTCAGGTAACATTAACAAAAAAGGAAGACATCTATCCCAATATAGGGCATAGTAATTATATCCCAAAGCAATATTTTGGTAATAGTCAGGACGATTATCCCAATAATATTTTTCAGAACTAATTGACCAAGCAGACATTCCTAATTTTGACACTAAAAACCATTTTTCAAGCAATCGTGCAGACCGACCATTACCATCCATAAACGGGTGAATTTTTGCAGTCCATAAATGAATCATAGAAGCATAGTAAAAAACATCTTTGTAAGACAAATCCCGTTTCATTAATTCTGAAATATCAGCAAATAACTTGCTTAATTCTTCATTCAAAAATTGTGGCTCGACTGCTAAATAAACAGGTTTAAGTGATTTTGAATCGTGAACGCCAACTTGTTGCTTTCTAACTTTTCCTCGTAAATTAGCTGACAATAGTGTTTTAGCCGAAATTTCGTGTGTTTTCAAGAAATTAGTTTTGTTCAGGTTGTTTTCAGAGGCAAACTTGTATGCTTTTACTAAATCTTCAATCTCTTGCACTTCTTTTTTCTTCGGAAATGTTTTATTTCCTCTATTTCTAAAAAAGCTGTTTGCATCAAGAGTGTTACCCTCAATTTTAGACGAGTAAAGCGAAGAAGCTATCAGATAATATTCAAAATCATCAGTTGTAAATGTTGACTTTGACCTTAATTTATGGAATACTACTAACCAATCAATTTTACACTTTGACGAATAGCTATCGAGGTATTCGGACGATATAAATTTTAAGTGTTTTCCCATAGGACAAATTTACGATTTTAAATTATAACTACCGCTAACATCGGTTTTGCAAAAGCGGGGGTGCAGTGCTTAGTATGATTAATCGGTGCAACCTTTTTTGTGTAATTAGAATTTACCCTTATTTGAAAATACAACCATTCGTATTTGCTTAAATATCTATTATTTACAACGATTTAATATGGCTTAAAAAGAAAAAATCCACTCGGAAATGAGTGGATTTTCTTTTGGCTCCCTCTCCTGGGCTCGAACCAGGGACCCCATGATTAACAGTCATGTGCTCTAACCAGCTGAGCTAAGAAGGAATTTTTCCTTTCGGGGATGCAATGATAGGAATTCATTTTTAAAATCACAATATTTGCAGAATAAATTTTAAAAAAAAATATCTATGAGTTTATTAGTAGTTGGTAGTGTGGCATTTGACGCCATTGAAACTCCCTTTGGAAAAACCGACAAAATTGTTGGTGGTGCCGCTTCTTACATTGCATTGGCTTCTTCTTACTTCACAAAAAGCTCGAATTTAGTGGCTGTTGTGGGTGAAGATTTTCCAAATGAGTTTATTCAACACCTTAATAAACATGGTGTTAATACAGAAGGTCTGCAAATTAAAATGGGCGAAAAATCGTTTTTTTGGAGCGGTAAATACCATACCGACATGAATACGCGTGATACATTGGTTACAGAACTGAATGTTTTGGGTGATTTTGACCCAATTGTTCCAGAAGCTTACCAAGATTGCGAGTTTTTAATGCTAGGTAATTTAGCTCCTAAAGTGCAACAAACTGTGATTGAACGCTTGACCAAACGTCCGCGCCTAATAGTAATGGATACCATGAACTTTTGGATGGAAATTGCTTTGGATGATTTGAAACAAACTTTAACCATGGTTGATGTATTAACCATCAACGATGAAGAGGCAAGATTACTTTCTGGCGAATATTCTTTGGTAAAAGCTGCTGCAAAAATTCAAGCAATGGGTCCTAAATACCTTATTATTAAAAAAGGCGAGAATGGCGCTTTACTTTTCCATGGCAAAGAGGTGTTTTTCGCCCCTGCCTTGCCCTTAGAGGAAGTATTTGATCCAACTGGTGCCGGAGATACCTTCGCAGGTGGATTTATCGGCTATTTAGCTAAAACAGGTGATATCAGTTTCGATAACATGAAAAATGCCATCATCTATGGTTCAGCTATGGCTTCATTTTGTGTGGAGCGTTTTGGAACAGAGCGCATCATTGATTTGAGCCAAACAGAATTAGACAGCAGAATTCAGCAGTTTAAAAGCTTGGTAAGATTCAACATCGGGGCAAATTTGGCCGAGAGTAACTAATTTATACTAACCATAAAAAAGCCAGCTACAAAATATGTAGCTGGCTTTTTTATGTAGTTAATTTCCTAAAACCTAAACATAGGCGAACTTCCCCAAGGAATTTTAGACAAAACCAATAACAAGCCAATGCCATAAAATATCAAACTACGCTTGTGCTTATCTGCATCTGCATAAGCTTTTGCAGCCCTTATCTTGCCAATTTGAATTATAGCAATGGCTATAATCATAGTTAATGGATGTTCCAATAATGTTAGGCGCAACATTTTGTCTTTCATAGCCAAACCAACATCGGTAAGCGCTTGTTGCACAACTGGACTAATAAACCATAGGATCAAACCTAATAATAATTGAGAATGCGCGCTGGCAATTAAAAGGGTACCAGCGGTTTTATCCTGCTTGCCAAAAGGAGTACCTCCCATCATACCTCTGATGGCTCTAAAAATTGCATAAACGGCAGCCGCTAGAAAAAACCAGCGAACAAAATTGTGAATGGTTAATAAAGATTCGTACATGGTGTTTTTTGGTTCAAAACTAATTAATCTGTAAATTATGTCAAGTAATATTATAAACACCCCAACAGACTATGGCCAGTTTTTGGCAACAAATGCCTTTTATCAGAATTATTATCCCGTTTATTCTAGGAATAATATATGCAGCAAAAACTGCTATATACACCTCTGAACACCTTATTATACTATTCGGTACAGGACTATCATTATTCGTATTTAAGAAAATTAGTCATGCTATTTTACCAAATTTTAAGGAAGGCATATTTTTAAATTATGGCTTCTTTATGCTAGGAATTATTTGCCAAAGCAATCAAAATTACCTGCTACACTATAAACATTACTCTGAAAGTAATCAAGCGTATTTATGCGTGCAACTCACAGAAAATCCAAGAAAAAATAACTTTGGGTACAAAGCCGAAGCACTTGTGTTATATGGCCTCAACGGCAATCAAACTAAGAATGAAGTATCAGGCAAATTACTGGTAAACTTTAAAGATACCCAAAATAATATTATTCCAGTTTATGGCGATCAAATTATCATTAAATCCAGTTTTCAGGAATTTTCTTTACCCAAAAATCCAGGAGCATTTAATTATAAAAATTACCTGGCTCAAAAAGGAATTTTTTACCAAGTATTTGTTCCAACAAATGGTTTTGTTTTTAGCGGTTTGAACCAAGGAAATTATTTCATTAAAAAAGTAATTAGGCTACAAAACTACATAAAGGAAGTATTGCAAAAAAACATACATAATCCGGGTGAAATTGCCATCGCTGAGGCTTTGTTATATGGCTACGATAAAGATATTTCAGATGAAGTAACTACTGCGTACAGTAAAACAGGAACCTTGCACGTACTTGCTGTAAGCGGCATGCATGTAGGTATGATTTTTATGTTATTGAGTTTGCTATTGAAGCCTCTTGAAAAACGTCAAAAGGGTAAATTAGTAGTTGCCCTATTAAATCTATTCGGCATTTGGGCCTACTCCCTTATCTGTGGATTTTCGCCCTCCATTTTGCGTGCAACGGTTATGTTTAGTTTTGTAATTATTGGCAAACAAATTCAAAGGGGTGGCAATCCTTTCAATAGCTTAGCGGCATCTGCTATGCTATTGTTAATGGTTAATCCGCTGCTCATTTACAATGTAGGATTTCAATTAAGCTATGCTGCTGTTTTGGGCATATTAGGGTTTTATCCAAAACTATATTTACTTGTTAGCTTTCGATATAATTGGGCAGATGAAATATGGAAAATAATAGCTGTATCAATTGCCGCACAGGTGCTTACTTTACCTTTGAGCATTTACTATTTTCATCAAATACCAAATTATTTTTTAATGGCTAATTTAGTCATTATACCTCTGAGCAGTATCATTATTTACTTAGGAATTGCGCTCTTGTTTATTTCACCTTTTCCAATTTTAGCAATTTGGCTAGGTAAACTCATTGGCGGTTTGATCCAACTCTTAAATGCTATAGCCATTTGGATAGCAGACCTTCCTGGTGCTTACATTGATCAATTAAATTGGAACGAAATAACCTTAGTTTTGGTTTATGCAATTATCTTATTCATCATCCTTTATTTTTCTTTAAGAGACCTTATATATTTTAGAATAGGATTACTTATTATTTTACTGATACAATTAAACCAAATCAATAGAAACATGGTTTGGAACAAACAAAAACAGCTGACAATTTATTGCATTAAAAAAGGTTTTGTTATGGAATTTACTCAACAAAAAGAATCAATTATTTACTCCAATATTGGTCAATTAAATGGGTCGAAAATATTTCAACAAGTTGTAAATCCTAATCAACTCCTACAAGGCATAGCAAATACAAGTATTCATGAAATAGATACGGGCAATATCTATTTGGCCATTGCGCCTAATTACCATGTTTTTTTGGTTCAAACCAACCAAATACCTACTCATCAGAATATAGATATTATGGTTTTATCAGGCAACAAATACCAAAATATTAAGCATTTAATTATGCACAATCACATAAAGCAATTCGTTTTGAACCAAGATATTTTGCCCAAAAAGCGGCAGGCAATAAAAAAAATACTCACAAAATGCCAAATCCCTTTTTATGATATTAAAGAAAATGGCGCCTTTGAACTATCATTGTAATATGGATGAATTGGTTATATACGAGGTAATTGATAGGGTTGGTTATATTACTCTTAATAGGCCCGAAAAAAGAAATGCGTTGAGTTATGATTTTGTGACTGCAATTAGCAAGCAATTGCATATTGCAGCGCACGACCAAAATTGCAAAGTAATTATTTTAAAAGCCAATGGCGAAGCTTTTTGCTCCGGTGCTGATTTAGGCTCATTGCAAAAATTACAAAATAATACTTTTGAAGAAAATTTGGCAGACAGCAAACACTTGGCAGCTCTCTATCTACAGATATACCAATCGCCAAAAATCATCATCTCTAGAGTTGAAGGAGCTGCTTTTGCCGGGGGCTGCGGTTTAGCCACCATTTGTGATTTTTGTTTCGCAGATGTAAATGCCAAATTTGCTTATACCGAAGTAAAAATTGGGTTTATTCCAGCTATAGTTATGGTATTTTTATTGAGGCAAGTTGGCGAAAAAATTGCGCGGAAAATATTATTAACCGGCGATGTTTTTGATAGTGAAAAAGCCTTACATTATGGCTTAATAAGTGGTATTATAGATTCAAAAATAATAGAGGAAGAGGTTCACCAATTTGCTGTAAAGCTTTGTAAAAACACCTCTTCACAAAGTATTGCCGCTAGTAAAAAAATGTTGGCAAAGGTGCCAGAACTTACTTTAGAGAATGCAATTAATTACGCAGCAGAAATGAATGCCCAAGCCCGCTCATCGGAAGATTGCAAGCGAGGTATTAGTGCTTTTTTAAATAAAGAGAAATTAAATTGGTAATGAGAATTAAGCTATTCACTGTGCTCGTTTTGGTTACCTTAAACGTATTTGCGCAAACCATTATCACAGAGGGTAAATTGTTTTATGAAATTACCTATCAAAACCTAAATGCAGCTATGTTGCGCAATGAACATTTGTTGCCCCATGATGCCAGTTTCTATTTTAAAAATGATAAAACACGCATGGAAATGGGTGTAGCAGGGGCAGGCAAAAACTCTACCATATACGATGGCAGCAAAAAGCAAAGCACTATTTTGCTAAATATTTACGGAAGAAAATTTGCTTTGATTAAAAGCGATAGTGAAATGGTAGAGGTAAAAAAATCAATGATGATTGATACCACCCAGAAAGTGTTTAAAGTAGAAATACTGAATGAGTTTAAGAAAATTGCAGATAAAAATTGCCAAAAGGTATTGGTTCATAGAATTGTTAAAGGCCTACTACAAATAAGCGAGTGTTGGTTTACCAAAGAATTGCCTCCATATAACACCCAAACAGATGAAAGCTTAAAGGGCATTGATGGTTTTTTAATGCAATATCAAATGACTGAAAATGGCATGACAATGATTATGACAGTGAAAATGATTATGCAAATTCCTATTGAAGACAAAATGTTTAGCATCCCAGATGGCTACTTGATGGTTACAGAAAAGGAATTGAATAAACTTTTAATGGTTATGCAAAACGACCCATCTGGGCACTAATTATGCTTTTTCTTTTACTGAGGAAAGTTCATTGATAAAATCTATGAAATCAGTCAGTGAGGTTATCTTGGCAACATTTTCTTTCAACGAAATTTCACAACTAAGAAACTGGGGACCCGTTAATAAAATTTTGCTGTTTTGCCAATTTATAGCTAAAAAATCAACAAATGCTTGTTTGTCAATATCGAGCTGTGCGGCTGTCATCATGGTAAGGATGTAATCTGGTTTTTCTTGACCAAATGCATCTCTTAAATCTAATAAAGGCACTTCTTGACCCAAATACAAAACTTGATGGCCCCTTGCTCTGATGATATAATTTGCGAACAACAAGCCCAATGAGTGTTTTTCAGCTTCGGGTAAAAATAGCAAGAAGATTTTTCTATTTTCTGCAAATCTCCCAACTTGCCCATCAATGGCAACAAATACTTTTTGCTTGATGATATTGGATACAAAATGCTCATGAGAAGGAAATATAGTACCCACTTGCCATAAAAGGCCTACTTCTATTAAAAATGGAAAAACAATTTTTAAGAAAGTTTCCTCCAATCCCATTTGGAGTATATAGGTATTTAACAAATTGTGAAAGGCTGTTTCGTCAAAGGTAATCATGGCCGAAATAAGCGAACTTATTTGGATTTTATACTCAGAGCAATCGGAATTGAGGTGCATTACTTTTTCTGAAATTACCTCTTGAGATAGTTTGGCAATTTCTGAAATTTTGTAACCTTTCTGATTTAAAATACTAATATTGAGTAAAGATTTTAAATCATGGTCATCATAAAAACGAATATTGGTATCACTACGCTTGGGAATTACTATTCCATAGCGTTGTTCCCAGATTCTAAGCGTATGGCTTTTGATTCCGGTAATAGCTTCTATATCCTTTATTGAAAAAGTACCCAATGTTTTATTTAAAAATGAACTATAGCTACGAAACATATTCAAGTCTGTAATGTTTTATATGATGTAATTATGACAAAAATACTTATTTCTGGCGGATCAGGGCTTATAGGTTCAAACTTTACCCATTTTCTGCAATTAGAAGGACATGAAATAGCCTGGTTGAGCAGGAATCCAAAGGGAATGAAGCAACAATCTTTTTATTGGAATCCAGAAAAAGGCGAAATTGATATTGCTTGTTTAAATGGCGTAAGCACCATTATTAATTTAGCTGGAGCTGGAGTTGCAGATAAAAGGTGGACAAGTGCGTATAAATCTGAAATTTTGAATAGTAGGATTGCGGCAACCTCACTTTTATTTAAAACCCTTCAAAATAATGTGCACCAAGTTGGTCTGTTTATTGGCGCCTCTGCCGTTGGGATTTATGGCAATAACCCACCCAAAAACTGCAAAGAAAACTCCCCATTAGGAGATACATTTTTGGCAGAAGTTTGTAAAGCATGGGAGAATGAAAGTTTAAGAGTGGAAAGTCTTGGTATTCAAACTAGTATTATTAGAATTGGCATTGTATTGAGTGAAAAAGGTGGCTTTATAAAAGAAATTGCCAAACCTGCCTATTGGGGATTTGGGGCCGCTTTAGGTAATGGCAAAATGACAACACCTTGGATTCATATTAATGATTTAAGTAAGATGTTTGCATTTTTAATAGAAAATCAAAAATACCATGGCATATTCAATGGTGTAGCACCGCAACCAGCTAGCAACCAAGAATTAACTACGCTAATTTGTAAGGCCATTCACCGCCCGCAATGGTTGCCCCCTATTCCTGGCTTTGTTTTAAGACCTATGTTAGGAGAAATTACGCCTATGTTATTAGCCAATCAAGACATTTCATGCACAAAAATACTCGAGGCTGGGTTTCAATTTCAATACCCAACAGCAGAGCAAGCAATTAATGATTTGTTAAAATAGTGGCAAAATTATGGCTATTTGCTAATATTGAACAAAATTAATTTAGATGAAAAAAGGCTTTTTATGCATTTTGCTGTTCATTTCTATGGTAATAACCACTCAAGCTCAAAATAGCAAAGCATTACCTGTAAAACAATACCAACCCGCAGTGCTCATAGAATTATTTTCTTCGGAAGGATGCAGCAGTTGTCCGTTTGCAAGTAAATTTTTAAAGGAGGTAATAGATATTAGTGATAGTAGCAAAACCCCTGTTTTTGTGATTGATTATCATGTTGACATTTGGAATAGGTCAGGGTGGGTTGATCCATTTTCTGATTCTATCTTTACTATGCGCCAACAGGAGTATGTTTATAGAAAAAAACTTACCGCAATGTATACACCAATGGTTTTTGTAAATGGCGGCGACAAAGACTTTGCTGGATCCGACAAAAGAGCCATAGGAAACGCCATACAAGGTGTTTTAACACAGCCATCCAATTATTACCTGAGAACAGGAGTTACAGCGGTTGAAAATGAGGATAGCCTATTGGTAGCTTATCAAATTTGGGGAGAATTGGATTCATTTGACTTAAGGGTGGCTTTTATACAAAAAGAAATAAACAACCAAGTAAAAGGTGGAGAAAATGCTGGCATGATTTTACACCACCACAATGTGGTGAAGCACCTAACTACCAAACATCTTACCAGCAATGAAGGTCTTATGAAAATTCCAGTAAACAGAGACCTTAACCTAGATAACTTTAGAATGGTTGTATTTGTTCAACACCAAAGAACATGGAAAGTAGTTGCCACAGATCAACTCACGTTTAAGCCTTAATTCTCCCCTAAATCTAAAGTCAACCTCTTTTGAAACTTAGTAAAACTTTCACCTTCTACAACAGCAGTTTCTTTACTTTTTGATTGAATATTTTTTAGGATTCCTAAGTATTTTTTGGCCTTATCTCTATCGCTAGATAAATTGTAATGCATTTCCAAAATGCCCAATCCTTCTGTTAAAATACTGGCATTTTGTTGCCTTAAATAATAGCTATAAGCAGTTAGTATGCTACTCCTGGTAAACCCATATTTACCTAATACCCCCTCATAATACACATTTTTATTTTCTTTAGAATAATTGGCATATAACCAAGCAATGGAACGTTGAATAACTGGTGTTTTGTATTGCTCCATTTCTTTGCACTTTTCTAAACAAAAAGCCTTATCGGTAATGGCTAAAGATTGCAACACAGTTGATATTACGCCATACGATGAATCTTGCAATCCTTTTAGCAATGTAGATTTTGCCAACTCAGAGTTTCCTTTAAACCCTATTAAATACATGGCATTGTCTCTTACCTCTACATTGCTTGAATGTGCTGCTAAGTTTGCTATCTTTTTTTCATAATCACCATAAAAAGTATCTAATTTTCCTATTAAATCTAAACCAGCTAATTGGTAATAATATTCGGGCTGAACCAATAAATAATCGGCGGCCTGCCTTTGTTGGATATCCGCTTTTTCATTTGGCAAATTAGCTAGACCCTTCAAAGCTTCTATTTTTGATTGATAGCCATCTGCCATTTTCATTTGAATCAAAAGTTGATTGGCATCCTTGTTATCTGTCATTACTCCGGGAATATTTCCTTTTGGATCGAGCCAAAATGCAGCCATTGTTACAGAGTCTGCCTCCAGGTTTACGATTGGAATTTGGATAACAGAATTCTTGCCATTGATATAAACAGGCAGCTCTTGAACGCTGCCTAATCTCCCCCTGGTTGCTAATACAAAAGCCAATTTAGAGTGAATAGTAAACAATCCAAAACTTGAATCTTGAACTTGCTTTACATTTACTAAAAAAGATTTTTTTGCTGCGTCGTACTTGCTCTCAAGTTTCAACTCAGGGTGACCAAAACCTTCAAACCATTGCAAAAAAAATGCTTGCAAATCTTTTCCACTTGCCCATTCCATGGCATGTCTCAAATGATGTATATCAGTTGTACTATAAGCATTTTGGGTAAGGTATCGGTTCAAACCTTTAAAAAAATTGGCATCACCAACTTCATTGCGCAATTGGTGTAAAATCCAACTACCTTTTTGGTAACTTACTACATCAAAAACATCATCAGCCTCTGCATAATATTTGCGAATAGGGCTGGTAGTATATTTACCTTTACTTCTTAAATAGGATGATAAATTGTTTGAAAAAATCATGTCTGCATAATTTTTACCATAGGTGGCTTCATTATACAAATACTCACCATAGGTGGCAAAACTTTCGTTTAATGGCAGGTTGCTCCAGCTTCTACATGTAACCAAATCGCCAAACCAATGGTGAAATAATTCGTGTACAATGATGTCTTCATGTGTATTGTCTAAATGCTCCCTATCTGTGTGCTGAACCATTTCATAATGCAAAACAGCAGAGGTATTTTCCATGGCACCACTTACAAAATCTCGGCAAACAATTTGGGAGAATTTATCCCACGGATAATCTACTCCAGTTATCTTGGAAAATGTTTCTATCATTTGAGGCGTTTTACCAAAAATAGTTCTGGCATAAGGCGCATAGGCTGGTTCTAAATAATAACTAACCTCTTTGTTGCGCCATTTGTCTTTGGTAATAATAAAATTTCCAATGGCAATCATGGTTAGGTAAGGAGCATGTGGTTTCAGTTGCTGCCAATGATCGGTACGCTTCCCTCCTTTTTGCACTTTGGAATCAAGCAATAATCCATTACTTAAGGTTTCATCTGCAGTGTCAACAGTAAGGTAAATATCTTGGGTATGTTTTTCATTTGGCGCATCAACAGTTGGGAACCAGCAAGAATTATATTCGGTTTCTCCCTGACTCCAAATTTGTCGAGGCTTGTTTGGATCAGACCCCAAAGGATTGATAAAATATAAACCCCTAGAATCGCTGATAGCCTTGCCCCCATTGCTCCTTATTTCATTTGGTTTTGCAATGTATTGTATAAATAAATTAATGGTATCGGTTTCGGAATATGCCTTTCTTAAGAACAATTCAATTTTGGTAGTATCGTAATTGTAGCGTAAATTTTGGGTGTCTTTGCCAATTATAGCTGCTACTTTTAACAAGGTAAATCCTTGTGCATCTAATTCAAAGCTACTTAAGGTGCCAGTATAAGGTTTTAATTTTAACACTGCTTGACCCAAAACCCATTGACGCTGGTAATCAAATTCGAGTGATAATTTGGTGTGCAATAGATCAACCAACCTAGGCTCCATGGGCTGATATTTGGCTATTTCCTTAACAGGACTAGGTTTTACCACAATATCCTCCAAAATAACTTTTTCTATGGAGGTATTGGGCTTTTTATTTATTTTGCAGGCCAACATCCCGGCAACAAGGAATGAAAGGCCAATTAAGTAGTTTCTCATAATTTTGAATCGGGCTGCAATAAAACGAATTTATATGTTAAATATAAAAGTAAACGAACAGGAATTTATTTTCGACCTAATTTCTGGCAATGCAATTTTGGATGGAATACCTGTAAATGCTGATACAGTTAAGCTTGCGACCAATAAATACCATGTGATTATTAATCACCAAAGCTACAACATTGAGCTTTTAGAAAAATCGGAAAATGGCAAATCCATGCGCATTTTGGTAAATGGGATCAAGCAAGAAGTTGCCATC
>CANKQY010000021.1 GCA_947485745.1 Bacteroidota bacterium
AGCGTATAACTAAAGTCGTAAAAACCACAGTTCTTGTTTACCTTATTGATGATAGCCACTGGTATTTTACGCACCAAAATACTAAATGAGCGCGTGGTTCTTGCGGGAATAGGACAGGCCCTGTCTTTTGCAGTTACAACCATATAATAAGGCAAGTTACTGGCCATATTTGCGGTTGGTGTCCAACAAAACTTCATACTATCAAATTTGGGACCAAGGGCAATTCTGTTTGCAAAATTGTATGACTTAACAAAGGTGGCACCATTGCTTACCAAATTGCTAGGCGCGTTCCAGGTCATATCTGTAGTATCGGTTCCAGCAGTATTATCCCAAGCCGAAATGGTAAAACACAGTTGTTGACCAGCACAAACTGAATAGGCAAAGTTAGGTTGAGGCGAGGTTATAACAGAATTGGCAT
Organism: Bacteroidota bacterium; assembly: GCA_947485745.1. GTDB lineage: Bacteria > Bacteroidota > Bacteroidia > UKL13-3 > UKL13-3 > B1. The sequence goes on from CANKQY010000021.1 coordinate 419, forward strand.
CATAAGTTCTGAAAACTGGTGGGTTATTGGCCGGACAAAACTGACTATAAAACTGAATGTCTCTTCGGGTAATACCCATTAATGTTGGCACCCCGCCAATGGTTTTCCATTGCCTTACCTCAATAATTAGGTTCGCCACAAAAGAACCCATTGGCCTAAATCTGATGTCGCCGGTAATGGCATCGATGTTAATACCTATTGGCGCCATTGCCGGTGGACTTTGGATTGGCGCGCCTAAGTATGGGAAAGGTACTATAGGACTGTAAGGCGCAACATAAGGACAGGCAGCACCAGCAGTGCCTAAAGCCTGGCCAAAAGCATAACTCAATGAATCACCATCTGGATCAATTGCACCTAGGTTATAGGTAAAATCTTGAGCGGCACAAGTAACAGCAACTGGGTCGTTGGTAAATGTTGGAGATGAATTACAAGGTGTAGCACATCTGTTTATGATGGCTTCGGTATAGAAACCAAGACTGGTTGGGTTGGCTAAGGTAGTAATTGCATTATTTCTGCAACAAGATTGAAAACCAACACTAATTAAACAACAAGAGGTTGGAATTGCGCTTAAGTTAATTTGCCCACTAAAAGTGTAAACTTCAATTCCGGGCATAAAAGTACCTGGTGTTCTTGTTCCGCAATTGTTACATATTGTTTTTGCTGTAGCACATAATTGAACAACATCAAACCCACTTACAGAGGTTACCACAGATATGCTTTGCGAGCCAAAACTCACACCTGCGCATGGGCTAGCTGGTAGGCCCGAACCAGCAGGCACACTAACACCTTTGATGATTAAACTAATTTGACATGACGGACTTAACGCAGTAGGACAATTTGCACACATTGGAATACCCGTGCAATCTCTGTATAATTTAAAGGTAACCTCGTAAACATTTGATGAGCCATTGCAGGTATAGGCAACGTCGGAACCTACAATGTGGTCTGCAATTACTTGTTTGGATCCATACAATACCATGGTAATAACCATTATTGAATGAAGAAAATATTTGATCGCAGTTGATTTCATAGCATGACTGATTGATGAAACAAAGATAAATCGGCTATTTCATAAGATTTTCATAACATTTATAATTAAGAAAATATTGTATTAAACCTGTTTAAAATAGTTTAAAAATCAGTTAAAATTTTAATAATATTAAGAATTGAAAGGTAAAATAAAATATTGAAAATTTCAATTTTATTAAAATTAAATTGAGATCAACAGGTAAAAAGACTCAATTAAGCCACAAATTCTGCATCAATGCGAGAATTAATTTATATTTGGCTCAGAAAAATTGAAAGCATGAAAGTATTTAAATTTGGTGGAGCATCTGTTAAAAATGCAGAAGCGGTAAGAAATGTTGGAAAGGTTTTGAATGCATACGCTGAAGAAGAGTTGTTAATTGTAGTGAGTGCCATGGGCAAAAGCACCAATGCTTTAGAACTCTTAGCAAAAGCCTATTTTGAAAAAAATGATGAGAAGCATGAAATTTACCAACAAGTAAAAGTATTTCATAATGAAATTATAAAAGGTCTTTTGATAAGCAGTTCATCGCATACGTATGACGATATTGAAAATCTTTTTATTGAATTGGAATGTGAATTAGAAAATGTACCCGATCCTAATTTTGATAAAGTTTATGATCAAATTGTGAGTTATGGAGAAATCATTTCGTCTAGGATTTTGAGTGCCTACCTTAACGAGGAGGGCTTAAAAAATCGTTGGATGGATGCTCAAAACTTTATTCATACCGATAATACCTACAGGGAGGGGAAAGTGGATTGGGAGTCAACCGAGAAATTAATATCAGGTAAGTTGAAGCCAATTGTAAAAAAGCAATTGGTGGTAACTCAAGGTTTTATTGGCCGAAATAAAGATAACTTTACCGTAACTCTTGGAAGAGAAGGTTCAGATTATTCGGCAGCTATTTTTGCTTATGGATTGGAAGCAGAAAATGTAACTATTTGGAAAGATGTTGAAGGAGTAATGAATGCCGATCCAAAGAAGTTTGTAGATGCAATTAAAATTGATGCCATTAGCTATCCAAAGGCTATTGAAATGGCTTATTATGGGGCTACAGTTATTCACCCAAAAACCATACAACCGCTGCAGAGTAAGAATATCCCGTTATTTGTTAAATCATTTATGAACCCCGAAGCGGCCGGAACCATAGTTGGCGTTAGCAAAGAAATAGAAAATCATTTACCAACTATTATCATAAAAGAAAATCAGTTGCTCCTATCGCTTAGCAGCAAAGATTTTTCATTTATTTTGGAAGATAATTTAAGCACTATTTTTAACTCCTTTGCAGAAAAAAGAATAAAGATTAATTTAATGCAAAATTCTGCCATAAGTTTTAGTGTGTGCATAGACAATGAACCAAATAAAGTTAAAGAGCTGATACAACATTTAGAAAAAAACTATTCGCTTAAAACCAACGAGCCGGTTGAATTAATTACCATCACCAATTATACCAGCAAAGAATTGGAACAATTAACAAGTGGTAAAAAACTGTTGATAGAGCAAAAAACTAGGAACACTTTGCAATTGGTAGTTAGCTAGATTTACATCATTTGAAGTTGTAAGTATATTCAAAATATAACAAGCAATTTGACTGTTGGAGTTGAATAGTAGCTTGGCTTATAAAATCAAAAGATTGAACAACACTGCTTTGTTTAGCCTAGGATTTCAGTCCGACAAAATTGCAAATGACAAAACCTGTTTATTTGCACAAATAAGCACCTAATTTTTAATGTTTTATAATCAAAGTAAATATAACAAAATATAAGAAGATTCCTGCAATTTGTATTTCTTTGAAGTGTGAATAAATCCTTTATTTCAGATTTTGTATCATTATTATCGTCAATTGGTTTGGATCAAACCGAAATTGAGCAGCCTAATTCAGGGGAGTTTATCATTAAAAATAAATCGCTAACCATTTGTTTACATCAATTAGGTTCAAAGAAAAATGATAGCCATCAAGTTTCAGAAAAGCAGGTAACCAATCAAAAAGTGGTTCACATATTCGAGGACCAATGGCTCAAAAATCCAATAATGGTTGCTTTTAGGGTAAAAAACTTGTTGGGTTTGAACCAAACTATTTCTGCTAGGTTGTGCGAAATTGTAAAAATAGATAATTCGCGTGCCGATTTATTTTTTGAACTGAACCATTTTCAAGGTAGTTCTAGCTATGCATTTAAATACGGACTCCTATACAAAGGCGAATTGGTTGCTGCCATGGCCTTTAGTAAATCGCGTGTAATGACAGATTCAAAGGTTCTTTACAGGTCGTACGAATTGATTAGATTTGCCAATAAACAAGGCTTTACGGTTACTGGAGGGCTGCAAAAACTTATCAAACATTTCATTAGAGAAAAGCATGCGCAACACATTATGACCTATATAGATTTAGACTGGGGCAATGGAAATTCATTTGCCAAAATGGGCTTTAAAGACAAAGGAAATACGCCAGAACATCTGTTTTATATTGATCCAAAAACCTATAAGCGTTATTCTGAAAAAGAGATGGAGGCGCAAAAGTTAGCAGTGAAAAATTATATTGCTGTTCAAAATTCGGGGAGTAAGAAAATGGTGTTAGATTTAAGAACATTTTGATAAACAAAAAAACATATGATTCAATTGTGGTTCTTGGACCTACCGCTAGCGGGAAAACACGCTTAGCAGTAAAGCTTGCAGGAATATTGAATGGAGAAATATTAAGTGCCGATGCCAGAATGGTTTACAAAAAAATGGATATTGGTACAGGCAAAGATTTACTAGAGTATTTTTATAATAATAAGGCTATCCCCTATCACCTAATAAATTTGGTTGACCCAAACACAAGCTATCATATTTACCAATATCAGCAAGATTTTAAAATAGCATTTCAATTGGTTCAGGCCAACAAAAAAATACCCATAATTTGTGGAGGAAGTGGCTTATACATAGAGGCAGTAATCAAAGATTATCAGTATACAGCAATCCCAATTAATGAGCATCAACGTTTAATTTATTTGAACCAAGATTACGATGATTTATTAACAACTTTTAAGTTAATGGAGTTACCAGAATACAAAAAAACTGCAGATGTAGCTACAAAAAAAAGATTGATAAGGGCAATAGAAATTGGGCAGTATTTAATGGCGCATCCAAATTTAATATTACCAGATTCACAATCGCTCAATCCAATTATAATTGGCTTGAATCCAAACCTTGAAATGCGAAGAGAAAATATATTGTTAAGACTTCAAAGCAGGTTAAAAGAGGGCTTAATTGAGGAGGTAGAAGGATTAATGAACGTAGGCGTGGAAGCCAAAAGATTGGCACATTTTGGATTAGAATATAAATGGATTTCAAGTTATTTATTGGGTAATACAGGTAAAGAGCAAATGGCAGAAAAACTTGGAATAGCCATACAGCAGTTTGCAAAAAGGCAAATGACCTATTTTAGAAAAATGGAAAAATCTGGACTCAAAATTCATTGGATCAAACAGGAAAGTGAGGCATTTGAGCTTTTGAGTGAGCATTTTATAAATACAGATTTCGGTCAATTAACTAATAATGGTTTAATTTAATTGTTTTTCTTACTATCTTTGATTAACACAACCATTAAACACATGAAAAAAATATACTTAATGCTACTTTTTGCAGTGAATGGCATAATGGCTAATGCGCAATGTACACCAGATCCATTGTATACAAAACCGGGGCTTTATCCAAATAAAATGCCGGATGGAATTGTTGGTACCTGGTTGGAGCAAACACTTACATTAATTGTACCTAAAGACACGCAAATTAATTACAGTGGCAATTTATATAATATAAAAGTGGATTCTGCCACGGTAGTTGCAATTAGTGATTTGCCAAGTGGCTTTAGTTATGTTTGCGATAACCCTCTCAGAACATGGGCTGGTGGTGCCAAAGGTTGTGCAAAAATGACTGGAATACCATTGGCATCAGATACTGGTAAACATGAAATATATGTTAAAGTTAGAACCTTCTTTAAAATTGTAGGCTTATCTAATCAGTTAGACCAATTGGATTCTAGTACCATTGATTTTTTAATAAAAATGCCAACTACATTGCAGGAGCAGGAGAAAGAAGCAGGCTTAAAAGCTTATCCAAACCCAGCCCAAAATGTTTTGCATGTAGTTGTGAGTAAATACAATGCCAAAGCTACTTATGAAATTTACGATATCTTGGGGCAATTGTTTCCGATAACTACTATCTATTCTCCTAATACAGGCGAGGTTACTTTTAACATTGGTGATTTATTACCCGGTGTATATTTTGTTAAAGGTGAAAATGATGGCAGAACTTACCAAGCAAGATTTATTAAAGAATAAACTATAATTACCTAATTGTAAAAAGCGAGTCGATCTTAGGATTGATTCGCTTTTACTTTTTTAATACCTAGCAGCAATGAATTGCCTATTACAATAACATCACTAAATGCCATAGACAAAGCGCCTAGCATGGGATGCATAAAACCTGCTGCAGCTAACGGAATGCAAACAATATTATAGAAAAAGGCCCAAAATAAATTTTGTTGAATGGTTTTATAGGTTTGTTTGCTGATGATATGCGCTTCTTTTAGCGCTATCAAATCGTTGCGCATCAGCACCAAATTTGCTGCTTGTATGGCAATATCACTTCCTTTCGCAAAAGATATACCAACAGAAACTTTACTCAGTGCAGGTGCATCATTAACGCCATCTCCAACCATTACCAAGGGCTTTTTGGCTTGAGCATTTACTACATATTGTAATTTTTGTGCCGGCAGTTGTTCTGCCAAAAAATTTGTAATGCCGAGGTTTGAAGCAATCTCCATTACCTTTTTTTTCTGATCTCCGCTCAGTAAAATACTCTCAACCTGCTGAGTATTTAGATAGCTGATTAAATCTTTAGCGCCTTCTTTTAGGCTATCTGAGATAGATAAGTAAGCTACTAAAATATCATTTTTAGTTAGTAACAAATCTGCCTCACTCCCATTTATTTGGCAGTAATTAGCTGAACCAAATTTCCAAACAATACCATGTTCATCTTTAACCATCATGCCTCTACCTTTTTCCTCTTGTATTTGAGTAAAGCTTAGTGTTGAAACAAACCAATTAGCATGTTGCTCAATTAAGGCTCTGGCAATGGGGTGAGAAGAATGTTTTTCCATGCCAAAAATTATATTTTTTAATACACCTTCTTGCTTAGGTTCGAACCAAAAATTTGCGAATAAAAAATTACCTGTGGTAAGTGTACCAGTTTTATCAAAAACAATTTTATCGCTCTTGGCAAAATTTTCTAAAACATCACCACCTTTAATTAATATGCCTCTTTTTGCAGCTTTACCAATACCTACCATAATAGCAGTAGGTGTGGCCAAACCCATGGCGCAAGGACAAGAAATAACCAAAACAGCTACAGCTCTTAGCATACTTTGGGCTGAACCTAAACTAAGATAAAAAAACGAAAACAAAAAAGTTGCCACTGAAATGGCTACAACCGCTGGCACAAAAATGGCACTTACTTGGTCGCCCAATTTTTGAATTTGTGGCTTGGAACCTTGGGCCTTTTTAACCATTTCAATGATTTGCGACAAGACAGTGTCTCTTAGAATGGTGTTCACCCTTACTTGTAAATTACCATTAATGAGTATGGTACCACCAACTAATTTATCACCAATTTTTTTGTGAACCGGTAGGCTTTCTCCACTCATTAACCGCTCGTCGCAATCGCCTTCACCCTCTATCAAATCTGCATCTATGGGAATAATATCACCTGAATTAATTTGAAGTAAATCGCCTTTTTTAAGTAAGCTTACTTCAATTTCTTGGGAATGAAGATTGCCCTCATGCATGGTCAATAATTTTGCTGTTTTAACTTGCATGGCACTTAATCCTTTTAGTGCGTTGGTTGTTTTTTTAACAGAACGTTTTTCAATTACGTTGCCAAAAAGTACCAAAGAAATAATGGTAGCACCAGTTTCAAAAAATAAATATTCATGAACTTTATGGGTGCCATAAAAATAGTAGGTTCCAAAAACGCTGTAGAATAAGGCAGAAGCAGCGCCAATAAAAATGAGTACATCCATATTGGGAACACCAGACTTTAAACTGTGATAGGCACTTTTACCAAAATACCACAAACCCATAGTATATACCGGAATAGAAAGAATTAACTGCACCAATGGATTGTGCAACGGGGCCCATGAAAAAACCATGTGCAAGGCAAGCGGAACGGAAAAGAAAAGGGAGAAAATGAGTTTAGCCTCGAGAGAGCCTAGGAGTTTTTTTTTTGAACGTTGGGTTCATCTGCTTGAACAACAATATAACCAAGGTCTTCAATACTATCTTTAATTTGTGCAAGCGGCGCGTTAGGAATATTCTGAAAACGAACTTCCCCTGTTGCAAAATTTACATCAACCTCTTCCATGCCTTGTTTTTCTAAACGCCTGCGAACACCCATAGCGCAATTGTTACAAGTCATGCCTTCTACCAATAATTCTGCTGTTTGCATGAATAATTTTATATTATAGTACAAATATAAGTATAAATTTGACAAATTAATGAGTACTTAAATCTGCTTCAAAAAACTAACCTGTACTTAAAGAGTTTTACTAGTTATGAAAGAAACCAAACGCAGTATATTATTTTTGATATTAGGAAGTTTTTTTATAGCCAATGCTATCATTGCAGAATTTATCGGAGTAAAGATATTTTCTTTAGAGGAAACGCTAGGCATGCAACCAGTGAATTGGCAGATTTTGGGAAATAGCTTAAGCTTTAACATGACTGTTGGGGTTATATTATGGCCCATAGTTTTTATCATGACCGACATCATTAATGAATATTTTGGATCGAGCGGTGTAAAGCTATTCTCCTACATTGCAGCCATTTTGGTATCCTATGCTTTCTTGGCAATTTACATGGGCATACACCTCACTCCTGCTAACTTTTGGATCAACAAAACCACCCCAACTGGCACCACCAATATGCAAGATGCATATACCCAAATTTTTGGTCAGGGAATGTGGATTATAGTGGGCTCATTGGTGGCTTTTTTGGTAGGGCAATTGGTAGATGTTTCGGTATTCCACTACCTTAAAAGAAAAACGGGCGCAACTAAGTTGTGGCTTCGCAGCACAGGATCAACGGTAGTTTCGCAACTCATAGACAGCTTTGTAGTGCTATTTATAGCTTTTTATATTGGAGCAGGTTGGGATATAAAATTAGTATTGGGCATTTGTTTAGTCAACTATATATACAAGCTTACGGTGGCCTTGTTGCTAACACCTCTGCTATATGGCATACACAGCCTTATTGATGCATATTTAGGAAAGGAACTGGCAGAAAGTATGATGCGCGAGGCGCATGGACCATTTGAATGATAGTAATATTTCATTTCCTCTGAGAAATATTTTTCAAAAAAGCAAAAATATTGCCTTAAGAGTAGCCAACGTTACCAATATTAAAATAGAAAATAACACGGTTGAAACATTCAATGGAAATTTTATTTATGACTATTTGTTTTAGCAAAAAGGGCTTGCACAAATTACTTTGGGAACAAGGGAATTGAGAAACATTCAATATATACCAGGCTGCATTGAACCAAATTATATTTCAAAGTAGAACCAAATTAAAACCGATAGCTACAACAAAACGATTGACTTGGATAATGTATACGCAATTGGCGATGTGGTCTTTATTGAAAGCGATTTGTACCCAAAAGGATATCCTCAATTGGCTAATGTTGCCATAGATCAATCAAAAAATGTAGCTATTAATTTTATACGATTAGTAAATAACAAACAGCCCCCACGCTTTCATTATATAAATAAAGGTAGCATGACAACTGTAGGTAGAAATAAAGCCGTGGTTGATTTAGCCATACCAAAACTTACCTTTCATGGTTTTTTTACTTGGTTTATATGGATGGCCTTGCATTTATTTTTACTCATTGGGGTCAAAAATAGAATAGTGGTTTTCATCAATCGGACATATAAATACATTACCCGCAAACAATCATTGGCTCTACTATTTCTAAATATAAATTCAGTCAAAAACTAATGCGTTTTTTTCGGTTTGAACCAAACAAAGTATCATGATAAACGAATTGTAAAAATGACGTTCAGCATAATTTATCCGCATTATTTAACGAAAGTGGAAAAAAGAAATAGCAACTGCTAGAACATAAAAGCGCTTTTATTTGAACCACAATCGCTGCGTTTCAATTTTTTCATCGGCTAAAAACAAACTGCAAAAATAAAGTCCTTTGTTAGAGAAGCCATGCTCATACACCACTTCATTGATTGTTTTGTCCAAAGCTATAATTAAACTCTTCACAATTCTGCCTTGCAAATCTGTGATGATTAATCGTCCGGTTAAACCGGGTTTTGGATTTGGCATATAAACGCTCAAGGTTAGTGTTTCATCTATTGGATTTGGACTAACAGGCAACAATTGTATTTTATTGGTATTTAAATCTTTTTCTACAACACCCGTAGCAGGCACTCCCGCTACTTTTACATACTTTTCCATAGAGAATAAACTCTCGGTTCCTGCAGCGTCCATGGTGGCAACACTCACAAAATAAAAGCTATCCTTTTTAACATGGTAGGTTTTTAAATCAGCTTGATTTTGTAGGGTAAATATCGTGTCGAATGTATTACCCCTGCTTCTAAATCCTATTCTATAGGCATACTTAACTTGCGGATTTGTAAGCTTCACTGAGAGTCCGTTGCCATCATTGATGAGCTCAAAATCTGGTGGATCTTGTGGTCCAATAGCCAACATGGCAGCAGTAATGCCATTGATTTGAACATTTCTTTTAAGGTAACTGGTACTCACAAAAAGCGAATCAAATAATCCATCGCCATCAAGGTCTTTTCCTAATACATCTCTTGTACTGTGTTGCCTGTCCAGATAGCCTGGAGCTGAGGCATTGGCATCACCATGCTCGTTGGCGCTTGTAAACCTAATGGCTGCATAACCTTGCTGCCTAAACGGAATATGATCGCCACCGCGACCTATCCTGTCTTCTGCATTCATGATTTGAATGTTGGTTTTAACAGGCATTTGCGCCAAGAGCTCCTCTTCAAAAGAAAGTTTGGTATACCTGGCTAAGCCCTTGGGCATAGAATAATTTGCACCTGCCGAGAATATTCTAACTTGTAAGCTATCAATTTCATTTTCGCCAGGACAACCTGGAGGGGAAGCTGTTTTGCCACAAATAATTCCCCCAATAACATCGTTGTTCAGCACAGCTCTGATGGGTAGAGCGTTTGTTTTTGCATAAACAGCAAATGCATTGGAGCCATCTAAACCTTGTTCTTCGGCGGTTGTGAGCATAAATACCAAAGTTCTTTGGAAGGTATGCTTACTTAAAACCCTTGCCAGTTCCAATACTAAGGCCACTCCGCTCCCATTGTCTTCCATGCCTCTGGCTTCGCATGAAGTATCACAAGAACTTTCGCACCTGCTATCATAATGGGCTTCAATGAGTATAAAACCTTTTTGAGAGGTATCGGTACCCGGCAAAATACCCATTACATTTTTATGAGTATTCATGTTACAAATAGCTTGGTCGAATTGAAAAAATCCTGTGATTAAGGCTGGATTATTTTGTTTAATTTTAGTGAACTGCGCCAAAGCCCAGTTTCTTGCAGCTCCAATACCGTTGTTGACCGACAAAGTATCTGAGCCCGAATTTCTATTTTTAAATTGGTTCAAACCGAATAAATATTGCAACAAAGAATCTGAGGAAGTTTGAGAAAGTAAATTTTGTTTAATGACAGCTTTTGTTGAATTAGTTTGACCCGAATAAAATTGCGATGGATTGTATTGACCTTTCAAAACAGGCAACATAATTGGCTCCGAGAAGCGTAAGTTGGTTTGAGCCGAAAGCGATGAGCATTGCGCCAATACTAAGAATATAAACATTAAACGAAATACATTTTTCATGTGCTTGGGATTATTAATTAATTTTATTTGATGCAATTAAAGTTCTAAACGTGAATATCAAATGTAATAAAACATATCGTTTTTTAATTAAAAATTGTATTGAAAGAATGAATAAACTTTAAATAAATGTTTCAGTAATTAAAAGCTTATTTGCATAACAAAATTTGGTATTTTTTAATCAATGATAATTAATTGATTAAATTTGCAGTATGCGTTTTCGTTCACCAGATTTACAAACCGAGTTTACCTTTAAAACCAGCAGAAGTGGTGGGGCTGGAGGGCAACATGTAAACAAAGTTGAAACGAAGGTTCAGCTATCGTTTGATATTAAGTTATCTCAATTATTAACAGAGGCAGAAAAGGAATTGCTACTTCATAAACTCAGCAAATACATAAACTTAGAGGGAGTTTTGCAAGTTAGCTCGCAAGACGGAAGGAGTCAGCATACCAATAAATTAGACGCTTTGCGTAAAACCTATAAGTTACTCAATAAGTGTTTTGAGATTCGCAAAAAGCGAAAACCTAGCTCACCTACTAAGGCTTCTTTAGCAAAACGTAAGGTAAGCAAACAACGTAATAGCGAAATTAAACGAATGCGAGGAAAGCAAGATTTGGAATAGACCACATAATTAGCGTGTTTAAAATTGTGATATGATTGTATAATATCCACAAATAAATATCTTGCATTATTATTCATTTTTAAAAATAGGTTATTGAACCCTGCAGTAGATTCCTTTTTTAGTAAAGTCCAAAAATGGCAAGACGAAATGGCCTTGTTACGCGCAATTGTGCTTAGTTGCGGCTTGGTTGAAGAATTAAAGTGGGGAGTGCCATGCTACACTAATCAGCAAAAAAACATAGTGATGATACATGGGTTCAAAGATTATTGCGCCCTCCTATTTCATAAAGGTTCCTTGTTGCAAGATGCCGATGATTTAATGATTCAACAAACAGAAAATGTGCAATCTGGTAGGCAAATTAGGTTCACAAATAGCAAAGAAATAATGCGGCTTGAACCAATTTTGAAGTCCTATATTTTTGAGGCCATTGAAGTTGAAAAAGCAGGTGTAAAAATAGCTTATAAAAAGCCTGAAGAGTTTAAAATGCCAGATGAATTTAAGCACAAACTTGAAGAAATGCAATTTTTAAAGGCTGCGTTTGAGGCTTTAACCCCAGGAAGACAAAGAGGATATTTGCTGCATTTTGCAGGTGCCAAACAATCAAAAACACGATTAGAAAGAATAGAAAAGTATATTCCAATTATCCTCAAAGGAAAAGGAATAACAGACTGTACCTGTGGACTCTCAAAAAAGATGCCTATTTGTGATGGTTCGCACAAATCCCTTAAGTTAAAAGGATAGTCGCGGTATAAATATCTCTCCATTTTTAGAACAATTTCCCTTCTGCTTTGTCTATATATCATTGGTTCAAACCGAATAAATATAGCGCCAAAAACTACAATAAATTGGGAAAGCAGGAAATTAATATTGTGTGGCTTAAAAGAGACTTGAGGTTAAAAGACCATGAGCCACTGTTTTGTGCACATGAAGCCAAACTGCCTTTTCTGCTTGTCTATTTCTTTGAACCCTCTGTAATGACTTACCATGATAGCGATACAAGGCATTGGCGCTTTGTGTTTGAATCGCTGTTGGACATGAATGAGAAGTTAAAAGGTAGCAGTGGTCAGGTTTATATTTTCCACCAAGAGGCACTGCCTGTTTTTGAATCTCTTTTTCAACTTTTTGAGGTAAAGCAAGTTTTTTCCTCCGAGGAGATTGGAAATGGACTAACCTTTAATCGCGACAAACAGGCTAAAATAATGTTTGAATCCAATTCTGTAGTCTGGAATGAATACCAAACCAATGGCGTTATTAGAAGGCTTAAATCCAGAAAAGATTGGGAAAAACGTTGGAAAGAAAAAATGATCAGCCCCATAAAATCAATTGAAGTATCCAACTTAAATTTAGTTCGTTTTGATCCAAAATTATACGAAAAATTAAAGGGTAAAGACCTACCAATTACAATCACGATACCTAACAAAAATTTCCAAACAGGTGGCGAATATTGGGCTTGGCGCTATCTTGAAGATTTTATAGCCGTGAGGCATGTTAATTATAGCAAACATATTAGCAAACCACTTTTGAGTAGAACGGGCTGTAGTAGAATTTCTCCTTACCTGGCTTATGGTAATTTGAGTATGCGCCAAGTTTTTCAGGAAACTATGCAACATTATAATAATTCAACAAATAAGAGGTCACTGTCTAATTTTATATCCCGCTTACATTGGCATTGCCATTTTATACAAAAATTTGAGGATGAAAGTAGGTACGAATATGAAAATATTAATAGGGCATACAATCAATTAGTCAAACCCAAAAATGAAACATTCATCCTAGCTTGGCAAACCGGTAAAACAGGTATTCCAATTGTTGATGCCTGCATGCGTTGTTTGGTAGCAACGGGATATATCAACTTTAGGATGAGGGCCATGGTGGTTTCATTTTTTGTTTTTAACCTTTGGCAAGATTGGCGCGAATTACATTTCTTGGCAAAACAATTTTTAGATTATGAGCCAGGCATTCATTACCCTCAACTGCAAATGCAAAGTGGCACAACGGGAATTAATACTATACGAATTTACAATCCAATTAAAAACTCGGAGGACCATGATTCAGAAGGACTTTTTATCAGAAAATGGGTGCCAGAATTAATAAATGTTCCCAATAATTTTATTCACCAACCTGATAAAATGTCGTTTTTTGATCAGCAGTTGTTTCACTGCGAAATTGGAAAACATTATCCCGCTCCTATTGTTGATGTAGATGAAAGTAGAAAGGTAGCGAGCAAAATTGTTTGGGAGTACAGGAAAAATGAAGGTGTGAGGATAGAAGGAAAACGCATCTTGGCTAAGCATGTAAGTAATCCAAAATCGCACTTGACCAAAAAGAAAAATACAACTCAAACCAGCTTATTATGAAAACATTTTTAAGGGCCCAATGGCAAAACTTAGTAATGGCCAACTATGAAATTGACCCACAATATTTACAACCATTTTTACCAAAAGGTGTTGAACTAGATTATTTTAATGGCAAATCATATGTAAGTTTGGTAGGTTTTCTTTTTAAAAACACTTCAATCTTCGGGTTTCCAATTCCATTAATGGGCACATTTGAAGAGGTAAACCTGAGATTTTATGTAACTAGAAAAATTGAAAATGAAGTACGAAGAGGCGTTGTATTTATTAACGAAACAGTTCCTAATCAATTGGTGGCTTGGGTTGCAAACAAGCTTTATAAAGAGCATTATATTGCTATTCCTACCTCTCATTATTTTAATATTGGATTAAACAGTAAAGAATTAACATATAGCTGGAAGGTACAATCCAAATGGAATACCATAAAAGTAAATGCGAAAAACGAAAAGCAAAAACTGCAAGAAGGTAGCATGGAGCATTTTATTTTTGAACACTATTATGGCTATACAAAAGTTGATGCGGGCGAGACAATTGAATACAGAATCAACCACCCAAGTTGGGAAACCAATACTGTAACAAACTATGAGATTGATTGCGATTTTGAAGCTTTTTATGGACAAAATTTCACTTCCCTAAACAACAAATCGCCACATTCTGTAATTCTTGCAGAAGGATCGGCAATTAGTGTTGATTGGAAACGAGTGAGTTTTTAATAGGTGTAAATGAAAGGTGTAAAGAAAGAAAATCTTCCAACAAAAATCTGCCCAACTTGCCAGTTGCTTTTTTCGTGGCGGAAGAAATGGGAAAAGAATTGGAATGAAGTAAAATATTGTAGCGACAGGTGCAGAAATACGAAAACAAAATGAGCAAAACCAGACCCAAAACATTGCGCTTGATTCTAGGTGATCAACTAAATAGTTTGCATACTTGGTTCAAGATTATTGACGCTAATGTAACCTATGTTTTAATGGAAATTAGATCAGAAACAGATTATGCACAACACCATATACAGAAAGTTATTGGCTTCTTTGCAGCCATGCGAAACTTTGCTAAAGAACTAGAGGAAAATGGTCATAACGTTATATACCTCCACCTCAATGGCAAAGATAACCTACAAAGTTTTGATAAAAATATTGAAGCCTTGATCAAATTCCATCATTTTACACAATTTCAATACCAACTACCAGATGAATATAGGTTAGATGAACATTTAAAAAACTTGACCAATAAACTTGAAATTCCCTGCGCGGTGTTTGATTCAGAGCATTTTTATAGCAGCAGAAATGAACTCAAAGATTTGTTTGCTGGTAAAAAAATGTACCTCATGGAAACCTTTTACAGGTACATGAGAAAAAAGCACCAATTGCTCATTGTAGATGGTGATAAACCATTGAATGGAAAATGGAATTTTGATGAGGACAATAGAGAAAAACTACCAAAAGACCATCAAATTGTTGCACCATTTATTTTCAAAAATAACCTAGAACAGATTGAAAAAGAAATTAAAAAAGCTGGTATAAAAACCATAGGAAATGTTGACAGCAAAAACTTTATATGGCCTGTAAACAGACATCAATCATTGCAATTGCTCGATTTTTTTATAGACAATTGTTTGCCGCTATTTGGTACTTATGAAGATGCAATGGCACCAAATGAATGGTCGGTATACCACTCTCGCTTATCGTTTTCCATGAACCTGAAAATGCTATCTCCAAAGGAAGTAGTAGATAAAGCTGTAGCAGCCTATTTTAAAAATCCTGGCTTGTTTGAGTTCAACCAACTAGAAGGTTTTGTGCGCCAAATTATAGGCTGGAGAGAATACATGAGAGGCATATATTGGTTACAAATGCCCGCCTACTCTTCCTTAAATTATTTGGATCACCAAGAGGCCTTGCCAGACTGGTATTGGACAGGCAATACAAAAATGAATTGTTTAAAAAGTGCTATCAATCAATCTTTGGATTACGCATACGCGCACCACATTCAGCGCTTGATGATAACAGGAAATTTTGCCCTATTGGCAGGAGTAAATCCAGATGAATTGGATCAATGGTATTTGGGGATTTATATTGATGCCATTGAATGGGTTGAAATTACAAATACCAGAGGCATGAGCCAGTTTGCAGATGGAGGAATAATTGCCACCAAACCTTATGTAAGCTCTGCCACTTATATCAATAAAATGAGCTCCTATTGCAAAGGTTGCCACTACGACCAAGCCAAGAAAACCGGCGAAAAAGCTTGTCCGTTTAATAGTTTGTATTGGAATTTCTACGACAAACATGAGGCTAAACTTGGCAAAAACCCTAGGATTGGCATGATGTATAATGTATGGCGAAAGATGAATCCTCAGGCTAAATCAGAATTGTTGGAGCAAGCACAATATTACCTTAACCACATAAATGAACTTTAATGAAGACTGCTATTGTTTGGTTTAAAACAGATTTGAGGTTGCACGATAATGAAACTTTGATTGAAGCAATAAACTGCGCCGATCAAGTAATTCCTGTTTATTGTTTGGATGAATCTCAATTTGAAACCACCAATTTTGGCTTTAGGAAAACAGGGAATTTTAGAACGCAATTTTTATTTGAATCGTTAGTAGATTTGGACAAGAACTTAAGAGAAATTGGTTCAGGGCTTATAGTGAGAATGGGTAAACCAGAAAAGGTTTTGGTAGAATTGGCAGCGAAATACCAAGCACAAAAGATATTTACCAAAAAGGAAGTGGCATATGAAGAGCTACAAACCCATGATTTGGTAGAAAAAGAACTTTTTAAAATAAACTGTCTAATTGATACTTATAGCACCAGTACTTTATACCATGCGCAGGACTTGCCTTATACTTTAAAAGACATTCCAGATGTGTTTACGAGCTTTAGAAAACGAACAGAAAAGGATGCTACGGTGAGGCCTGTTTTCCCTAAACCATTTGTTATTAATTCGCCAAATTTAGAACCACCAAACTTACCAATTTTGGCTCAATTGGGATTAGAAGAAGTAAAACCAGATACACGCGCTGCCATTCAATTTAAAGGCGGAGAAACAGCAGGTTTAGGCAGATTAGCACATTACTTAACTGGCACAAAGGCCATTTCTTCATATAAGGAAACCCGCAACGGATTGGTGGGTGAAGATTATTCATCCAAGTTTTCGGCATGGTTGAGCTTAGGTTGTTTATCGGCGAGAGAAATATATGCTGAGATAAGAAAGTATGAATTGCAATTTGGCGCAAATGAATCTACTTATTGGTTAATTTTTGAACTTATTTGGAGAGACTATTTTAGGTTCATCATGAAAAAATACCGCCATCAATTCTTTCTGCAAAATGGAATAAAAGCAACAAAAACGGGATTTAATAAGCACCACCATGCATCTTTTGAAAAATGGAAAAATGGAGAAACAGGTGTAGATTTTATTGACGCTAACATGATAGAATTAAAATTAACAGGATTTATGAGCAATAGAGGAAGGCAAAATGTGGCCAGCTATTTGTGTCATAACCTCAAATTAGATTGGAGATATGGAGCAGCTTACTTTGAAGAACAATTAATAGATTATGATGTTTGCAGTAATTGGGGCAATTGGGCATACCTTGCTGGTGTGGGAAACGACCCAATGCCATCGCGGGTATTTAATATAGAGAAGCAAGCAAATGATTATGATAAAAATCAAACTTATAGAAAATTATGGTTGAACATGAAATAAAAGAAACAAGCGCCGAATACCCATCTTTATTAGCCTATTTAATGGAGCACGAAAGTAAGTTGGCGGTAAACAACCAAACCGAAAAAGGCATAATGAATGAGGCAGATATCGACCGCATTATTCAAATGGCTTGGGAAGACCGCACACCTTTTGAGGCCATTGAATTTCAGTTTGGTTTAAAAGAAAAAGACGTAATTGAGTTCATGCGCAAAAACTCCCTGCCCCATAGTTTCCGCATGTGGCGCAAGCGAATGAAGTCGAGAAAGACCAAGCATGAAGCGCTGCGCAATTCAGATACTGATAGATTTAAATGTAGTAGACAAAGAGGTACTGGTAATAAAATATCGAAACGCTAGTTAGTGTTTTATTAACTTTAATTTTCATAAAAAAAAACAATTCTACTTCCTTGCGGTTTTAACCTTATATTTGATACGGCAGGTTATCACAAAAATAGAAATTCAACCTATAAATAAAATAATTAAAATGTTTAACAAATTCACCACCGCCGACAAATTACTTTTTGTTGCAGCCATCCTATCACTGGTATTTTCTGAAATACTCTATTTTCAAGGTGAAAAAGCCGACAGCACTTTTGTTGGTTTATGGGTGCCTTCTATTCTTGCTTTTGGAATTTATTTAAAACTAATTAATAACTCTAAACATGACTGATTTTATACCTTATTTTGCAGGTTTAATTACCTTACTTTTTGGAGTTGGGTTTGGCCTTGCCATCGCACGTGATAACAAAAAATAGTTTTAAAATTGAAAGCTTGTTTTGAAACTATATTCAATACTAGTTTTGTGATATAAAGATATATTTACTAACAAGATTTATTGTAATGGAAAAGTTAAAAGTTATATTTATAATTGTTGTGGGTGGTTTGGTTCTAGTTGCGTTATTTCAATCATTTATTGCGGCCAATAAAGGCGAAACTGAGGAGCAGAGGTATTCACTTATTAGAAAATATAATGATTTTGAAATTCGATTTTATCCCTCAGCAAACCTTGCAACCATAAGTTCAAATGCAAAGTCTTACAGCGATTTATCCGGCCCTGGTTTTAGAAAATTAGCGGGATATATTTTTGGAGGCAATGAGGAAAATAAGAATATTGCCATGACGGCTCCAGTTCAAATGAACATCAATGATACAGCATCTAGTATGAGTTTTGTAATGCCATCAAACTACTCTTTGGCTGATTTACCCAAACCAAATGACCAAAGTGTTAGGATAAGTAAAACAGTGGAAGAATACATAGCTGTCATCACCTTTGATGGATATGCTTCGGACAAGGAAATCAAACTTTATAGTAAAAAATTGGAGTCATTGCTTCAAGCCAATAGCATAAAACATAAAGGAAACTTTAGGTTTTATGGATATGATCCACCATACAAAGCAATCAATAGAAGAAATGAAATAGTGGTTACCGTTGATTGGAGCGAAAAATAAAGTTACAAGTTAATTAAAGTCTGGCTTAAAATTATTAATAAAATTGTTGCTATTAATACAAAATGATAGAAATAGGAATTGATAGTTTTGCTGCTAAACCAAGTAAATTAGGGATTAGTGACTCTCAAGCCATGAGTGAGTTGATTGAGAGGATTGAAGTTGCCGACAAGGCTGGGTTACATGTTTTTGGCATGGGCGAACATTACAGAAAAGAATTTTTAGACTCAGCCTCCTCTATGATTTTGGCAGTAGCAGCAGCAAGAACCAAACAAATTATATTAAGCAGTGCCGTAACAGTTTTAAGTGCTGCAGACCCAGTGCTGCCCTAGGAAGAATATCTAGGTTCACGTTTCAAATGGATGCAGGCATACCACATGATAAGCTTTTACAAGCCATTGAGTTGATAGGAAGTAAGGTAATTCCTTTAGTGAATTCCCAATCCTAAATTAGAATCTTGTGGCCAAATAATGTGGCAAAATTGCCCTCCATGTTGGCCAATCGTGCTTAAATTCTGGGCCCCATATATCTAGCTCATAATTGATGCCTTTGCTGTGCAATAATTCGGCAAACTTTCCAGAAGCACCCGGATCTTCATAATCGCCGCTACCTGTAACAATATGTATGTGGGTGCTTTTTCTAATCTCTTCAAGTATATCATGGTTGGTTAAATTGGCCATGTAATGCATTGGTGAGTTATAATAAACTTGCTCATCATAGAAGCCTTTGGTGTACTCATAAAGATCGTACACACCGCTCATGGCAATAACTCCATTAATTAAATCCGGACGTTTTAAAAACAAATTCATGCTATGCAAAGCACCAAAAGAGGCACCACTTAATATAATTGGCGTTTCTTGCGAAGTGCTGTTTTTTACAAAAGGAATAACCTCATTAAAAATGTAGTCATTGAATTGATTTTGCCTTATAGCCTTGTGCTCTCCTATCATTTCATTGTTGAGCCAACTTTCATTGTTGATGCTATTAATTGAGAATATTTTAACCTTACCACTTTCAATAAATGGAGCCAAAGTATCTATCAATTGAAAGCGTTCGTATTCTAAATAATCGGCCGCAGCTGTTGGTACCAATAGTAAAGCAAACCCAGAATAACCATAAGTAACCATTGGCATTTCTTTTTGTAAAGCTGGGCTGAACCAACTGGTTAATTCTCTTATCATAGCAAAGCAATTGTTAAGGAGGTGGTATTCAAAGATGTTAAAATGTTTAAGAAATCAAACTTATATGTTCAAATTTCTACACATAGCTTTAACTCTGGCGCAAAAGGTTATTTACGAGCAAATGCAACTTAATTTTGGAAGTATCATTAAGGTTAACATCTAAACCTTATTAAAGGTCTAAAAAAAAACTATTTTCCAGATTTAGTTGGAATATCTCTTAGCAAACCATCCTTTTTGAGCCTATCTAAAATTGCATATAAATACTCTCTAGAAAAAGTTCTAAAATCACTTGGATTAGTAGAGGTAGATTGAGCCGACCAAGCTAAGGCACCAGTTTCTACATCATATAAATTGGTTTCGAGAAAAACAAATTGATCTGTGGTATAGTAACCTTGGTTATAAGAATTACCATAATATCCGTAAAATCCACCATACCCGCCATAAGCTCCACCATAGCCATAAGGCGAATACATTGGCGTTGCTGTAGATTGCACATAGCGAGTTTCTTCCTTTATACTTTTAACGGCCACAGTTAAAATTAAATCGCTGTTAGTGCCTTTAATAATTTCCATCAATTTCTCTTCGCTGGGGATGTCTTTTTTGGTCATCATTGGCGGAAAAATATCTAAACTTTTAGTGACAATTAAGCCTCTAGAATTGGCTTTTTGAGCAATGGCATCCTCTAGTTGGGTTCTAATTCCTACATCTGAAAGCATAGCTGCAATAAAAATATGTTTGTATGGCTCTGCCTTTTTTACATGGGCTGGATTCTTCCAACTACCTGTAACTACAGTTGACGGACCACAACCCACCAATAAAAATGCAAACCCCAAAACGATACTTGTTGCTAGTTTTTTCATATTTTTTTAATCTTTAATAGTTAATACTAATTTAGCTATGTTATTATTCCCCTTGTCTTTGTTTGAATAGAGTTTATACGAAAGTATTTTATAGAAGTTGCCAATTGTTTCGGCAACAGTTTTATGGTTTATTTTTTTGTTAAGTATAAAATTCTTTCGTTTTGGTTGCCACCACCTGTGTTTAGATACCCGGTTAAAATTAGCCTGGTAGAACTAAGTTGTTTTATTTGGTACAATTGATTGTTCCAATCTATTTCAGAAATTGTAATAGTATTTGCAGTGCTAGCATATTTCCAGGTAATGGCAAAATCAGAGGCAGAATGACTCATGATGCCCGTTAAATTATCAGCATTGAATTTATAAGTACCCAAATTTGCAAATGTTTCAATTCGTACTTTTAAACCACTGGGTGCCACATCATTCACCAAAACGCTGTCTCTGCTCCAGGTACCAACAAAATTAATATCACTACTTGGCAAGGGATTTGGTTCATCTGTGCTATCGGGCTGACATGCAGCTACGATAAAGAGCAAGCTGAAATAAAGTAATTTACGCATTATTTTTCTTTCTGCTAATTAAAAGAAGATTTGCTAGAAAAAAAACTTTGTAGGCAATTCTTTTTTAAATTAATATTGTACAATGCCTAATCTTGTGTACATTTTATTAGGATCAAACCAAGGAAATACAAAACAAAACTTGTTATTGGCCAATAATTTGATCGAAAAAAATATTGGCGTCATCACCATTATTTCCTCCTTATACGAAACAGCCGCTTGGGGAAACACTCAGCAATCAGCTTTTTTAAACCAAGTAATTTTGGTTCGAACCAAACTTTTACCAAAAGAATTATTGCACCAACTATTGGCCATAGAAACCCAAATGGGCAGAATAAGAACAACGAAATGGGAACCTAGAATAATTGATTTGGATATATTATTTTATGATAATGAAGTTATTGAGGAAGTTGACTTAGTAATACCTCACCCATTTATTCAACAGCGAAGGTTTACTTTGGTGCCATTGTTAGAAATAGCCTCCAATTTTATGCACCCTGTTTTGCATAAAACCATGGAAGAATTATTGGCTATGTGTGAAGATAATTTGAACGTGGAAAAAATCACAACAAAATAAGCCAACTATTCAGCAGATTTGTAACATTGGGTATACATTTTCCATATAGGTACATTGCCATTGAAGGCAATATTGGTTCGGGCAAATCATCTTTGGCCAAACTGATGGCTAGTGATGCCTCGGCTAGGCTTATTATGGAGGAGTTTGAAGACAATTCTTTTTTGCCAAAATTTTATGAGGATGCCCGAAGATATGCGTTTCCATTAGAGATGAGTTTCTTAGCTGCTAGGTTCAACCAGTTAAAAAAACAGCTTCCCGAACAAGACTTATTCAAAGAAATAATTATAAGCGACTATATTTTTGCCAAGTGTTTGTTGTTTTCCAAAATCAATTTAGATGAGGATGAATTTGAGTTATATTACAAACTATTTAGCATCATTAATCTGCAACTACCTAAGCCAGATTTATTGATTTACCTGCATACGCCAGTTGAAAAATTGAAATGGAATATTAGTAACAGAGGTAGGATTTATGAGCAAAATATTGCAGAGGAATACCTCATTAATTTACAAGAAACTTATTTTGATTATTTACACAATATACCAGAACAAAGAATACTCATTATAGATTGCTCCAATATTGATTTTGTGAAGAATGAAGACCAATACAATCAAATTATTGAACTTGCCCAACGTAAGTATGCGCCAGGAATTCACCATTTTCATATTTTAGATGTATCATGAGTGCTGGTTTATTAAGTATTGCCTACTTCCCTCCAATTGCGTGGTTTCAACATGCTATGAAACACGATACCTTAATCATAGAATACCACGAAAACTACCTCAAACAAACTTACCGCAACCGTTGTAAAATTTTAACTGCTAACGGCATCTTAGATTTGAGCATCCCAGTTATACACCAATCTGGCAAACAACTTGTTTCAGAAATTTTAACGCAAGAAAATGAGCCTTGGCGGAGGCAACATTGGCAAGCAATCTGCGCTGCTTATGGCAAATCTGCCTTCTTCTTATATTACCGAGATAAATTAGAAAAGTTCTTTTTAAAAAGTGAACCAGTAAAGCTATTTGAACACAATTTAGCCCTTCTAAAACTCTTGTTTAAAATGCTAAAAATAGAAAAAGAAATAACTTTTAATACTCGGTTTGAACTTATAACCAATGATGTGCAGGATTTTAGGTTTAAATTCAATGCTAAGAACATTCCGGGCAATTTGGAACTGCTAGAGAAAAAAACCTATTTTCAAGTTTTTGCCGATAAATACCCATTTCAAGCAAACCTTTCTATCTTGGACCTCCTATTCAATGAGGGCCCAATTAGCAAAGATTATCTTATTTAGTTTCTTTAAAAACCTAAAACAATTTAAGGATACCTAGTGTTTCTATTAGCGTATAAAATATTTCAGTAAATACATCCACCAATTATATGAAAGATCAAATTATTTCCACTTACATTAAGCAATGTTTAGAAATAGGTAAAGTTCCAAGCAATGTATATGCATTTGCCAAGGTTCTGGGTATGGAAGAAAAAGATTTTTATACGTATTTTTCATCCTTGGAATCAGTAGAAATGGCTATTTTTCAATATTGGTTCGAACAAGTAAAAGAGCAAACAGAAAAATCTGAAATATATGCTGGCTATTCGGCCAGAGAAAAAATATTAGCCATTTATTTTGCTTGGATTGAAGCTTTAAAAGGCAATAGAAGTTTTGTAAAAATGCTGTTCGATAGAAAACAAGATCATTTTCCAATACCAAAATTTCCTAGCTTCCTAAAATTGCTTCGCCATGATTTCATAGAGTGGGCAAACTCAATAACCAACGAAGCCATAGGAAGCAAGGAAATAGAAGACCGCAAATTCTTAAGTGAAAAATACAAAGATGGTTTGTGGATGAACTTCTTTTTTGTGATGAATTTTTGGCTGAAAGACGATAGTCCTAATTTTGAGAAAACAGATGTAGCTATTGAGAAATCTGTAAACTTAGCTTTCGATTTAATGGGTAAATCACCTTTAGATTCTCTATTCGACTTTGGAAAGTTTATGTTCCAAAATAAATAAACATGGAACAAAATAGCATACCTTCTTCGAAGGTAGAAAGAGCCATGCGCTTTGTGAAAACTGGTGCGCAAATTGGCGGGAATTATATCAAGCATTACTCAAAGAAAATGTTAGATCCATCATTGAGTAAGGAAGAACTGCACGAAGACAATGCCACTGATGTATACAATGCTCTTAGCGAATTAAAAGGTTCAGCTTTAAAAGTTGCCCAAATGTTGAGCATGGAAAAAAACATTTTGCCACGCCAATACACAAACAAATTTCAAATGGCTCAATACAATGCGCCTCCCCTCTCTGGCCCACTCATTGTACAAACTTTTGTTAAAAGCTTCGGCAAAGCCCCACAAGAAATATTTGAGCAATTTAACATGAAAGCCTGCAATGCCGCGAGTATTGGTCAGGTACACGAGGCTGTTTTGAACCAAAAAAAAATAGCCATTAAAATACAATACCCGGGCGTAGCAGAAAGTATTAAAAGTGATTTACGCATGGTTAAACCAATTGCATTTAGGTTGCTTGATATGAATGAAAAAGAGCTCGAAAAATATATAAAAGAAGTAGAAGGCAAGTTATTAGAGGAAACAGACTACGAATTAGAATACAAACGCTCGATTGAAATATCCCAAGCTTGCGCCCATATTCCAAATTTAGTATTCACAAAATATTACAAAGAATATACGTCCAAAAGGGTGCTCACCATGGATTGGATGGAGGGTTTGCACTTAGATGATTATTTAAAAACTAATCCTTCTCAAGTAGAGAGAAATAGAATTGGTCAGGCCATGTGGGATTTTTACGATATTCAAGTACACGAGTTAAAATCGGTTCATGCCGATCCACATCCAGGCAACTTTTTAATGCAGGAGAACAGCAAATTAGGGGTGATAGATTTTGGCTGTGTAAAAGAGATTCCTGAAGATTTTTATTACAATTATTTTGCCTTATTGGTGAATGAACTTTTGGAAGAACCAGGAATTGTTAAAAGAATCATGACCCAACAGGAGATCATCAATACCAATGACACCAAAGAAGTGCAGCAAATTATTACTGATGCATTTTTGAAAATGACCAAACTATTGGCAACTCCATTTGTGGAACCTTACTTTGATTTTGGTAACAATGAGTACATAGATGAAATTTATGCCCTAGGTGAAGAAGTGAGTAAAATGGATGAACTCAAAAAATCAAAGGAAGGCAGAGGCTCCCAACATGCATTGTATATTAACAGAACTTATTTTGGCTTATATTCCATTCTAAATGTGCTTAAAGCTAAGGTAAATACTGGTGAAAGAGATTGGAAAACGGCATTATTCAATTATCATAAACCACAGCTGGCAGCAGTTTCTTAAAACATATTTTGTTTTGAACCAAAAACCCTTTGAAAATTAATTTTCTAGCCTTACCTTGGCCTATATAATTAAACAAATGAAAAAGGCACTTTTTACACTCACAATTTTAATAATCTTGTTTAGCATTAAGTTTACCCAAGCGCAAACAACCAACAACAAAGAACTTGGATTACCGGGCGACAATTTTAATTTAGCCTTAGTACTTGAAAAATTCCAACAATGTAAAACACTGGAAGAATTTGAAAAGGAAATCAACAAAGAAGAAAATAAAATCAATAACCTAGATTTAAATACCAACGATTCTATTGATTACATAAAAGTTGTAGACAATGTGGAAGGTAATTCACACGCCATAGCCTTACAAGCTTTAATCAATGTCAATGAAATACAAGATGTGGCGGTAATTATGGTTGATAAAAATGTCAAAGGTGAGGTTACAGTTCAAATTATTGGCGACAAAGAATTATATGGAAAAGACTATATATTAGAACCAACTCCTGATGCTAAAAAGCAAGAACCCACTAAACCAGCCCAAACATCTACACCCAATCCAGGTTATAAACCAAGTACCTCTGATACTATTAAAAGTGCAGATGGAACAACTGTAATAAACAATAATTATTACTCCACTAACAACAATACAACCAATTCTACTACCAACACCACTTCAAACACAGCACCTCAATCTGCAGCATACGCAGCACCTGTGGTTTGGCCATTGTGGGCATTTTTGTTTGCACCTATGTATGTGCCCTATTATTCGCCTTATGGCTATGGTTATTACCCAGCTTATTATAGACCTTATCAACCCGTTGGCTTTACAATTTATGTTGGTTATCATCCAAATTACTACAACAACAATTACCACCATTGCAACAATTACAACAATGTATCACACCACAATAATTACCAAAATAATAGTAGACATACTTCTAATACAGTTGTAATTAATAATACAAATAATACATATAATAACAACAGAAATAGGCCTTCAAATAATAATAACAATAGACCGTCTAACAACAATAATACTCGTCCTTCAACAGGAGGTAATCAGCCATCACAAAGACCAGCTGGTGGAGGAAACTCACCTTCATTAAGACCAAACAGTGGTTCTACCCCTTCAACCATGCCTGCCAATAAACCATCCTATCAACCAGCACCAAACAGTCGTCCTAATCAGCCACAAAGTAGACCTTCACCAAGTCAAAGACCTAGTCAGCCGCAAAGCAGACCCTCTGGCGGAGGTGGCGGGGGAAGGAGAAGATAGTCTCCTACGCTATGGCTTCGGCGACCAAGGGAGAAGGGGTGATTTGGAGATATGTAGATGTGGAGATTTTGATAAATAATTTTCCGGGAGCAATGATTATGTTGGTACAAATCGCGTCATGTCTTCCAACAACCACAAATGCCACTTCAGAATTCTGAATTAAAATTTTACATTTCAAGAAAAAATTTCTAATGAAAACCACAACCTCTATTTCAAGTATTTTAGTATTTCTTATTCTCGCCCTTCAGGCTTCTGCGCAACCCGCATTTGTTAGCGATTCTTTGGATCAATACGTGAAAAGAGAAATGCAAAGATGGCAAGTACCAGGGTTGGCAATAGCCATTGTTAAGGATGGAAAAGTGGTTGTAACCAAAGGCTATGGTATTAAAAATGCCTTTGCTCCTAGCAAAGGAAAAGATGCGGTAACTGCGGAAAACAATGCGGTGAATGAGTTTACCCAATTTCAAATAGCTAGTAATAGTAAGGCATTCACTGGAACTGCTATTGCTATGTTAGACTATGAAAAGAAATTATCCTTGGATGCCAAAGTTACCAAATACATGCCTTGGTATAGGCTGTACGAACCTACTTCAACTGAATTGTGTACCATTAGAGATTTACTCACGCACAGAATTGGTCTTGGTACTTTTCAAGGCGATTTTTTAAATTGGGGAAGTACACTTAGCAGAAAAGAAATCATAGAAGGTATGGCTCGAACCAAACCTGTGAATCAGTTTAGGTATAAATACGGTTATTGCAACGCAGGCTATATTACCGCTGGTGAAATTATACCTATTGTGGCCAATATATCCTGGGACGAATACTTAGAAAAAAACTTCTTTTCGCCATTGGGTATGACCCATACCAACACCAGTTATCAAATGATGTTGAATGATGCCAATGCATGCAAACCACATACCCTTTATAGAGGTGGTTTAAAGGTGATGACCCTAACAAACATTGACAACATGGGACCATCGGCCAGTATCAATTCTTGTGTGGCAGATATGGCAAAATGGTTATTGATGCAATTGGATAGTGGCAGGTATAATGGCAAACAAGTGGTTCCATTTAAGGTATTACAAGAAACCCGCAAATCGCAAATGGTGAGCAATGATTTTAACTCACGCTTATTCCCTAGCAAGCATTTTGCCAACTATGGTTTAGGTTGGAATAGTCACGATTATCAAGGAAAGCGCGTTTGGGAACACAGTGGTGGAGCAAATGGATTTGTAACCAAAACGGAGTTTATACCCGAAGCTAATTTAGGTGTAATTGTTTATACCAATTCGGATGCCAACTCCTTGTACGATGCCTTGGTAAAACAAATAATAGAAGCCTATTTAAATGTGCCTTATAGAAACATGAGTGAGATTTACTTTAATCGCTCAGCTCCTGTTAATGCAGCAGAAAAGAAGGACTTAGATAGCTTAATCAATTTGGCTTCAAAAAATACCTCCACTCCTATTGCTCTGGCAAAATTTGTTGGATCATACAAAAACTCAGTCTATGGCAAAATGGATATGAGGTTAGAGAAAGGCAGGCTAAATATGTATTTTGAACACCACCCAAATAATATTGGTAACTTGGCTTACCTTGGAAATGACCAGTTTCTATGCACCTATTCAGACATTACAAACGGCATTGAAGTATTACCTGTTACCATAGAAAATGGTGAAGTGAAATCAATCTCTGTAAAGGTGAATGACTTTATAGATTATGAGCGGTATGAGTTTGTGAAGGAGTGATGAGGTAAGAATGAAGAGATTAGAGTGTAGAGGTATGAGTTAAATGTTAAAAAGAAAGTGTTGGGATAAAATATGAAGAAAATTATTTTGGTTGCGGGAGCAACGGGAAATTTAGGGGAAAGAGTTATTAAATCACTACTAACAAAAGATGTTGAGATTAGGATTTTGGCTAGAGAAAACTCCTCGCTTGAAAAATTAGCACAACTTAAAAATTCAGGCGCCATCGTCTATAAAATCAATTATTGGACTACTGAAGAAATAAGTGAAGCTTGCAAAGGAGTTACCTGCGTAATCTCTTGTTTGGCTGGCTTAAGAGAGGTTGTAATTGATGCACAAAAAGTATTATTGGATGCGGCAATCCTTGCAAATGTACCTCGCTTTATTCCATCGGATTATTCCTTGGATTTCACAAAATTCCATGCAGGTGAAAATCGCAACCTCGATTTAAGACGAGAATTTCATTCCTATTTGGATCAAACAAAAATTGCTGCTACAACTATATTTAACGGTGCTTTTATGGATATGTTAACCAATGAAATGCCCTTAATCTTATTTAAGCAAAAAACCATAATTTATTGGGGAAATAAAGATAGAAAATGGGATTTTACCACCATGGACAATACGGCAGAATTCACTGCATGTGTTGCCCTATCAAATGCCACACCTCGTTATTTGCATATTGCCGGAGATGAGATTAGTCCGAATATGGTGCGCAATATTATGCAAGAAATTACAGGCGAAAAACACAAGTTAATAAGAACGGGTGGTCAAGCTTTATTAGGCCTTATCATTAAAATTGCAAAGAAATTTTCTTCTGCTGAACCCGAACTTTATCCAGCTTGGCAAGGCATGCAGTATATGCATAACATGATTGATGATAGGTCGCTAATGCCTAAAAAAGACAACAATATGTTTCCTGAAATTAAATGGACCTCGACCAAAGAGTTGTTATCAAATTATATCAAAAACACTTGATTCGCCATCATCATACTTTGTGCAAATAGCGCCTTATTAATGCCGGTTTCTATTCCTTTTTGATCCAAGAAGTGGATGATATTTTCGGTGGGCATGTTGCCGGTGAGCTTGTCGGTAGCCATTGGGCAGCCGCCGAAGCCTTTGATGGCACCATCAAATCTTCTGCAACCACTTTCGTAAGCAGCGGCAATTTTTTCTTCCCATGTAGTAGGCGTGGTATGCAAATGTGCACCAAACTCTATGTGCGGCAAGCGTTGGATCAGCTCGGAAAATATATAAGTTATCCTTGTTGGATCTGCTATACCGATGGTATCACTTAAACTCAAAATGCGAATACCCAATGCATCCATTTTTGAAACCCAATGTGCCACTAAATCTGCATTCCAAACATCGCCATAAGGGTTTCCAAATCCCATGCTTATATAAATCACCAATTCTTTGCCATGCTTTACCGCCGAATTTTGCATTTCGGTCACAGTTTTAAAAGAATCTTCAATACTTGAATTGGTATTGCGCTGCTGAAAAGTTTCTGAGATGGAAAAAGGGAAGCCCAAATATTGAATTTCTGGAAATTTACAGGCCTCTTCTGCGCCCCTTAGATTTGCTACAATTGCCAACAATTTGGTTCGAACCAAACTCAAATTCAATTGACTCAAAACCTCAGTGGTATCGCGGAGTTGAGGTATGGCCTTAGGCGATACAAAACTACCAAAATCAAGGGTATCAAAACCTACCTGCAAGAGTTGGTTTAAGTACCTCACTTTTAACTCGGTGGGTATAAACTGGTGGATACCCTGCATGGCATCGCGCGGACATTCAATGAGTTTAATTGGCATTAACGGATAATTTTCAAGAAATACAAGCACAAAAATATCGTATTTATGGTTATTTTTGATGCCCTTATTGAATTTGAAAGAAATTTTATCATGAATCCTGAGTTGGAAAATGTACCTAACGAACCAATGGAAGTGAATACTCCAGAGGTTAACCCTACTGAATCAGTAATAGTTGAAACTATTGCTGAAGCTAACAATGTTGTTAAAGAAACTGCTGATTTGCCTGTGGCCGAAACGTCGCAAGCTGCTGATGCTGTTGAACCCGCGCCTATGGCTCCTGCTATGTTAGAAGAAATTGTTGAACCCTATTTACCAATTTCACCTATTGAAATTAACTTGGATTTGCCAGAATTTTCTGCTGAAGAGCACGAGATGGATGCGGTGGAGGAATTGCCAGATTTTGCCAGTTTTAGTAAAACAGAATTATTGGAGGCTGCTTTAAAAGTATCCAAAGAAAAAGAATTAGAAGAGGCTATTCTTATTTTTAAGTCCATAAAACCTCATGTAGATTTACTTTTTTCAGAAGAAAAAGCGCAGGCCTTAGCTAAATTTATTGAAGAAGGCGGCGATAAGGATAGTTTTGAATTCCGCGGCGACAACAGCAAAGAGGAATTTAATGCCTTATTCAATGAGCTCAAACAGCGTAAAGACGACGTTCGTAAGCGTCAGGAAGCCGAAAGACTTGATAACCTTAAGAAAAAGGATGCCATTCTTGAAGAGATTAAAAAATTAAATGAGTCGGAAGAAACTTCTAATTCATTGAAGAAATTAAAAGAACTTCAAGGTGAGTGGAAAAAAATAAAGAATGTTCCTAAAGAACATGTAGAGAAATTATGGGAAAGTTACCGTGTTTTAAATGAGATTTTTTACGACCGCCTTTCTATCAACAATGAATTAAAGGACCTTGATCGTAGCAAAAACTTGGATCACAAAATTGAATTAATTAGTAAGGTAAATGAACTAACCAACGAAACCAATATCAAGAAGGCCTTGATGGGTGTAAAAAGATATTCCGAAGAATGGCGTTTTATTGGTCCGGTTGCAAGAGAAGCTTCCGATGATATTTGGAATAGGTTTAAAGCTGAAGTAGATAAGGTTTATGGCATCATTAAAGCCAAAACCGAAGAAATGGAAGGCGTTCGTCAGCAAAACCTAGTTGCTAAAAAAGAACTTTTAGAAAAAGCTCAAAACTTAGCAAAATTCCAAACCCAACGTATCAAAGATTGGATGGAACAAAGCGAAGCAGCCAACGAATTAATGGAAGCTTGGAAAAAAACTGGTCATGTGCCTATGGCCGTGAGAGACCAAATTTGGAATGAATTCCGAGAGGCCAGAAATACTTTTTTTACCAACAAAAACAATTTCTTTAAGGCCATGCATACCGAACGTAATGCTAACCTAAAAGCCAAGGAAGAATTGTGCATAAAAGCTGAGCACATTGCTGCCAATTCAATTGATTGGAACAAGCAAACAGATGAGTTGAAGAAAATGCAGGATGCTTGGAAAAAAATTGGTCAGGCTCCAGAAAAAATAAACGATGCAGTATGGCGCAGATTCCGCACGGCCTGCGATAGTTTCTTTGCAAAAAAATCTGAAAGGTATGCTAGTCAACTAACAGAGCAAACCCAAAATTTAGTAGCCAAGGATGCCTTGATCCAAAAACTAGAAGGCTTAAATACCTCAGAAAATTCGGAAAATATCTTCCAAGAATTGAAGCAAATTCAAACAGATTGGAATGCTATTGGATTTGTGCCAGTAGCACAGAAAGAGCCTGTTAATAAAAAGTACAACGATTTATTGGATAAGCTTTACGCCAAGCACAAGCAATTGAGCAAGGAAATGCGTGGAGATAGAGATAAACAAAACTTTGAGCTTTTGGCCTCTTCACCTAATGGTGCTTCTAAATTACAAAGAGAAGAAAAAATATTGCAAGAGCGTATCCGTGGCATTAAAAAAGACATGGAAACTTGGGACAATAACTTAGGTTTCTTTAAACCTGGTAATAGTAAAAATCCTTTGGCAGAGCAAATTCAAGATAAGATTGAAATTGCTAAAAAGCATGTTGCTGGTTTAGAAGAAAAATTGAAAGCATTGAAAGCGCTTAGAAATAAGCCTGCAGAAACAACTAACGTAGAATAACCTGTTATCGCATATAATGTTATAAACATAAGACCCCTTCTGGGTCGAATGCAAACAACATAATTTGTATTCTATAAACATACGACCCTTTCTGGGTCGAATTTAATTTAGGAATATGATAATTTAAAAAGGTACGACTCCGAAAGGGTTGAATGTATATAGGAATATTATAGTTTACAAAGATACGACCCTGAAGGGGTCGAATGTATATAGGAATATTATAGTTTACAAAGATACGACCCCGAAAGGGTCGAATGTATATAGGAATATTATAGTTTTCAAAGATACGACCCCGAAGGGGTCGAATGTATATAGGAATATTATAGTTTACAAAGATACGACCCCGAAAGGGTCGAATGCATATAAGAATATAATAGTTTACAAAGGTACGACCCTGAAGGGGTCGAATGCATATAACATAATTTGTATTCTATAAACATACGACCCTTTCTGGGTCGAATTTAATTTAGGAATATGATAGTTTAAAAAGGTACGACCCCGAAAGGGTTGAATGTATATGGGAATAATATAGTCTATAAAGATACGACCCCGAAAGGGTTGAATGTATATAGGAATATTATAGTTTTCAAAGATACGACCCCGAAAGGGTTGAATGTATATAGGAATATTATAGTTTTCAAAGATACGACCCTGAAGGGGTCGAATGCGTATAACATAATTTGTATTCTATAAACATACGACCCTTTCTGGGTCGAATTTAATTTAGGAATATGATAG
>CANKQY010000022.1 GCA_947485745.1 Bacteroidota bacterium
AGATGGAAAAGGTTTATGCGCTAAAAACCAAGGCCATTCTTTGCCGCATTAAAGGTGATTACACTCAGGCAGAAATAGCCATTAAAGAAGCCCTATTGCTTAATGGAAATATCTGGAAAAACCAGCCACTCAATGCCATACTCCTTCAGGAATATGGGAATTTGAGTAATGACAAAAACGAATTTTACAGTGCCACGAAGCTTTATCTGAGAGCCCTTGAAACCATAGACGCACCTGGTTACAATGATCCTAATCTGGTTTTTAACCGATTGAAAATTCAGGTTAACTTGGCAGAGGCCTATTCGCTGTCTGGTAATTATGCTTTTGCCATACGCCAGTTTCTGCAAGTATTGCCAAAACTAGATTCCCTTAAGGATTACGATGGATATGTAAGATCTGGATATCATCTGGCAAAATCATTTGTTGAAACCTATCAATACGCATCGGCAGACAGTTTGGCCAATAAACTTTTACCCATAACAGAGACCCTAAAAAACGACGAACTTAAATCCTATATTCTTCTGATAAAAGGCAACTCCTTATCAAATCAATTAAAATTCAAGGAGGCTATCCCTTATTTCCGTCAAAGTTTTGAGCTGATGGAAAAAAATCAATCTGCTTTTATTTTAGAATGCGCCACCCTCTATCTAACTGCGATGAAAAACACCAATGACCAGGAAGAAGCTAGAAAGATTATTAACAGTCAATCGGTGCAAATAGCGCTGCCATCTGCAAAAAAATCGGTCTTACTAAATTTTAAAAAAGTTGCTGTGTATTTTATTGTAAATGAATTGTCGCCAACCCAGTTGAATTTTTATTACCAAGAAATACTACAATTAACGGATTCGGTAAATAACGAGAATCAAAAAATACAATCATGGGAATTATTAGCCAAATATCAGTTTGAAGAGCAGGAAAAAAACGCGATAGCACTAACTAGAGAGAATGAGTTATTACGTAACAGTGAAGATTATAAACGTAAACAGATTTACTTGATTATTGTAATAGCTTCCTTATTGATTGCTACTATTATTTTATTGGCGCTGCGAATACGCCATCGTTCCCAAATTCAAGCACAGGAATTGAAAGTCCAAAAAAAGGAAAATGAAATTCAAAAGCAACAAACGGACTGGACAATTCAGGAAAAAAATTATCGCAACCAATTGCTGGAGCAGCAAAAAATTGTTTTGACACAGGCCCTTGCAGATTCCGAGGAACTAAAAGAAAAATTGAATCAGATTGTGGAAGAGCAGGGGCTGAAACAGAGAAAAGAAATGTTGGAACAACTTGAAAAAGCTAAGGAGGAAAAGTTAGGATTAGATAACTTATTATTGCGATTCAACAGCATCCATCCCTTTTTTATTCCTAATCTTCATAAATCCTATCCAAAAATATCTCAATCCGATTTGCAATTTTGCATGCTTTATCGAATGAACATGTCTACCAAAGATATTGCATTAGTTCTACAAATTGAACCACGTAGTATTTATGCCAAAAAATATCGTATCTTGGAAAAGATGGAATTGGGGAAAGAGGATGATTTTGATAAGATAATTTTTAATCGTGCTTAGGAAAGACCTTAATTGGCAAATGATATATGATTTTATTAAGGGTTTGGTTCGTTTTATTCAGTATAAATTATTAAGAAGACAATGGGAGAAAAGGATTTTTAGAAAAGAAGGATTATGGAAGTCTCATAGCATAAATTCAACAGTTACAGAGTGGAAAAAGTGTTTTAACTTAGTAACCAATAGGTTTAAAATTATAAAGAATTATGGTAATTCTGAAGTCTTTAAATAACAGAATTAACAAGTACTTGAAGAACTTGGCTTCCTTTAACGAGTTACTCCCGAGTAAAAATAATGTATTTTTATGTAAAACTATTTGTTACTCTTAATTAAAATATTATTTTGCTAAATATTATTAAAACGTAAAAAAGATTTAAATATGAAAAAATCAAAATTAATTATTGCGACTGGCTTTATTGCAGCATCGATGCTTTTCTTTGCTTCCTGTAGCAAAGATAAAATTGAGGTTAATACATTAAGCCAACCGCTAAACAACAACTTAACTGAAGCTTCAGTTGCACCCTCAAACATGGTGGCTAATCAAGCATTGGTTAAATTCAAAACTGGCACTTCAGTTGGCGCCAGAAACGAAGCCTTCGCAAAAATTTCAGCTAAAATGGAAGAATTTATTTTCACCAAAACCATGGAAGCATCCGGAGAAACTCAAGGTTTGTATCTAATCAGCTTTCCTGCAGCTGTTCCTCAGGCTTTAGTGGCTTTGCAAAACATGCCTTTTATAGAATTCGCAGAACCAAATTATATCTACCAACACACTGCTACTTCTGTCGACCCTTTTTTCACAAACGGTAGTTTATGGGGTATGACCAATACCTCTATATATGGAACTGGCGCAAATGTAGCTTGGACAAATAACCACACAGGCTCTTCTGAAGTTGTAGTAGCGGTTATCGATGAAGGTATCGATAATCAACATCAGGATTTATCAAGCAACTGCTGGAATAATCCGGGTGAAACGCCAAACGATGGCATTGACAATGACAACAACGGGTATAACGATGATATGTATGGTTGGGATTTTGACGGAAATAACAATACTACATTTGATGGAGCTAATGATGACCATGGAACTCATGTTGCAGGTACTATCGGTGGTATATCGAACACCGTTGGAATAGTAGGGATTAACTGGAATGTTAAAATGGTAAGTTGTAAATTTTTAGGAAGCAGTGGTGGTACTACTGCAAACGCAATAAAGGCGGTTGATTATGTTACAGCCCTAAAAACAAAAGGAATTAACATCGTAGCTAGCAACAATTCTTGGGGTGGTGGCGGATTCAGTCTTGCCTTATACAGTGCTATTAGCCGTGCAAACAATGCAGGAGTATTATTTATTGCTGCTGCTGGTAATTCTGGCACCAACAATGATAACACTGCAAGTTTCCCTGCCAACTATTCAATAACTAATAAATACCAAGGCAAAACTTACGCTGGATTATCAAATATGATTGTGGTTGCCGCTATTGCCTCAAACGGCACTTTAGCTAGTTTCTCTCAATACGGTGCCAAGTCTGTTCACCTGGGTGCTCCTGGCGTGAATATATTCTCTTCACTTCCTTACAACAGCTATGGTTCATACAATGGTACTTCAATGGCTACTCCACATGTTACTGGTGCAGCTGCTTTGTACAAAGCAAACAATTCAAGTGCATCTGCTGCAACCATTAAAGCTGCTATCTTAAACTCTGTAACTAAAATTAGTTCTTTAACTGGAAAATGTACCACTGGTGGTTGTTTAAGTGTAAGAAGCTTCTAATTCTTTGAGGCATAAATTCATTATTAAAGTCCCGCAACATGGTTGTGGGACTTTTTTTGCTTCCAAAGTATTCTCTTTTTTAACACCATGTTTGGCTATGTAGGGTTCCATACTCATACCATCGCACGAACGGAAAAATTTGAGCATGGGTTCAAGAATATTGGGTTTCCTCCTTGGTTATACTTAGCAAGAACTTAAACTACTCCTTTATCAGCTTAATCATTTTTACGGTTTGATCCAAAGAAGTAAGTCGTAAAATGTAAACTCCAGGTGTTAATTCCGAAACATTTTCCCATTCAATCAATGTTTCTCCAATTGCAGTAATGTTGTATGTTCTATTCTCTATTTTGCGCCCATTTATATTTGTTAATTCTATGGAAACTTCTCCTTCAGTTTGAACCGAGAAAAGAACACTGAAATGGTTATTTACAGGATTAGGAAATACAATAGGTTCAGGCATTGGGTTCAAACCATTATGTTTTAATACAATTGCTTTTGAATAGGTAAAGCTACCATCAAAATCTACAGACTTTAGCCTGTAAGCCACGCTTTCTTGAGAGGTTTTAACCCAAAAGTATATATCATCAAATTGATAACTCTCTATTCGCTGGCTATTCCCTTTTGCACCAATTCTTGCTATCTCCTCAAATTGGCTGCTAGTGGTAGAGCGCTCTAATACAAAATGTGAAAGATTTTCTTCACTAGCTGTTTTCCAAAATAGGCTATTGTTGTTGCCCGCTATTTTTCCATCAAATAGGAGTAGGGTAACTGGCAAATAGCCTCCACTACCCACGCCCAATGGGGTTAGGTTTGTGATAGACCCTATTGATAAACTAAATGGATTTGCCCCACCCGAAACTTGCGTGGCGCCCGGATTCCATGTTGGGTTCACATACCTCGAAACATAGGCAGCTCCTCTGTTAAA
Organism: Bacteroidota bacterium; assembly: GCA_947485745.1. GTDB lineage: Bacteria > Bacteroidota > Bacteroidia > UKL13-3 > UKL13-3 > B1. The sequence continues at coordinate 4,268 of CANKQY010000022.1, forward strand.
TCCGGAAAGTTCATCTGCCAAATTCCATTGAAGGGTTGTTGTTAGATTACTTCCTCCTGCGGTTTGCTCTGTTAAGAGCCAAGTTCTATTTACAGCATTAATGGGAACCAGCGGACCAGTTGGAACATTGCTCGCATTGTAATTGCCGTAAACAGCGTTTAGCACGCGTGCGCGGTACTCATCTGCTACACCTGCATTGGTTATAGATATTGGGTTATATGAATTGGTTGATGAGCCAACAGGAAATAACACAGCTCCAGTTCGTACACCTGTTCCAATATTTTGGATATTAAATGTTCCAGAACCCGTTGTAGCAACATACGTAAGTACATTTGACCCAATGGTGGTAGAGCTTGTTCCCGTTAAGGAAAGATTGTAATTGCCTAAGCTAATAATGCCCCTTAAAAACCTCAGTGTTCCCGATACATTTACATTCCCCAACAAAACAGCACCATTCAGGTTATTTATTCCCAAATTGATGTAGTTAATTCCTGGAATATTTTGCTGAGAATCTCCTGAAAACACTATGGTACCATTGCTATTTACCAAGGTTCCATTTAAAGTTGTATTTCCATGTATACTTAACGAACTCAAAGTATTGTTGAGGGTAAGAGTAGCTGATGAGTTAATATTTAAATTCTGACAAAATCTTGCAGAGTCTGAAATAATTGGCAAATTACTTACGTTCGGAATTAGCACATCTGTGGTTGAGGTGGGAATAACTCCGCAAGACCAATTACCAGCTGTTCCCCAATTTGTACCAACAGCACCTGTCCACGTACTTGTGTTCGACACCATAAGGGTTGCTGCATTAGAGATACCTACTGGCAAACACGCACCCGTAAACATACAGCGGTACTGGTATGCATTCATACTTGCATTGGCACCCGTAATTCTAAGGCTTGTGGTTGTTGCACCAGTATATACTCCTGTATTTGCTACATTTATCCACCCTGTACCCTTATTTACTTGCCATTGAAAAGTTGATCCTAATCCATCTGGGATAATTGTAAATGCTGTATCTATTGGTCCACATGAGATAGATACATTTGAGGGCTGTGATAAAAATCCGGCTTGACCAGAGCTAAAGGTAAACTCAAAAGCGCCAATGTCTGGTGTTAAACTCCTGGTGCTATTGTTATAATCTTTGGTTACCGATGTTACAAACATACCAATATCAGCTACTCTGCATGCATTGGTGAAAAGGTCTCCATTCACTCTGTTTGGAAAAAACAAATCACTTGAAAGTTGCGAAGGTATATTCTGTATATTGTTTACAGGATTTCCAGTAAACGAATTCCATGAGCCTAAGGTTCTGCTGGTTCCAATACCAAATTCAACCATAGCAGCAGTTAGAGGAGAAACAAATAAGTTAAAATCATGGGTAAAATTAGTTGCAAAGTTTGTTGAAAGCGCATAGTGATTTCCTGAGCCGCTTCTTTCGTTGTATAAAATGTTATTTTTTAATGTAAGGCCAGCTGCGGTGCTAGAAGTGTTTCTTAAAAAACAACTGCTGGTATTTGGTCCTGCCGATACGCCCCCCAAATAAATAGAATTAAAATAAAAGGTATTATTACCTCCCCCAGTAGCCAATTCTATTCCTCTTACTCTTGGTTGTGTGCCAATTATATTTGGCATAAGTACAATTTGATTGTTTGCAAACAAGTTGGTACCCGAACCACTGATATAAATTCCTCTTAACACAGGGCTGTTGGTAGCAGTATTCAAATTGGTTGCTAGCAATTTATATACCCTATTCCTAGTTACTGGAGAATTGCTTAGCGAGCTAACAATCGCAATACCCGTTACAGTAATACCATTTGTAGTACTTTGGTTTGTCAAATCAAAAATTTGATTGTTTTCTATATTGTTTCCCGAACCATTAGAAGAGAAACGAATGCCAACACAACTGTAATCAACATTTGTTAAAGTTGTTCCGTATGTGATGATATTACTAATGATGTTATTGCTCACATTTGCCACCCCAGCTTCAATACTTATTCCAATGGAATAGCCCGTTCCATAATTATACATATTTGAAACCTTGTTATCATTGCATCCAATTTCTGAAGAGCTGTTGTTTCTAATACCATAAAAAGCATAGGCAACAGAAATTGAATCATAAGGAAATCCACCTTGGGATGCTCCGCCAATAGAATTATTCGAAACGGTTACTGTTCCAGAAAACACCTGAATACCTGTAAACACAACTGCGGTGCCAGTTAATTTTATGTTTCCAATGCGGTTCCCCGAAATGACTGAATTCACATTACTACCTCCAGCAAACACAATAGGTATCATGGTTCCAGAGGTTAAATAAGCAGCACCCGAACGATTGAAATTGGCACCCCCAAATGAATTATCTACAATTTGAACATTGTTAATGTTGTTGTAAGCATAAATGCCATAAACAGCTGCTGTATGTGAACTTGTAGCAGTTGAATACATAGCATTATTACCAATGCTATAAGCGCTGCCTGAACCTAATAAAATATGGTAATGGTTGCCTCTCGTTTTGGTTTGAATGAGCCTATTCCCTTTGCTTGGATCAAGCAAATCTCCAATGGCAATATTTGCGCCTGCATTGGCCACATAAATTCCATAATTTGTAAAGTCTATGATTGTATTGGAAGTAAGAGTAAGATTGTGAATATTACCTGCAACCGAATTGATTAAAACAGAGGTAATAGGGTTATTGGTATTATTGTTTAATGCAGGCCGAATAATATTGTTATGGATGATGAGGCCATTTGTTTGAGTGGAAATTGAACTTGTTGTTAAATACAATGTAGCATAGGCGCCTGAATTTGAGTTCCCCTCAAGGATGCAATTTTTTAGCGTGTCGTTTAGGCAATTTAAAAAATGCACGGCTGGTGCAGTTCCTGAATTGGGTGTTGTGCCAATGCTATTTCTGATCAATAATTTTTGTGAGGCGCCTCCATCTATCGTCACATTATTTGCTCCGTTAATCGTAATCAAACCATATCCATTCGCCACCAATGCGCCAGAGAGTGTCCTAATAGAATTATCTGGTTTAATTAACAAATTATATCCACCAAGCCCAGAATTGTTTAAGGTAACTGTTCCTGGCTCACTAATGTCAGATACAATGGTCAAAACAGTATTACCAGAGAGGGCACCAGTGTTAATAGCATTAAACACACCCGTTGTTCCCGTTAAAGTAGTGTATGTTTGGCCAACCCCTACTGATATGGTTGCGGGTAGGCTTCCAACCACTCTATAAGACAGTGGTGTTGTAGGTGCATTTATTTGAGTTGAAACATCGCTGTGGTTCGCTCCAGGATAAGGAAAATAGGAAATATTGCTTGTTGAGGCACTGTCTTGAGCAACGATATAATATTGATATTGCTGACCCAAAGCAGCAGGGCCAATAGGTGTATAATCAATGGAAAAACTCCATGATCCAACATTAGCATTTCCCGAAACCAAAACACCCATAGTACTTACCCATGAACTGGTTGTTGGAAGCGTGCGCCTATACCAAATTCTTGGTGCTAAGGTTGTGCTTCTTCTCACACCTGTTCCAATATCTTTTATTTCTGCAAATACAGTTCTGTTGCTAGTTGAAGAGGTATTTGTTATGGGAGTTAGATTGATAATTGGTATAAAAATATCAACCCCTGCATAGTTACCTGCATCTGCTCCAATATCTGTAGGTGTTTTAGAGCTCCTTGTTTCACCTTCGTAATCCTCTAAAATCTCTGAAACTAATATACCAGAAGCCTCTGCAGGCGTTGGACTCATTACCTTCATGCTCAAATTAACCTTGTTGCCTGTTGCCAAAACGAAATTAGGATTGCCATAACCTGAATTGTAATCTAAAAACAAAGTTGAGCGCCACAATGGTAAGCTCGTATAATCAGTTCCTCCTATTCCTGCCATTACACCACCTATGCCAGGGGTAAAGTATATGTTGTAGTTAATCTCTAAACCTGTTAATGATCCAGTTGTTAGAAATATAGCATAATTCTTCCCCGATCCTGATGCATTGGATCTGGCATTTAAAAAAATATTGTTCTGAATGTTTCTAACACCCGTTGAGGCTGTGGAATTATAAAATGCATACGTATTATTTAGACTCACAGTAACCGAATTACCACCAATATAAACCGAATTGTGGTAATAATTATTCGCGTTACCTGCATCAACTATTCCAGCAATAATGTGATTCAAATTAATAGAACTACCACTGGTATCTACGCCCAACCTCACCATATTGTTTACAGCCATTACTCCTGAATTCACATTGTAAATGCCATAATGAACACTTGAACCGCTGCTATATGAATTAAGACTATGAACAAAGTTCTTGCTTAACACATTGATTCCAGATGTACTCGCAGCATAATGAATACCCGTTAAAGAGGTTGCACCTATACTATTTGTATTGCATAACCCATAAACCAAATTGCCATTACAAACTTGGTCTGGACCACTTGAACTATGCAATATGCCAATATTAGGCGTGTTTGTTCCTACTCCTGTAGAATTGCCGCCAAAGGTTAGGTTGTAAACTACATTGTTTTTTACACTGGAAGTTCCAGTTGAGGAAATGTAAATGCCCGCTACCCTATTGGCAGTTTGATTGCCGGGTGAGGTTAAATTTGCAATGGTATTATCGGTAATAATATTGGTTGCTGAACCTGGAGAAATAAAAACACCAAATAAATTATGGTTGGTGGAATCACAAATATTATGCAACCTATCTGTGCTTCCAATGAGGTTGCCTGTTATACTTAAAGATGGAACGGTAACTCCAATGTGAATACCTCTAAAGTAAACAGTTCCTGTGCCGCCAATATTTATTCCAGAAATGTTGTTCGAACTAATGGCAATGTTACCATATGAACTACCTCCTGCAACCATAATAGGAGAAAATGTAACGTTGGTTCCGCTAGATTTAAATACAATATTGTTGTCATTTAAATTGCTTCCAAGGGTGTTAGCATCTACAAGAAAATCTCCGTTAATTAAACCAAACAAGGTAGTAGTACTGCCAGATAAATCAAGGTTCATGTTTTGTAGAAAATTACCTTGAATTACGCTAGTAATGTTTGAAGGCAAATTCATATTTACCAAAGAAACGTAACCGGTACCTGAATAATTCATTGCCGAACCACCACACATAGGTTCAGAACCGCCAATATAATTGCCATAAATAGTGTAGCCAGAACCAGAAGACGCATAAATGGCACCCGCTGCATTGAATGATAACACCCTTTGAGTAGTTTGATAAAAGTTGTTTCCACCTATAAACCATGAGCTATTTCCTGTGGTTAAAAACACCCCATAAGTTGCGTTTGAACCATTGTAATAATCATAAATATTATTGCCATACAAGGTGTTGTAAATATTTGGATAATTGGAATTTCCCGCAGAATAAATCGCATAAATAGGAGTGTTTATGGTATCTTTAATGATACAACTCATGATAAAGTTGTTGCTGTTACCCTCTGTACCCGTGGTTGATGCAAAAGTTACGACCCCAGATGTGAGTGAAGTACTGGCGCCATTTACCCTACAATCTGTTAATGTATTGCTTACCGCACCATTGATAAACCTGATGGCAGTGCCCGAACTGCTCAAATTCGAAACATGTATTAAACTTTTTGTTCCACCCAAAATCTTACCATCTATGGTAAGGTAATCCGTTGTGTTAAAATCAAAGGTGGGAGAGGTTATAGAAATAAACTTAATAGGTGTAACAACATTTACCCTAGGCCTAATAGTTACATTATTCATAGAACTGCTATACAAGTCCCCAAAATTCAATGGATATGTTTCAACTGTGGGACTATAAGTAGCGTCTAATTCTAAAGCCAAATTTCCACTAACCCCTTTTAAGCGAATATCATTGGTTGCACTGCCTATGCTGGTGTAATCGCAGCCTGTAGGGCAAATGGTTTTAACCCCAGTTAACAAACCTGCATCAGTGGCCTGAGAATCGGCAACAAAATTAATAGGAACACTCCCTTCATTACAAGCAAATACCCTAAAAAAATAAATATTTCCGGGAAGTAAGTTGGTTAAGGCATATTGGTAACTTAATCCTGTACCATTGGGTGAGTTTGAATTTATTCCCGCTAACAATGAAAAATTAATATTATCTGGCGACATATATACCTGGTAATAGGTCTCTGTGCTAGTATTATCAACCCAACCCACATTAATTGTTGTTGCGGTAATGTTTGTGAACACCAATGAATCTGGTGCATTTGGAAGTGTATATTTTGGCGCAAAAGTATAGAGCTGACCGTTAGCAGGTTTTGTATTCAAGGCAGTAAACTCTGTAACAGAATTGGTATCAAAAGGATTGTTACTTGTAGATGTTAAACAAAAGAAATTACCAGAACCTGTTGCCGCATTGGTAATGCCTATAGACGCTGTTGGAGATAATAATGCGCCTGCCTCTGGTGTATAAATATACTCTACTTTACTATCAAATTCCTTAAGTCTTAGTTGAAAAGATATCCCTGGATTTGCTGCAGTGGCGCCCCATCTTGCATTAAGCCATTGAACGGTAAATATCCTATATGGTGCTGTACCTGTGGTTTGGTAGGAAATAGATGTGGCGGAATTAAAATTTAGATTGTCCCAAAGTGGCGCCAAAATAGGCCTTGGAGATAAGGTTCCAGACCCATTTGTCAAATTGTTTGTAAAACTATTTAGCGTGCTGATCGGTTGACCCAAAGAAACATATCCATTGGTTGAAATGGCAGCCGTTGTGTAGGAAACACTGTTGTAAACAAAGTTAAAACCGATAGGAATATTATTCACGTATCCTTCATCCAATGTGCCTGTTATGGTAACAGAATTGGGTGTTAATAATGGCGTAAAAACTGAACTAGAAGGAGTGTACAAGTAATTCCTCACCGTTTGTGCAAACGATGTATTTATACTCATTAAAAAAAAGAAAACCCAAAGGATGCGTTTGTAAATTTTTACCATAATCTACTAAAATTGAACAAGTAAATCTATATAAAAAAAATTAAAACTATATAAAATTTTTTGCGCAAATAAAAAAAAGAATTTAAACATCTATTTAATCCTAAGCCTTTTCTAGCATTTATACCTCTGTATATCAGATTTTTAAAAATCATCTTTTTATTGGCCTATTTAAAGAAATTGATCCGTTCTTAGGGACAACTTTAAAATAAAAAAGTGAAGATTTTAGCCTTCACTTTTTTTGTTATAACCTGTTGAATAGGTATAAGTAGAAATAAATAAAAAGCACCCTCAGAAATTAGCGGCTGAGGGTGCTTTGGTAGTCTAGTAAAGACTCATACAGCTTCTCCTCCTTGGTTCAGACCGAAACTACTCTATTTTAATTACTTTGAAAGTTTGCGCTTTTTCATGACTTGCGCTTATTTGTAGGTAGTAAATACCTGCAGGTACCATGCGAAGATCAATTTGAGTTAAGGGTAAAATGCTGCTTCCTTTTAAAACAGATTTACCCGAATTGTCCATTAATGCAAATCGTAAGCCTTTGTTGTTTGGCGCATCAATATATAAATCACCTTGTGTGGGTTGAGGGTATACTTTGATAGATGTTATGGCATCTTCCAATTCAATAATCCTACTTACAGAAAAACTTGATTTGCCGTCCCAATCTATTTGGTTCAAACGATAATAAAATATTTTAGACTCACTGCCACTTAAATTCACTTGTCGGTCTTCAAAGGTGTAAGAGCTTTTGAGTGCAGTTGTTCCTTTACCTTTTACCATTCCAATGCTTGTCCAATCTTTGCTATTGGTAGCGCGTTCAATGATAAAATGTTTGTTGTTTAATTCACTGCCAGTGCTCCACGTGAGCAATACATAATTGCTATACTTTTGGGCTTCAAAACTGAGGTATTGAACGGGCAACACAATGGTGTTTGCACCAATTGCAAACCCACTAAATCCAGTGGTGAATGTTGACGTAATAATAGAGTCTTGCGTTCCTGGATATACCGAATAACTTGTACCTGTTCCATACACTCCTGTAGCAATGGTTCCACTAGCAATGTTGTTGGGTGTTTTAAGGATATTAGCATTTGAAAATTTTTGTCCTGTTATGCTTTTCCATCCATTCAATTCTGCTTCTGTATAAAATAATTTTATTTGATAAGATCCAGTTGGATTGTTGTTGCTTGGCGTTACTGTATAGGTTTTACTGGCAATTCTTTTATTCGCAGTGGTATTGCTTCCAAAATTGATAGCCCCAACACCTGCATTGTCTATACTTACCGTGGTTTGCCCGTAATTGTATGAACTGTTATTGGTTAATACGGCCATTATTTTTCCTGTTGGTGAATAAAAAGTATCGGTTTCGTTAGGACCAAAATTCAAGCTCCTACTGCTAATGGTTGTTTCTATAGCTGGTAATGAAAAGGTAGTTGAATCAAGGGTTAAAAGATTGCCATTTCCTGCCAAATCGAGCACAGCATTGGCTGCAATTTGAAGGAATATTTTACCAGCATTTACAGGATTAATAATTAAGGAATAAGCATTTGGTGCTGTTTGTGTAAGTGTTCCTTTTATGCCATTGGTAATAGTGATGGAACTTGTGTTCAAAACACTTGTTGGCTCACTAACTGTTATATTGGCCACAAAGGGAGCGAATACCTGAGGCTTGGGCATTTGAATGGCAATGCTTGGAACTTGTGTGTCTATAAAAATGGCATAGTCTTCACTTTCACCATAACTCAACAGTCCGCATGGTGGCGTGGCAGAGCTGCCAAAATTGGTTACCACTCTCATGCGTATCCATTGGTTTATAATAGGAGGTAATGCCAATATTGAAATACTACAACTTCTCCTATCTGTGCCCGAACCGATTGTTCCAACCAATTCATTGGCATCGGTGAAAAGTCCGTTATTATTGTAATCAATATATATCTTTTGATTTTGTGGATTGGTATTTCCTGTGGTAACCCATGCTGTATAGGTTGTTCCAGTTTTCACACTGGTGCCATTGTTACAAGTAAAATCAGTATAACTGGCCACGCCAATGCTAGAAGGGTTATTAATGGAATTCAATTCAAATGCCTTTATTCCCATGCCATAACCAGATAGGTTAGTGGTGGTAGTTGAACAACTTGCTGCAGGTAAAGGAGTATATCCAATTGTTTTGCTTGCTGTAGAAGAACCAGTGGCATTACTTACCATCAATGAAATGGAATAATTACCAGCGTTAGTGATCCTAATTTCTGCTCTATTGCTTAATGAGTCGGTTCCGTTTAAGTATGTCCTACCGCTTGTTGGTTGTATCATCCATTTGCGCGAAACGGGTGCTTGACTTGAGTGGTCAACCAATATAAAATCAGTTGGACAAGCACTCAAAGAATTCGGTTGAACCGTGAATTCTGAGATAGGAGCCAAGGCTGTATTTTTATACAAATTACTTTGCCAAATACCTCTTCCATAGGTTGAGATATAAAGTCGTTCAATGTTTGCACCATTGCTCAAAATTTCCATATCAGATATTTGAGCCACCAAAGGAAGTCCGGTTGAATAGGGTATCCAATTAACTAAACCACTATTTCTGTAATATACTCCAAAAGCAGTGCAGATATACATGGAAGAGTCGTTGGCTTTTTGATCCAATTCAAATTTGATGAGGTTATTGGCCGGTAGGTTTTTAGTGATGCTTACCCAGGTAAGTCCTTTGTTCATTGATTTGAATAAACGTTGTTGCGTAGTTACCACATAAACTATATTGGAATCTATGTCACATGTTTCAATTTGTTTAATGGCTTCTGGGCCGAGAAATGGAAAGCTGGTAATTTCCGTGAATAGAGGTGACGCAGCGTTTATGTTTTCTGATTTGTAAAACTTCCGTGGAGAGAAATAAACGTAAAATGTACCACTACTTGTATTTGCAAAAGCGGCACATTTGTTACCCCATGAGATACTACCTGGTATCGCACTTATTTTGGTCCAACTCACGCCAGATGCCGGATTTGCTCTAAGGTTGTTGGTTCGCCATACATTGGTATCCAATTCAAACATCACATTGCTATCATTTGGGTGAACAACATAAATTCCACCTCTTCCATTAATGTTAGCTGTTGCATTTGAGACCAGATTTCTTTTAATGCCACCATTTTCATATACCATGCTGCTGTCAAATGCATCAGCAGCAAAATCGTCAAAATGATCTCCTCCTCTTACTGTTGCATAATTTTTATTGATAGACACATCCATACCATTGTCTTGCAGCCCGCCTAAAATATAATCTTTGGCTAGCTGACTGCTTCCCATTTTGTAAAATTCAGAAGCCGAGAGTCCATCTTCAAAGGTGGTCCATGTGCCACCACCATTGGTGGTTCTATCTATACCACCATCATGGTATATAAATAATTTATTGGGGTTAAAGGGCGAGAAAAGGAAACCATGTTTGTCTGCATGAACACCATAGGCCCAATGGGAGAGAAGTGTGAAACTACTTCCTTGATTGGTAGATTTCCAAACATTAATGGCACCAACATACAGGGTGTTGGCATTGTTGGGGTCAACAATTAATGCCAAGTTGTATGATTCTTGTCCATCCATGGTATTACCAGTTCCCGAGTATCCTAAAATGTTAGGTGTATCTGCCATTAAGGTAAAGGTGCTTCCGTTATTGGTTGATTGGTAAAGACCACCAAACGGACTAGTACCACCAGTTCGCCATGCTACACAATATAACTTAGAGGTATCAGAAGGACAAACGGCTAATTTAATGCCTGCACATGTGATTGCAGGATTGATATTGATTTGCGACCAAGTTTCAGCATTATCGAAACTTCTATAAAAATGTGTATTACTTGCAGCATAAAGAATCTGCGTGCTTTGCGGTCGGTAGGAGATGTCTCTATAGCTTGTTGTTACCGTTGTTTTTTTGACCCAAGTGCTGCCATTATTAGTGGTCTTATAAATGCCATCTGAACATGCAGCAATAATGGTGTTGGTATCTCCGGGTAGGAACACCATTTCAGAAATCATTTTGTTGCCCATACCTGTATTTGAAACAAACCATGATTTTCCGCCATTGGTAGTTTTGTATACGCCTAATCCGCCTGAGTTATAGTTTGCATCGCCTGTTCCCAAATACATTACCTCTGGGTTAAGGGGGTTTATTAGCAGAGAAGCGCAGGCCGTTTGCGGCAATAAATCACTCATAGGTTTCCATGTATATCCTTCGTTAGCGCTTTTAAAAACACCACCCGATGCCGTTACTGCAAACAAGATATTGCTATCTGTTGGATGATACACCAACATAGAAACTCTACCCATGCCCGTTGTTTGCACACTTGGGTTGCTAGGGAATTTTACAGGTCCGTGTTGGGTAAAGGTGGCACCGGTTTGAGCCAATAACGCTGAGGAGATAAAGAAAACAAGTAGATAAAGTAGTAATCGGTTCATTGTCTGTTTTTCCTTTCTTTTTCAGATTGTTCTAAAATTTCTGCTGGTGTCATTAACGTCCCATCAGTTTTTACTAAATTTTTATTTCTTTCCATCCAGTTGAGGAATTGTTTGTATTCATATACGTATTGAACCGACCTACTTGCCTCTGCTTTTTTTTCTGCTTCCGATTTTTCTTTACCGTAAATGTCTCTGGCTTCTCCGCTGTCTTCCGTGGGTTTTTCGTGTTTAGACCAATAGGCATTAAATGCCTCAACTGCTTGGTAGTAATTCACCTTTGGATCGTTCATCATTTGTATCCAAGTGGGTATTTCCTGCAAGGTATCATGCTTTTTTGTTTCGGTTTGAACCGATACCTGTGATATTCGACTGCAGGAGCATAGGTTTATTGTTAGAAGAAGAGTATGAACCAAGGTATTGGTGGAACGCATGTTATAAATTTTTGTAAATGTATTAAAAACAATTGAAAAGTTCAAAAGAAATAAAATGGGGAGGAAACTTATAAGATTCTCTGCCATAAGTTTTGTTTAGCCTTGAAGGAAACTATTCCTTTATACAAGTCTATAACAAAGTAATCTATAATATAGGCGTTACTATATGTGATACCATTCAATATTACCTCATTTCTAAACCATGTTGGGTCAACGTCAAAATCCCATGAATCATAACCAAGGTAACATTCGATTCTTGGACGGTATTTATCTTGATGAAAAATCAATATTAATTTATAGGCAAAATCAGGACTAATATAAATGTTGGAAACTTGCTCTCCCCAATACCGACCTCCATAATAACCGCATCTTTCGTTTATAAAGTTATCCTGATATTTAAATATTTCTTCAGTTCGAGATTCAAGATAAAATTTTACAGTGTCTAAACTATTATAAGTAAACGTTAAGGTGTCTAATCCATTATTAGTTATTAATGCTTTAAATACGCTGTCCAATGGCACAAATTGCCATGGCTCTTGAGCGGGACAAGGCTTTTTACAACTTAAAATGGAAAGTGTAAAAAGTATTGGGATAAGAATTCTTAAACAGGCCATTTTCACTTTAAAAAAGTAGTCTCGAGCAGAATCGAACTGCTATCAAATGTTTAGGAAACATCTATTCTATCCATTGAACTACGAAACCAAGAAATACAAAGGCGAAAATAGGCATAATGTCTTACTCTTTCAAGAAAGATTGTTTTTTGGACAAAAAAACCCTCAATAGGTCGTTTGTAACAGACTATTGAGGGTTGGACAATAACGAAAAACCTCTTGGGATAATATTATTATCAAACTCCAAAATTATTGGAGTGAGTGGAATTAGTTTTTTAACTTTACGTTAACAGCTGTAGGGCCTTTTTTTCCCTCGCCGATTTCGAAAGTAACAAGGTCGTTTTCTTGAATTTTGTCGATAGTGTCTGTAACATGTACGAAAAGCTCGTTTCCGTTATCGTCACTCTTGATAAAACCAAAGCCTTTGCTTTCGTTGAAAAATTTTACTGAACCAGTTGGCATAAAAAAAATATTTAGTTAATTCAAATTTAGAATTAGGTATCAAAGATAATTAATTAATTGGCTTTTCTCATTATTAATCAATTAATTAAGCTTTTATTTGGTCTGAACCAATATTTTTTGCTGGTAACTCATTCCCATTTGGTCTTCAATTACCAATAAATATAAGCCTTGTAGAAGCAAACCGGTATTTATTTCTCCTGCATCTATAAATGCAAATTTTCCGCAAATTTTCCCATTTAGGTCATACAAAGTGGCAGAATATTGCCCTTTACTTTCCATTTTAATGCTCAACGACTCTTGAACGGGGTTAGGGAATACTTGAATTTTTAACTTATTATTTATGCCAAAAACACTTGTTAAAGTGAGGTCTTTTATGATGTTGGATGATTTCAAAATCCAGCTTTCAGGATCCATTTCAAGGTTGCTAATTTGGCGAGTATTTTTTATTTTATAAAATCCTGTTGCACCACTTTGTTGCAAAAATATAAGTGAATCTCCTTGCAATGTTTTAATCAAAAATGGCAATGGTAAATCAACCAAATTACCTGCACTTTGCGCATTACTTTGAAAAACCGACACTAAAAGTGTATCGGCAATTTGGTTCCACTTTACACTGTATGTTGGCCAACCCGCGCCATAAATCCATTGGTTAAAAAAGTAGTCATAGTTTTTCTTGCTCAATTCATTTACCAATAAATTAAAATCATTGGTTGTGGCATTGCCATTTGCAAACCTTGTTTGATAGGTTGAACAAACTTTCAAAAACAAGGAATCTCCTAATAAATAATGCAAAACGCGAATAGCACTTGCGCCTTTGTTGTAGGTCAATGAGCTACTAAAAATCCGTGACACATTAGTAGTATCAGCACAATATACAGACCCAACTCCAGGCTTCGCATCATTTTGTATTTTGATTATAACAGCTAAAGCATTTGCGGGGGTTGTTAGGTATTTGGCTGCCAGGTATTCGGAATAAGTAGCAAAGCCTTCGTTTAACCAAATGTCTTTCCAAGTAGCACAGGTTACATTATCCCCAAACCATTGGTGTGCCAATTCGTGGGCCACAATACCAAAATTAAGTATCCCCAAACTCGTCATGGTTTGGTGCTCCATACCACCGCTAAATGGTGCCATTACATGACCATATTTTTCTTTGTAAAACGGGTAAAGTCCGTAAGTTTCTGAGAATGTTTCAAGCATTGATTTTGTTGCCCTAATACTATTTACATTGTTACTGTAAGCAAGGGGGTTATTGTATATATAATGTTGAATTAAAACGCTATCTGCTATTTGTTTTGGTTTTGCATAATCTAAGTATTCTGTGTATTGCCCCACGGTAACCATTACCAAATAATAGTCTATTATGTAATTTGATTGCCAATGGTATTTGTGTTTGCCATTGCCCATAGGCGTAATACTTTTGAGCAAACCGTTTGAACCAACTCTGTTCGATGTATCTGTGGTTACAGAAATATATACAGAATCTATTTTGTCTTGCAATGATTGCTTGCATGGCCACCATTCGTAAGCGCTATATGGCTGACTCAAACTCCAAGTTATTTGATTGCCATAAGTAGGGGAGGCTCTAGTGCTAAATCCACCACCAATAGCTGCACTAGCGCCACTAGGTGCAATGCCGCGGTAGTATATCTGCACCTCAAATGTTTCACCAAAATTAATTGGTATTGGCAAAACCAATTGAATAATATCAGGCAATCTGTTAAAGCTAATTTTATTACGGTTTGAACCAATAATAGAGTCGACAATAAAGTTTGCATGAAGTTGAAAGAGGATGGTATCAAGTAGGGCAACCCTTGATTTGGCAATCGTTTTTACACTACCAGCTATTGCAATGCTATTTCTTTCAACTAATAAATCTAGGTGATGAAATATGATATCATATTTTTCCATTTGTGCCATTTGTGCATTGCTGGCATTGGCTTTATTTAAAGAAGTGGCTGAGGATTTTTGTTTAACAATAGCACAAGCATTTTGTGCATTTATAGCAAAAGGTTTTACAAAGAGTAGTAAGAAAATAACAAAGATAAAACAGTTTTTTACCGAGGAATAAGCCAATTTACGGAGTGTATGAATCATATTTAAAAATGAGCTGCAATTTAGGCAATAATTAACATTGAATAGACTTTAGTTTAAACCATCCTTGGCAAATAGCGCACTTTTCTTATTTTTGCCCCTCATTGGAGAGGTGTCAGAGTGGCCGATCGTGCAAGCTTGGAAAGTTTGTGTACCGCAAGGTACCGGGGGTTCGAATCCCCCCCTCTCCGCTCTCACCCACCGTAGCTTTATGCCTACGCCAAGGCTTTGACACACAAAGTCAGCAAAGGTGGGTTCACTCAACTAGCACAAAACATCCTCACCGAAGCTTATGCCTAAGCTAAGGCTTCAGCATACAAAGTCGCCGAAGGTTCGTTTAATATGATTTTCGTCCAATTACTTTTTCAATTTGATTCATAGAACTACTGCTCACATTAGCTTGTTTGGCATACATTTTCCAGTTATATACCACAGTTTGAACCTGTTCAATTATTGCCTTTGAGTTCCTTATTTTAAAATAATCAGCTAATTCCATCAAATGCTTTTTTGTGGGGTTTGCGCTTTCATTAGCAATCATAGTGCTATGCATCCCATGACCGGAACTTGAAAAGGTTAGATCATAGGCTGGTGCAAATTTCCAAGCACCATTTTCATCCATTAAAAATGCAAAATTTTTACTATGATCATCACGGTTATGAGCAAATACATTAAAAGCTGCTAATCGAAGTATTTTTTCATAGGCACGAACATCCTTTTCAAGTTTAAATGCGCAATCCATTAGATTCCCATAGTCTAAGTTACTTAATCTAAAATTATCATGCATTATACCAGCTGCAGAATGGAGGTGTAAGCGTTTATTTCCAATTCTATCAAAGCGCTTGGTTCCAAAATAAACCTGCCCAGATTTTCCTTTAAACAGTTTTGAATCACTCATTATTATTCCTGCATCTAAGGCCATATTATAATAAGCGAACTCTATGTTTGCAATATCTGGCTTATCTGAAGATGACGGAAACTTTATAAGCCAATGTTCAAAGCCTTCCGGAATTGTTTTGCCTTCACTTATTAGCACATTTGAAACTGGATTGTACCCAACTAAAACTTTTGGTCTAGCGCCACCAGAGGAGCCTCCTAGTTGATATAAATTATCTATCACCTCTGAAGTAACTCCCGAAACAACCTGTAAGGATGCTTGAGCCAATTCATCCAACTCTAAATTGAGATTCTCGTTCCTTAATTCATCCATTTCTGGCTTATAAATAAGTGCCCCCATGCCATTTCTACCAACATAAGCAAGCCTATCAAGCATGGTGATATTATCTAAATTCACACCACCACTTATTAACCGCCTATCCAAAAGTAACTTTCCCCAACCATCAGGTAATGAATCTGCAAATACCCCAAATAATCCATCGAATGGAATAGCATCTGCCTTATTTATTTCCCTATTTAATCTTAACTTAAATGGTGATATTTCAATACCCCTTTTTATAAATTCAGCATAATATTTAAAATAGATATCTCTGCCCTCAGCAAGTAATTCTCCCACTTCAATTTCATCTTTGTTTAGCAGAATTGAAACAACTATTTTTTTGACGTGAATCATCATCCTCTTGTTTTATCACTAAACAACTTTTCAATTTCTTTTAGGTTTTCGACGCTAGTTAAAATTGATTCAAAATCGTGAAGACGATTTAAAATTTGAGCTAGTTTGAGTAAAGATTCCAAAGAAATTTGACCTGAATTTTCAAATCGCTTTACACTTCCCAAAGACACCCCGGAGCGTTTGGCTAGCTCACTTTGACTATACCCTAATTGCCTTCTAATAATCTTGTGTTTTATCGAAAGGTCTTTTTGAATATTACTAGGTTTTTTATCTATCCCAAAACTTAACATAGTAGTTAAAATATTAGTCGAATATACACATTTTTTAAATAAATAGCTAATATATTGGCCAATAAATACAATTATTTTTTCACAGATATTAATCTATGAGGAATTAAAATTCTTCCCCTTTTAAATACTTTGTTTTAAGCAGTGGGCAAACTTTATAGCGCTCATCGTGCGTATCTTGGTAAATGGCTTCAATGGTTTCATATACGTGTTTGATCCCAATTTTATTTGCCCATTCAAACGGCCCATAAGGATAATTGGTGCCCAATTTCATGCTGGTATCTATGTCTGTTTGGGTTGCAGTTCCTTCCTGCAAAGTATAGCAAGCCTCGTTAATAATCATAAAAATTATCCTTGGTGTTACCATCCCAACTCGGTCTTCTACCACCTTAAAGTCCCAATTCAGTTGTTGCATAAATGAGTCAAGTTTTGGGCGATCCAACTCTTTTGCTAAAGAGATTTCGGCTAAGCTTCTATTGATAAAGGTAGGAAGCGCATTGATGCCAAATAAGGTGCATTCTATTTTAACATGACAATCAAAAATTGCCTTTGCCAATTGTTGTTTTACTGCACAAACAAATACAGGAATATTTTTTAATCCTGCGTAATAGTGCAATTGTTCAATTTTTTCATCAAATTTGAGGTCGAAAATCACATCAAATTGATGCACATTTGCGCTTAATAAGTCACTATCATCTATGCAAGTTAATTCACATGAAATACCTTCCAACTTTTCTTGCAGTTCTTTTATTCGGTTCATTGAACCTCTTACCAAAATTTTCATATTCACAATCTCAAATTAAAAACAAAGATAACAAGCCCTTACACATGGAAAAGAAAATAATTACGAGCAAAAATGCGCCTGAACCAATTGGCCCATACAGCCACGCTGTTCTGGTAAATGGAACCTTATACATTAGTGGCCAAGTGCCAAAGGATGCACATACAGGCGAAATGGTTACTGGAGATATAAAAGCAGAAACCAAAAAGGTAATGGAAAACTTGCAAGCCATACTAGCGGAAGCAAATATGGACTTTAGCCATGTGGTAAAAACAACTATTTTTTGCGTTAATCTAGGAGATTTTGCGGCAATTAATGAAGTGTATGGTAGTTTTTTTGCCGGAAACTATCCCGCACGCGAAACCGTTCAAGTGGTTAAACTCCCATTGAATGCCAATGTGGAAATAAGCGTAATTGCGGTTAAATAGCTATGAACAAAGGTTTAGCTAAATTTTTATCTGTTTTGGCACACCCTGTTTTTGTGAACTTGTTGTGCCTTTACTTATTATTTTTGTTGTTTCCACAGCTAAATCATGGCATGCCAATGCGCATTCAGTTGTTTTTTATTGTCTTCATCTTTATTTCAACCAGTATTATTCCAATACTGATAGTTTTGGTGATGCGCATTACAGGAAAAGTTAAATCTATTACGCTTGAAAGCAATGAGGAGCGCAAATTACCTTTCCTTTTTACTTTAGCGCTTTATATTTTTAATTACTATAATTTTTTAAAATCACCTACTACGCATCCCCTTATTTTGCAATATTTACTTGCATGTGCCGCAATCATCTGTGCCATTTCTATCATTAATTTTTTCAATAAAATTAGTATTCACATGGCCACCTTAGGTGCCTTGTGTGGTTTGCTTGCAACTGTTGGCAATATTGGCTATATAGATATACGAATTATATTAGTTTTAGCCATACTTTTTAGCAGTTTAATTGGTTCAGCCAGGTTAAGCTTGAAGGCTCATGTTCCCCAGCAAATATATGCTGGCTTTGTTTTGGGTTTTGCCCTAATGTTTGTTGTGATGAATTTTCCTTTAGTTCACTTTTAAATGATAAATTATGAGTTACGAAACAGTATTGTTTGATGTTAATAATGGTATTGCTACCCTTACTTTAAACAGGCCAGATGTGTTTAATGCCTTCAATGAACAACTCAGTGCAGATGTAAATGATGCACTTAAGAAAACGGCCAAAGATAAAAGCATTCGGGTTTTGGTAATTACAGGTTCTGGTAAAGCATTTTGCAGCGGGCAAGATTTAAAAGCCATTGCTGGCAGTAAAAATAGAAGTTTAAGCGATAGCCTGTACAAGAGGTATAACCCAATGATTAAAGCCATTCGTAATTTGCCCATTCCTGTTATTTGTAAATTAAATGGTGTAGCTGCTGGGGCAGGCTGTTCATTGGCACTTTCATGTGATATGATTATTGCTTCTGAAAATGCCAGTTTAATAGAAGTTTTTGTAAATGTTGGCTTGGTTTTGGATTCAGGTTCTTCTTATTTTTTACCTCGTTTAATAGGTTCAGCCCGAGCTTTTGAATTGGCAACTCTTGGGTCAAAAGTTACCGCACAGCAAGCTGCCGGTTGGGGAATGATTAACAAGGTTGTTAAATTAGAAGAATTAGATGAAGAAGTAAACAAATTGGCTGAACACTATTCCCTAGCTCCAACTAAAGCTATTGGCCTCATGAAAAAAATGCTCAACAAATCGTTTACAAGCGATTTGGATACCATGTTAGAATACGAGGCTTATTGTCAAGAAATTGCAGGAAGAAGTGAAGATTACAAGGAAGGGGTAAATGCTTTTAACGAAAAACGAAAACCTGCTTTTAAGGGAGCTTAGCACATTTTTTTTTAACTTCCTCATTATTAAGACACTACTTTTAAGGCTGAAGTACTCAATTTTTTAGTTCTTAATTTTTATTTAAAATTTTAGTAACCAATTAATTATACTTGTTTTTGTCGAAAACTGTTTAATTAATTTGTTAATTTCTAATATTATTTTAATATCTTAGTGAAAAATTAAAATATATGGCCATTACAATAACCAATTTATGTGTTGCATTAAAAGACAGTAAATCTTGTCTAGATTCAATTCAGATTGCAGAAAAATTGCAAAATTATTTTAAGGCAAATGTAAACGCATTTTTAGTTGGCAATTCAAAAATTGGATTGCCTTCCAGCTTTAATTTGGAAGAAAATGTTGCTACCAAAGGTTTAGGAAAAAAGTTTAATGCCTCTAAAAATGAACTTATTATTTTACCGGTAATAAAAGGTGATCCTGAAATGGGGTTGCTTACTGTTGCAGAAGCTAATCAAATTATTGAGCGTTCCGAAAGAATGGTTTTAACTGTTCCTTGCATTGGAGCAGCATTCAATTTAAGCGCAATCGTAGTTCCAATAGATTCGTCCTTTGAAACGCGTCAGAAAGTTCCTTATGCCATAGCATTTGCTAGAGTTTTTAACGCTACCTTACATATCATTGGTGTTTCAAATGATAAAGGAAAGGATAGTACTGTTTTAATCAATAATTATATGCGTCAAGTATGTAATAACATTGAAGAAAAGGGAGTCAATTATGTTTCTGAGACTAGGTTAGGTGGAAACCCAACAGATCAAGTATTGGCGTATTCAAAGGAAGTGAATGCTGGAATGGCGGTTATTATGACAGAGCAAGAAACAAATTTCACGTCCTTTTTCTCAGGAAAGTACTCCCAACAGATGGTTAAAAACAGCAATATTCCTATTTTATCCATTCATCCGAAGGATTTAATTGTAAGCGATGCACGCTTGTAAGCGCTGATTCTATGATGGTAAATTGGTTTAACTTTCATATTTGCCTAATTATCATTAATTTTACTACCTTATTTTTGTAAAACCTTGGAAGGCATTTGTTGTTATATAGTTTTACTTAAAAAACTCGTTATCTAATTTTACTTTATGCCAAAAATGAATATTCAACCAGGCCCTCGTTTAGAAAAAATCAATTATCCTGCTGATTTACGGAAATTTCCTGAACAAGATTTGGTTAAAATCTCACAAGAGCTTAGGCAATATATCATTGATACTGTTTCTGTTTATGGTGGCCATTTTGGTGCCAGTTTGGGTGTAGTGGAGTTAACAGTAGCCCTTCATTATGCATTTAATACACCAATAGATCAACTAATATTTGATGTGGGCCATCAAGCTTATGGTCATAAAATATTAACGGGCAGAAGGGATGAATTTCACACCAATCGAGTTTATAAAGGACTATCTGGTTTTCCGAAGCGAAGCGAAAGTGAATACGATGCCTTTGGTGTAGGTCACTCTTCTACATCAATATCTGCTGCACTTGGCATGGCCGTGGCCTCTAAGCTTAAAGGCGATAACGACAAACAACATATTGCCATTATTGGTGATGGTGCCTTAACCGGTGGTATGGCGTTTGAGGGCCTAAATCATGCTGGAGTTGCTAATGCAAATATCATTGTAGTACTCAACGACAATTGTATGAGTATTGACCCAAATGTGGGTGCTTTAAAAGAATATTTAACAGACATTACAACCTCACCAACCTACAATAAATTTAAAGGTGATATTTGGAAAACGCTTGATCGCATGAGCAAAGTAGGACAGATTTCACAAGATATTTTGTCCAAAATTCATGATACCCTAAAAGGTGGTTTGTTAAGTCACAGTAATTTATTTGAAGCCTTAGGCTTTAGGTATTTTGGCCCAGTTGATGGGCACGATGTAAACCACATGGTGAAGATATTTAATGATTTGAAGCACATCCCTGGTCCAAAATTATTGCATTGCATTACTGTTAAGGGCAAAGGTTTTGCACCAGCCGAAAAGGACCAAACTAAATGGCATGCGCCAGGTTTATTCGATAAGGTTAGTGGGGAAATAATAAAAGTTCCTTTATCTAGTCCTCAGCCACCAAAATACCAGGATGTATTTGGTCATTCTATTGTTGAATTGGCCGAAATGAACCCTAAAATTGTTGGTGTTACACCAGCTATGCCTTCAGGTAGCAGTATGAATATTATGATGAAAGCCATGCCAGATAGGGCTTTCGACGTTGGTATTGCAGAACAGCATGCCGTAACTTTTAGTGCAGGTATTGCAGCTCAAGGTTTAATACCTTTTTGTAATATTTACTCTACTTTTATGCAGCGTGCTTACGACCAAGTAGTGCATGATGTTGCTTTGCAAAAATTACATGTTATTTTTTGCATGGATAGGGCAGGCTTAGCTGGTGCAGATGGGCCAACGCATCATGGAATGTTGGATATTCCGTTTATGAGATGCGTACCAAACATGGTTGTTTCTGCTCCAATGAATGAGGAGGAACTGCGCAATTTAATGTTTACCGCTACTTTAGATAAAAATGCAGGACCATTCTCCATTCGATATCCGAGAGGCAATGGTGTTTTAATAGATTGGAAACGTCCTTTTGCAGAAATTGAAATTGGTAAAGGTAGAAAGTTAAGAGATGGAGATGACTTTGCAATTTTATCATTTGGTACAGCTGGTATTTTAGCTCAAACCGCCCTGAACCTTTTAGATAAAGAAGGTATCAACGGGGCTCATTATGATATGCGCTTCGTAAAGCCATTGGATGAAGAATTATTACATGAGGTTTTTACTAAATTTAAACATGTAATAACAGTTGAAGATGGCACAATTGTAGGTGGTTTTGGATCAGCCATTTTAGAGTTTATGGCAGAAAATCATTACAATGCAGATGTTACTAGGTTAGGCATGCCCGATAAAGTTATTGAGCATGGCGAGCAATCAGAACTTTATACTGAATGTGGGTTTGATGCAAAAAGTATTGCCCAAATGGCCAAATCAGTTATTGGTGTTAGGCAAAAAGCCTAAACTTAATTTCTAACTAAATTAACTTACTGTAGTTCCCACATCATCGCCTTGGCATACACGAAGAAAATTGCCCATTTTATTCATATCAAAAACTACAATTGGCATTTTATTTTCTTGGCATAAAGTAATGGCAGTCATATCCATAACATTTAGGCCTCTTTCGTAAACTTCTTCAAAGCTAATTTGGTTAAATCTTGTAGCTGATTTGTCTTTTTCTGGATCCGCGGTATATATACCATCAACCCTGGTTCCTTTTAGTACTAGGTTTGCATCTATTTCAACTGAGCGCAAAGCAGCAGCAGAATCTGTGGTAAAATATGGATTTCCTGTACCAGCGCCAAATATTACAACACGACCTTTTTCTAAATGCCTAATTGCACGGCGGCGGATAAAAGGTTCAGCAATTTGTTCCATGTGTATAGCAGTAAGGAGACGAGTTTTTATGCCAATTTTTTCTAAAGCACCTTGTAAGGCCATAGAGTTAATAACTGTAGCAAGCATACCCATGTAGTCTCCTTGTGCACGTTCAACTAAACCACCGGCAACACCTTGCACTCCTCTAAAAATATTACCGCCACCAATAACAATGGCCACTTCAACACCTGCATCTACCACCGATTTTACATCTATTGCATATTGCTCTAAAATTTTAGGGTCAATACCATATTGCATCTCGCCCATTAAGGCTTCACCACTTAGTTTTAGCAGAACGCGTTTATATTTCATTTGTTGAAGATTTTATTTTTAAGTTACGAAGTTACAAATTGGCAAAGGAATATGTTAAATTAATAATTTTTAGGCAAAAAAAATCCTCTTCAAATTTGAAGAGGATTTTATTAAATAATTATAAAGAAACTCGTTTAAATGAAACAACAGTTAAACCTTTCTCAATTCCATCAAGCATTTGTAGGATAGTTTTGCTGTTGTCTTTAACAAATTCTTGGTTCAATAAAGTTGAGTCTTTGTAGAACTTCCCTAATTTACCTTGAGCAATTTTCTCAAGCATGGCTTCAGGTTTACCTTCTGCACGAGCTTGGTCCATTCCAATGGCAATTTCACGTTCGATAATTGAAGGATCAACACCGCCTTTGTCTAGAGCTACTGGGTTTAAAGCAGCAATTTGCATGGCAACGTCTTTACCAGCAATAAAATTTGCTTCGGAAGCAGGATGGTTCAATGAAACCAAAACGCTTAACCTATTACCAGCGTGGATATAAGGAACAATATTTTCGCCAGTTACGATTTCGTATTTAACTACG
The DNA here is from genome assembly GCA_947485745.1 of Bacteroidota bacterium. Classification (GTDB taxonomy): domain Bacteria; phylum Bacteroidota; class Bacteroidia; order UKL13-3; family UKL13-3; genus B1. The sequence continues at coordinate 28,045 of CANKQY010000022.1, forward strand.
TCGATTTTTTCGCCAATTTTACCAACTTGTTCGGTTAATTTATCTGCAACGGTTAAGCCATCCATAGGTAAAGCTCTTAATGATTCAATGTTTGCAGCTTTATTAGCTAGTGCGATATTTACTAATTTGTGTGTAAATGCAATAAAATCTTCATTCTTAGCAACGAAATCAGTTTCGCAACTTAATTGAATGATCACACCAAGTTTATTGTCGCTGGTAACTTTAGCAATAATTGCACCTTCTTTTGCATCACGATCAGCACGATTTGCTGAAATTTTAGCACCTTTTTTCCTTAAAAAATCGATGGCAGCTTCCATGTCGCCATTACTTTCTTGTAATGCTTTTTTGCAGTCCATCATTCCTGCACCTGTTAACTGACGTAAGTTATTTACGTCTGCAGCACTAATTGTGTTAGTTGTACTCATTATAGTATTTTTATTTTTTCAATATTATGTTGTTAAAAAAATGCCTCCGTCGGCCTGCTGGCGGACGGAGGCGTTTTTTATGCTTCCTCTTTTTCAGCTACCGCTTCTTTGTCTACTGTTTCTTCTTTCTCGCGTTTGCGTTCAGATAAACCTTCAACAATTGCGTCTGTGATATAACGGGTAATCAAAGCGATTGATTTTGCCGCATCGTCATTAGCAGGGATGGGGAAATCAACTAGCGTAGGATCTGAGTTGGTATCTACTATTCCAAAAGTAGGGATATTTAATTTAGTGGCTTCTGCAACTGCAATGTGTTCACGTTTGATATCAACAATAAGTAATGCTGCAGGTAAACGATTAAGATCTGCGATTCCACCTAATACTTTTTTCAATTTGATTTTTTCGCGGTCAATCATCAAACGCTCTTTCTTATTTATATTAGTATAAGTACCATCTTGAGCTAACTTTTCTAAAGTTTGCATTTTCTTAATACTTTTTCTTACTGTTCCAAAATTGGTAAGCATACCGCCTAACCAACGATCGCAAACATAAGGCATGTTTACGCGTTTAGCCTCGTTTTCCATAATCTCTTTAGCTTGCTTTTTAGTAGCAACATAAAGAATTTTACGGCCAGACTTAACGATGTTTTTAATGGCTTGGGCGGCCTCATCCAGCTTTACAGCTGTTTTGTGTAGATCGATGAGGTGGATTCCGTTTTTCTCCATAAATACATATGGTGCCATTTTCGGATTCCATTTGCGGGTTAAGTGACCAAAGTGCACTCCCGCTTCCAGCAACTCTTCGTGCGTGATTTTTGACATATAAATTGATAAATTCTGATTAACGTTTTACGAATTGGAAACGTTTACGAGCCTTCTTCTGACCTGGCTTCTTACGTTCTACCATTCTAGGGTCACGGGTTAATAAACCAGCAACTTTCAAAGATGGCTTCAATTCGGCGTTGTGTTTCACCAAGGCACGCGATATGGCTAATTTAATAGCATCTGCTTGACCAGTTTGACCACCACCATTCACGTGAATGGTTGTATCAAATTGTCCTTCGGTATTGGTAACTTGAAATGCTTTGTTTGCTGCAATTTGCAAACTTAATGTTGGAAAATAAACCTTGTGGTCTTTTTTGTTAACAGTCATTGTTCCTGTACCTGCAGTGAGGTAAACACGGGCAACCGCTGTTTTTCTTCTTCCTAATGCGTTATTGATTTCCATCTCTTAGAATTTTAATTCTTTTGGTTGTTGTGCTCCATGAGGATGCTCAGATCCAGCGTAAACATGTAGGTTACGGAATAATTCAGAACCCAATTTGTTTTTTGGAAGCATTCCCTTAATTGCATGTTCTGCAATATAAGTTGGCCTGCGCACAAGAATATCTTTTGCTACCTCAAAACGCAAACCTCCTGGGTATCCAGAGAAGAATTTGTATTCTTTGTCATTCAACTTGTTTCCAGTGAAACGGATTTTATCTGCATTGATAATAATCACGTAATCACCACAATCTGAATGAGGTGTAAATGATGGCTTGTGTTTGCCACGTAATATGTTTGCCACTTTGCTAGCAAATCTTCCTAAGGTTTGTCCTTCAGCATCAATCACAAACCAGTTTTTGGTTGTGCTTGCCTTATTGGCTGAGATTGTTTTGTAACTTAATGCGTCCACGCTTGATCAGTTTTATTAAAGGGGTTGCAAAAATAGGCCATGTTTTGATAATTCACAACAAAATGTTTAAAAAATCTCACTTTTTCCTATTTGAGGGTTGCGAAGATAGGCAAATAGTTGGGATTCACCTACCAATTTGCCAAAAGAAATATTGAATAATAGATGTAAAATTGCTGAGGGTTGTGGTAAAGTCGAGTTTTCTGTCTTATACCTTTACAAATTTTTTATATCGATAGGTTCCTTTTGTATTGAATACCAAAATAATATATGGTCCTGGCCGCATACTATTTACCTCTGGAAGGTCGAAAACGAATGGAATGGCAAAATTATCACTTGCTGGGAGTGTTCTTTGAATCATGATTTTACCAAAATAATCAATTAAATAAAAGTTAGCGGTGGTTCCTGTATTTTGAACAAAGGTAAATCTCAATATGTCATTGTCAGAAACAAAGGTTGGAATTAAATCTATTTCAAACCCGTTGCATGGCCCATCTGTCCAAGTTAATACGCCATTTCTATACCTAGCTTCACAATCATGTCTGTACGTAATGCCATCGCAACCACAAACAGGTCTATAGTTTGGATCAGGACAAGGAAAAGAAGGAGTAATACTCAACGGATCAATGCATTGTGCAGAGATTTCAGAAGGTTTGAACCAACTAATTACAAAGAGAAAAAGTATAAATCTTGCCATTCTTATTATTTCACTTCAATAATAGGCCAAGAAAAATAAAACTTACTGCCTTTGCCTAATTCTGATTCAATCCAAACGGAGCCACCTTTATCTTCTACCATCTTTTTTACAATGGCTAATCCAACACCTGTGCTTTCGAAACTATCTCGCGATTGCAAAGTTTGAAAAATATCGAAGACCTTTTCAAAAAACTCTTTTTCTATCCCAGGACCATTGTCTTTGACGCAAAACTCATAAAATCCATCTTTTGTTTTACAAGTAACTGAAATAGTTGGTTTTGGGTTATTGTTATATTTTATGGCGTTGCTAATGTAATTTGAGAAAACTTGTTCAATGGCAATTTTTTCAGTGTGCATTTTTGGAAGTTTTTCCTGAATAGTTATTTTAAACTTATCGGAAGGGGTCATACTGGTAATTAATTCATTTAAGCTTTCATTTAGGCTAAATGAAATCGCATCATATTTTATTCTGCCAGCTATAGAATACTGTAAAATACCATCAATTAAACCTTCCATTCGTTTTACCCTTTTGCGCATTAAATCGAGGTTATTTTTGGTTTGAGTTTCTATCTTACCTTCCAAGTCCTCCTCAATCCACATACTTAAATTGTTAATGCCCCTCAATGGTGCCTTTAAGTCGTGCGATACCACGTAAGCAAATTGATCTAATTCTTTATTTTTCTTTTCTAATTCAATGGTGTTTTGTTCAATAATTCTAACAACTTCTTTTTCGATAGAAATATCCTGGAAAATACCCCTAACACTAATTATCTTTCCATTAACAGTGTAGGGTATTCCTTTTGTTCTAATGTAGGGGGTATTTCCCTTGCAGGTAATAATTTGTGCCTCTATTTCAAATTCTTCTAAATTCTCAATTGCATTAATAAACGCCTGAACCATCTGATCTCTTGTTTCTGTCGTGAATAGGTTGTAGGTTTCATTTAAAGTTGGCTGAACCAATTCATCCATTTCACAAATACTAAACATTTCTTTCGACCAAACAATTTCTCTTTTCTTCACATCAATTTCCCATCCTCCAACTTTAGCAATATGTTGTACTTCCTCAAGGTCTGTTTGTTGTTTAAGTATTTTTTGTTGAATTAATGTTGCTTCAGTTACATCAAAATTAACACCTATCATTCGTATAGCTTGATTGGCAAGATTTCTGAAAGTTTTTGAAAAAGCCTTGATGTATTTCACATCATTTGAATCAGAAACAACTCTAAAAACACTTTTAAAGTCGATATTATTATTAATTGAATTTTGAATGTCTGCTTTTACTTTTCCCCTATCTTCTGGGTGTAGCAATTTCTCAAAAGCTTCATAATCATTGGTAAATTGCATAGGGTCAGCATTATATATTTCGTACATACTTTGATCCCAAATCAATTTATTGGATATTATATCCCAATCCCAAATACCCAGATTAGCCGAGGATGTGGCTAGCTTGAGTCTTTCTTCATTTTGTTTAATTTTTTCTTCAGATTCTTTTCTGTTGGTTATGTCTATGCCATAACCAATTACATTTAATATTTCTTCATCCTTATCCAAAATTGGATAAAACCGTCTTAATATCCAATTGATTTTACCATCAGCGGTGGTAAATTTTTCTTCAAATTCAAATTGTTTTTTTTGCGATTTAACAATTTCAAAAAGTTTTCTTCTTTCATCTGCAACCGTAACATTCTTTTGATATTTTTCAATATAATCATAATCATCGTGACCAATCAACCATTTTCTTTTTTCTGGATCTGAAACGGCCATTTCATTTACAAAAAGATATCTATGGTCTTTGTCAAATACCACTAAATCGGAAGGAATTTTATTTAGCACAATTTCATAAAATTCTTTTAAATTTTTAACTTTCTCTTCTGAATGTTTCCTTTCTGTGATATCGGTTATTACAGCAATAAGGAAACTTTCATTTAGGTTCTGGTAAATCGATTTTTTAACTAGGTGTATTTTTTCGCTCCCATCCGAATCAATAAAAATTACTTCTTGTAGTTTATCTTCCTTATTAAGAAACTGTTGTTCATCGTCTTTGATAAAGTTTTTTGCAATACTTTTTTCAAGAAATCTTGAATCATCTTTACCCATGATTTTCTTTTTATCAATACCGGTTAATTTTGTGTAGGCATTATTAACCATGATCCATTCATGTTTTCTATTTTTTACAAATAATGGATTAGGAATGGAGTCAATTATTTTATTTAAAAAATCACGAGAATTTTCTATTTCAATTTGAGCATTTTTGATAGAGGTAATATCGCGCGCTATTGCCTGAATTGCTTTTTGTTTGTCTTCTGTGTCTATTAATTGAACATTTTGTCCAATCCATAATGTTTTTCCTGATTTGGCGGTAATAGGGAATTCTAAATAGGTAACTTTTTTCCCAATGAAAGATTGTTTTTTGTAAAAGGATTCTACCTGCTTTGTGCGATCTGGTTTTACCAAATCAAGGTAGTTCATTTTCAATAATTCTTCGGTACTATAACCTGTAATTTTGGCAGCAATATCGTTTACATAAACAAAATTACCCAAGGTATCTGTATAATAAAAAATATCAGTTGCAGATTCAATGAGGAGTCTAAATTTTTCTTCATTTTCTTTTAATTTAATTTCTGTGAAATGGCGTTGAAAAGCAGCTCCTAAATTCC
>CANKQY010000023.1 GCA_947485745.1 Bacteroidota bacterium
CTCCATTTCTTTGAAACCAAAAGGATAATCAAATTCGATATCAACGGCAGCATCTGCGTAATGTGCCAATTTCACATGGTCGTGAAAGCGGTATTTGTCTATACCAAAGCCCAGTTTTTGGTGCCAATTCATGCGCATATTTTTCCAATGCTCATACCATTCTTTTTGGGTGCCAGGCCGAATGAAAAATTGCATTTCCATTTGTTCAAATTCGCGCATGCGCATGATGAATTGGCGGGCAATAATTTCGTTGCGGAATGCTTTTCCTGTTTGGGCAATGCCAAAAGGGATTTTCATTCTGCCGGTTTTTTGAACATTTAAAAAGTTAACAAAAATACCTTGAGCGGTTTCTGGTCTGAGGTAAACTTTATCGGCACCTTCGGCCATAGCGCCCATTTCTGTCGAGAACATGAGGTTAAACTGACGCACATCTGTCCAGTTGCGGGTTCCGCTGATTGGGCAAACTATTTCGTGTTGTTCAATCAAGGCTTTAAGCTGAACCAAATCATTGTCTAATAAGGCTTGATCCATTGCAGCTTGCAATTCATCTGCCTTAATGGTTTTGCCATCTTTTTGGTAGCGGGCAATTTTGTCTTCAAGGAGGTTATCTGCGCGGTAGCGTTTTTTGGAATCTTTGTTGTCGATCATGGGATCAGAAAACCCATCAATGTGACCACTGGCTTTCCAGATTTTTGGGTGCATAAAAATGGCAGAATCGAGGCCCACAATATTTTCGTTCATTTGCACCATGGCTTTCCACCAGTATTGGCGTAGGTTGTTTTTTAACTCAACCCCATTCTGGCCATAATCATAAACGGCAGCAAGGCCATCATAGATTTCGCTACTGGGAAAAACAAAGCCATATTCTTTGGCATGTGAAACAACCTTCTTAAAAACTTCTTCGCTCATTAGAATAATAATAACTACAAAGTAACAAAGGAACAATTTGTTTGTTACTTGAAATAAAAAAATGATTTTTCCTTAACTGGAAAGGGTATAAACAGAAACAAAGCAACAGTTTTTAATCGTTGCTTTGTTTCTTTGTAGTATAAAATGTGAATTAGTGCACTAGCTCTTTGTAGGCGTCGGCTTTTAGTAAGCTAGCTATTTCTGAGGTGTTTGCTACGCTGCATTTAATCATCCAGCCTTCGCCGTATGTATCTGAGTTAACTAATTCTGGCGAGCCATCAAGGGCAGGATTTATTTCTAACACTTCGCCAGTGATAGGCATAAATAAATCACTTACTGTTTTAACAGCCTCAACGGTGCCAAAAACTTCGTGTTGCGCAACAGATTTTCCTTTGCTAGGAATATCAACATAAACGATATCACCTAATTCGTGTTGCGCAAAATCAGTGATTCCAATGTAGGCTACATCGCCTTCAACACGCACCCATTCGTGGTCTTTGGTGTACAATAAATTTTCAGGAAAATTCATAATTTTTATTTTTTAATTCTCCGCTAAAATAAGGATTGCCTATCAAATAAAAAATGATTGTTATTTCTGTTTTAAATACTCTAGCACAGAAATGGGCAAAAGGAGGCAAGTTAGGGCGTATATGGTGTCTTCAATGGGGATTGTATAAAGTCTAATGCCAATTATTTCATCTGGGTTGTAAAGCACAATTGGCGAGGGAGTGGCGCCGCCTGTGAGTATTCCATTGATAATGAAAAAAGGAATCAAATGAATGAAATACGCGAACCAGAAATAGCCCATGTATTTTCCTTTGATCCAAAATTGTTGGGCCAAAAGAATCAGCAGCGCCAAAGAGTAATTTACAACGGTATAGGTTCGATCCGAAAAAAATAGAATATTAAGGAAACACCAGGCAATAAAAAAGTAATTGATACTGCGCACTTTTGTTTGCCACCAGGCATCGGAAAGATAGGCTTTGAGGCAGGCATAAATAAAAATACTGGCGTAAGGAACTACAATAAAAAAAGCCCACTCCTCTAGTGGTAATTCAAGAATTCTGCTTGGCCAAACGTAGCTTGGATTAAAGCTCCAAACGCCGGTTTTGGTGAACCACGAATCCCAGAGTACAAAAAGGATTAGGTTCAAACCGATACCTAAAAAAAGGGATGGCCACCAGCGGTAGAATGCTACTTTTTTGTCGAAGCTTAAAAGCAATGGACCAACAAAAGAGAAGAGCATAAGCCAAGCGTATAAACTCATTTGCTGGTATTTGGATCGCGCCAATATTTTAATGGAACAATGAGCATTCCAAAGTTTTCGCCTTGGTATTTTCCGAGGTGTTTGTGGTGTATTTTGTGTGCCCTGCGAATGGCGCGCACATAATGATTATTCATGTGCGTAAATAGTTTAAATCGCTGATGAATAATAATTTCATGTATCACAAAATAGGCAAATCCATAGAGTGAAATTCCAATGCCAATATAAAGCCTAAAATCAGCAAACATGAGTCCTGTAACATAGCAATAGGCACTTGGTATGGCGAATATGAGGAAAAAGGCATCATTTTTTTCGAAGAACCCAGGTTCAACTTGGTGGTGATCTTTATGTAAGTACCATAAAAAACCATGCATCACAAATTTATGTGTGAACCAAGCCATGAATTCCATGAATAGGAAAGTAGCGATTATAATTAGTATGTTTAGTAGCATTATGGGATAAATTTTTAAATGCTTAGATTTAATAAAGCAAAGAAAACAAATTGAGTCAAATAAACACGCCAACCCATTGGATTGTTTTTGAGCAAACCACCTTTAAGTATCCAGTAGCAAAAGGCAAATCCAAAGAAAAACCAGGCCGTGTAGTTTTGAATGGGAATAAGGTTGTTTTGCCAAGTCCAGAAATCGAGTTTTGGCGCTAGCGGTTCTATGAGCATATCTAAAAGTACCATAAATAATGCGGCAAACAGGGCGCCTAAAATTTCATGTATTTTCTGTTTGAACCTAATGGCAATGGTTTGAACCAACTGAAGACTGCTATAGGCAACTATAATCCAGTTGAGTCCAATAATTACAGGGGTTTGGTTGAGCTTAAAGCCTAATGAATTTCCATATTGGTAGTTGCCAAAAATAAGGCCGGTTGTAACGCCTATCATCTCCAAGAACCAAGCTCCTACAAAAACGAAAAGTAGGTTAATAAAAAACAAGAGGTCTTTTTCTGGATGGAGTTTAAAAAGAAGAAATGCGGTAAGGGCAAGGTTGTATGGAGTTAATTGTGCAAATTCTTTTGGGTTCAAACCGATACCTACCAAGCCTACCGAATAGAATATGATGAGAATAACCGTAAGTAGGTTTTCTTGTTTTTGGAGCCACAATTTCATACTGCAAAGAAAACTGTTTAGAGGATAAAAAGGATGGTTTTTACTACAAATAGTTTCGTTTTTACTACAAAGTAACGAAGTAACAATTTTTATTAAAAAAAAATCTAGTAGAAATTAATTGTTGCTTCGTTGCTTTGTAGTTATTTGGTTACTTTATTTTTGAGGTGAGAGGGTTGCGGAGGTTTTGGTATTTGGTGAGTTCTGCCTTAATGGAACCTACAAAGATGTCGCTCTCAACCAAGATTGGGAGCTTGTTTTCATCATCGGTTACCCATAGGGTAAGTGCTTCGTCATCTTTAAACACGCGACCTTTAATTAACTGAGGTTTTATAACCAAGGTATTAAAAGTGCCGGCATCAGTTTTTATAACTTCTCTGCCAACAAATTTGAAACGTAGTTTGTAATTCTCTGCATCCATGTAAAAATTCATGGGAAAAATATCGCCAATTTTTGCGTTGCTCATATCGGTTGTTCTGGCAAAATAAATGGCCGAAACCACATCTTGGGTTTGAAAGCCAATATCTACTTTGCCTCTTCGGCTGGTTGCAAATCCATTCACCTGATCAAATAGAATAAAATCGCTATCGGTATAACCGCCTTCTTTTACTTTTTTAATGCATTTCCATGGAATAATGGCTTCTTCATCCACATAGCTTTCGTATTCATCTTTTACTTTAAACATTACATCAACCATACCAGCAGATTTGCCAGTTATTTTGATGTGATAGGCTTTGCGGTTATTTACTTCAACAGAATTGGGCTCAATTTCAAAATGAGCATTGCCACCATTTAATGGGCCATAATGCACACGGTAATCTAATTTTTCGCCATAGGTGAAGGCGGTATTTTTCACTTTTTTGATTTCGTTTACCTTATTGCCTATTTTTTCTTTTGGCAATTCGGGTTGTTCAATTGCTTGAACCGAAAAGAGAAATGCAAATAAAGCAAAAATGGAAATTTGGAAAATCTTGTTTTTCATGATACTTGCTATAAGCAAACCTTGTACCAAAGATTGTAAATAGCTATAAATCAAATTTAATACCCTGGGCCAATGGCAGTTCTTTACCATAGTTGAGGGTGTTGGTTTGTCTGCGCATGTATGCTTTCCAGGCATCTGAGCCGCTTTCGCGACCACCGCCAGTTTCTTTTTCGCCACCAAATGCACCGCCAATTTCTGCACCACTGGTTCCAATATTTACGTTGGCAATTCCGCAATCGCTGCCCCAAGCGCTCAAAAATTGTTCTGCTTCTTGCATGTTATTGGTAAATATACTTGAACTCAAACCTTGTTTAACACCATTTTGCAGTGCTATTGCTTCTTCGAGTGTGCTAAACTTAAGAAGGTATAAAATGGGTGCAAAGGTTTCTGATTGCACAATTTTATATGTGTTGTCTGCTTCGCAAATGGTTGGTTTTACATAGCAGCCACTTTCGTAGCCTGCCCCAGTCATAACCTCTGCGCCACACAAAACAGTGCCACCTTCTGCCTTTAATTGTTCAATGGCACTAAGGTAAGCAGCAACTGCTGCCTTGTCAATTAATGGTCCAACAAGGTTGCCAGTTAAAGGATTGCCAATGGTTAATTGACCATAGGCTTTCACTAATTTTTCTTTAACTGTATTGTATAAACTTTCATGAATAATTAATCTACGAGTGGTAGTACAACGTTGTCCTGCAGTGCCAACTGCGCCAAACAATACACCTACCATGGCTAAATCTAGGTTGGCATTTTCGGTAAGTATAATTGCATTGTTTCCGCCTAATTCTAACAAGGCTTTACCAAATCTTTGGGCCAAAGCTGCTCCAACTGCCTTACCCATGCGAGTAGAACCAGTTGCCGATACCAAAGGAACACGCTCATCATTGCTCATCCATTCTCCTACTTTATAATCGCCATTGATGAGTGAGAAAATGCCTTCTGGTAAATTATTTACTTTTAAAATTCTGGCCATTAAATTTTGGCAAGCAATAGCTGATAGGGGTGTTTTTTCGGAAGGTTTCCAAACACATACATCTCCACAAACGGCAGCCAACATAGCGTTCCAACTCCAAACAGCCACAGGAAAGTTAAAGGCAGAAATAATGCCCACAATTCCAATTGGGTGATATTGTTCGTACATGCGGTGGTTTGGCCTTTCGCTGTGCATGGTGAGTCCGTGTAATTGCCTGCTTAAACCTACGGCAAAATCGCAGATATCAATCATTTCTTGTACTTCACCCAATCCCTCTTGCAAGCTTTTGCCCATTTCGTAACTAACCAAATGTCCCAATGCATCTTTGTACTCTCTCAATAAATTACCATATTGGCGAACAATTTCGCCCCTTTTAGGAGCAGGAATGGTGCGCCAAATTTTATAAGCTTCTTCGGCTTTTTGTATTACTGTATTGTATTCTTCTTCGGTTGTGAAAGAGATGCTACCAATTAATTTTCCATCTACAGGAGAAAAAATTTCTCTGGTAGGCGCATTGCCAGAAGCGAAGTGGTTTTGGCCAGTTGAGGTGCCAGTATTATGATTTGAGATTCCGAGTGTTTTTAGAAAATCTAATGAGAAGCTTTGTGTGTTTGACATATGTTTATTTTAGTACTTATAGTTGTTTTTTTTGCCCTTCGACATGCTCAGGATGACCTAATGACGACGTCATGGTGAGCTTGTCGAATCCATGATTACCAATGGTTTTAATTGTTTTTAAAATGGCTTTGGCAACTTTGGGGTCAATAATTACGGTATCGTGTTCAAAATCTAGTTTGATGCGCCATTTTTGGAAGGTATTTACCCCAAGGATTACTTCTTCTGATAAGCCTGGAATGACCATAAATTCATCTGAGAGTCGGATGTCGTTGAAATAAAAATCCATGGCAACTCGATGGGTTATTTTTAAATAATGACCTTCTGCTGCAGTTGCAATTTCTAATGGTTTTCTTAGTTTAACTTGAGTTTCTAGTCCTTCCACAGCCTCCGCACTGATGCATGAGAAAGTGGCACCCGAATCAAAGAGTGTATAAAGGGTTTTCTCACCTTGTGAGCCCTCAAAATGAAGTGGTAACTTAATAATCGACATATTGAATTTGGAATTAATTCTTATGCAAAATTACAACTTATAAAAGAATAATTTAAGATTATAGTTTTAAGTCGCGGATGAGTGAAATGGGGTTAATTTTATTTAGGTTGAACACAAAACTAGTTCTACTAAAGAAGGAATTATAGCCATTGGTATCCCATGTACTTTTAACATCTTTACTGCTTACAAGCGGCACATAAATAGAAAGTACATTTTTGATTACTCTCACATAAATTCCACCATTGTAAGTTAGGTTCATTTGAGCACCGCTGTATATATAAGTAAAACCGGCAACTCCATTCACCAAAGTGTAGGTTCCCGGCGATTGCCAATAACTAAAATCGGCATAAATTCCAATTGGAACGGGTATTGGCGCAGGAATGGTTAGGTTCAGGGCGCTTAAAAAAGAACGGCTTGAGCCAACGCTCGCAAAATTTCTAAATCCTGCATCCGAAGCCAATATTTGTCTTCCATATAAATTTTCGGAACTAGCGTTTCCTGCATTTGCTGGGTTGGCAATATTCTGAAGACTTTTCTCTCTCCCAATCATTGCCTCATCGTAGGTGAAATCATTGCTACCATTTTTGGCTCCAGCTTGGTAGAATGTTCTAGAGGAGTAGTAATCGTCTTTAGACCCTGCAGCATCAATTTTATCGAATAAAAATCCTCCTGAGAATATTCTGATTTCTGCAGCTTTTTTACCGTCTTTGTATTTAATTCCTTGGTTCCACTCAAAGCCAATTTTATTGAAGGTAATATTGTGTAAGCCAGATTGGATAAAGGCTTTGGCGGCAATAGGGTATAATGCATGAGGATTGATATAGGTATATTTTACTTCACCTGTTCCATAATGGTCTGAACCAAACTGATACAGGTATCCTCTATCTTGTGCTTGTTCGTTTACCATAATATAACGCAGTTCAATTTGTTGTTCAATTGAACTCCTTATTTTTTTTGGCTTTAAATGAATAGACATAAATGGGGCGAACTTTTCGTAAGTGATACCACCATAATAGGATCTTATACCATTATATTTTTGAGCGGTATCTAATAATGCAATAAATTTTTCATCACTGCTATTATAAAACACTCCTTTGCTGGCAAAACGTGCAGATTTAAAGCCTAGTTGAATGTTTCTGATTTTACCTTCTTTGTAGAAATTGTGCCAATAATTTGCATAGCCATTTACATCGTTTGTGTTAAAACTATACACAGGCATGAATACATATTCATTTTTCTTTTGAGGGAATAAGCTATTGTAAAATGCTAAGCCCAACATACTTTTATTGTATACATTATAGGCATATATGGGCGACCAAAATATTTGTTTTGCATTATCATTTTCAAGGTTAGCAATGGGCTGTAACTTAATTCCAGCGCAGGTTTTGCAGTTTCCTTTTACAACTTGGGTATTGTTTTGCCTATACAAATCAGTAGTTTGTTTATCGGCATCAATTCTATAAATAAGGTTAGCAGATTCTTTACTTGCTGGAAAATTTAAACTATTTGTATCAATGGTTTTATTACCGTTAAATCCTTTTACCCAAAGGTTATTTTTAGTGGAATCATCTAATATTTGAGTAATCGGAAAAGGAGCAACAAGGGAACCATTATTTTTAATTTTTAATTGACCTTTTTTTGCTGAAACAATTTTGTAATCTAATTTTTTGGTCGAACCTAAAACGCCTTCAAAAAACCAAGATAAAGTATCATTTGTAAAGTCCTCTGCATGTGATTTGAAGTCGTTTGGAAGTGGGTGTTTAAATTTCCATTTTTCATAGTAAGCATGCATCATGGCATCAAATTTTTCAGTGCCTAAATATCCTTGCAAATAGGCAAATGCCAGTGGATTTTTTGCGTAAATAATAGCACCATAATTATTGTCGGTATATTCTGCAGAATGCAGGTTTCCGGCTTGATCCATATTTTTTCTACCAGTGTATTTATACAGGAATGTGCTTTGGTCTATTTGTCCCAAAATTTGAGAAATATTCAAAGTCTGCCCAGGTTCAATTTGTTTTTTATTTTCCTTAGAGTTTCTGTTTTCATAATAGGTATTAAAACTTTCATCCATCCATGGATAATCTCTTTCGTTTGATCCTAAAATGCCATAGAACCAATTGTGACCAACTTCATGAATGATGGTAGTCTTATCGATGCTTGCGCAATTGGTGATAGTGGGATATTCCATGCCACCACCAGCCTTAAGTGGAGTTATAACTACTTGTACAATTGAGTATGGGTAATTGCCTACTTTTTCTGAATAATAATTTACGGCTTCATCTACATATTCAATTCCTTTGGGTTTGTCTTTTTCGTCTTTAGCTTTGGCAAAAATCCATGTTTCAACTTTTTGGCCATCGGATAGGGTAACCTCGCTTTTATCACTCATAAATTCTTTGCTGCAGAACCAAGCAAAATCGTGCACAGAATCTTGCACAAATTTGAGTGTTTTGGTTTCACCTTCTGCAAAATGTTTGGCATTTAAATTTTTGGATCGAGCCAACCACCATTCTTTTTCTTTTTGGTCTTGTATTTGGCCAGTTGCTGCCAGCAGGTAGTCTTTTGGGAGGGTAATGCTAACTTCAAACTTTCCAAATTCGCTGTAAAATTCGCCTTGGTTTAAATAGGGCATAGGATTCCAGCCGTTTACATCATAAACTGCAGGTTTAGGGTACCATTGAGTGATGCAATAAACACCGTCTTCAAACCCCATTCTAGAGAACACATTTGGGATTTTAACCACAAAAGGAGTGGTAATTTCAATAGACTGTCCCGATTGTAAAGGTTTGGTTAATTTTATGATTGCTATGTCAATATCAGTTGTCAGATTCCAGCTTGTTTTTTCACCATTTACCTTAAAATCTAGGGAGTCTATCCAACCTCGGTTTTGCGGATCAGTAAAATGAAAATTGGTTTTTCCGTTTTCCAACTCTTGCTTTGCGTAGGCTGTGGTTCTATATTTATAAGCATTTGGCCATAGGTGAATGTAAATTTCTGTGATTTCATTTGGACTTTGATTGTAGTAAGTGATTTTCTCGAAGCCAGTTAGGGTTTGGGTTGTGTCATCCAGACTCACTTCTATATTGTAATCCACTTTTTGCTGCCACTTTGCCTGACTCTGTGATTTTGGCAAAGTTTGTGAGAACAAATCAGCCGAAAGCAGCGTTGTAAGAATGAATACGAAAATTTTTGTCATTTTTGAAATTTATGTTTTTAACGAATGTTCAAAGATTTCGAAAAAAAACGAGCTTTTTAGCTTTTAGGTATGACAAGTAAAAATTAAATTTGATTTATAAAACACCTGCGTATGGATGGTAATGATTTTTTGGGGGAAGAAGTAAGCAGCAATGTGCAGCGGTATGAGAAAATGATTAGGAATAAAACCAAAGATTATTTTGATGCCGATGCCATTGAAGGAATTATTGAATATTACGTTCAAACTGAAAAGTTAAAGAAGGCAATTGAGGCGGTAGATTTTGGCAAGGACATGTATCCAATGAATATTGGATTTTGGATTAAATTGGCAGAAATATTTGTATTATCTGAAAAATACGACGAGGCGCAAGCGGAATTGGATCGAGCCGAATTATATGAACCATTTAATTCTGAGTTGTTTTTTTTAAAGGGTGAAATTTGCGCACATCAATTGAATTTAGAGGATGCAACCGAGTATTTTGAAAAGGCTTTAATGCATACTGATGAGCGTTTAGACATGCTTTTTGAAATAGCCTATGTATATGATGATTGTGATGAATTTGAAACTGCGGCAAAATACTTTAAGCTTATTGTTGAAGATGAACCTGAATTGGAACAAGCCTATTATGAATTAGCCCATTGCTATGATTTATTGAGTAATTATACTGAGTCGTTAAAATACTTAAATAAACTCATAGACATGGATCCATATAATATTGGGGCATGGTATAATTTAGGCGTAACTTACAGTAAAATGAACAACCATGAAAAGGCATTGGAGTCGTTTGATTATTGTTTAGCGATTGATGAAGATTATTCGATTGCTAGGTTTAATAAGGCCAATATTTTGGTGGAGCTAGATAAGTTTGAGGAGGCAATTGTTGAATATTTGGAGGTGATACGTTTAGAGGGAGGTGATAGTATTTCTTATTGTAACTTAGCCGGATGTTATGAGCGCCTGGGTAGGGTTTTAGATTCCAGGGCTCAATATAAAAAGGCTGCTCAATTAAATCCAAATTTAGCGGAGGCTTGGTTTGGAATAGGCATTACCTATGAAAAAGAGAATGTTCATAAGGAAGCATTGCAACATTTTAAGAGGGCAGTTTTGTTGGAGCCTGATAATGCAGAGTTTTTGTTGGTTTTAGCAGAATGTGAGTATAAGCAAGGATTTGTAAAAGAGGCAGAAGATATTTATGCAAAGCTGGTTGAGCTTGACCCAGGAATGATGGAAGCCTATTTAGACTGGAGTTTAATTAGGTATTCGGAGGGGAAATTAAAGGAGGCAATTGCGTTAATTCTTGAAGGCTTAATTTTTGACAAGGTTTGTCACCAATACCATTATAGGTTAACAATTTATTATTACGAATTGGGTGAGGTAAAGGAAGCATTAAAACACTTAGAATTGGCCTTATCACTAAATTTTAACGATCATTTTTTGGTTTTTGATATTGCGCCAAACTTAAGAAAGGCAGGCGATATTTTAGCTATAATTGATGCGCATAGAAGCAACCTAAATTGATTCCACTATTTCTTCCTTTTTACTTTACTAAAGAATACCTTTGCGCTACTAGGGCAATTTGTGCCAATGACTTAATTGAAAGAAAAACATGAAAAATTTTAAACTAAAACACATTCCTGAACGTCCTGTTAAACCACGTGAAAGTGGCTTAAACATGGTGATGGATAAAGGGTTAAGTATTCGTGAGGCAGAAGATATGATCTCTGTTAGTGGAGAGTATACAGATATAGTAAAATTGGGTTTTGGTACTTCTTATGTTACACCTAGGCTTGAAGAGAAAATTAAACTTTACCAAGAAAATGGCATTATAGTTTATTTCGGGGGTACTTTATTTGAGGCCTATATTGTAAGAAATCAATTTGAGGATTATATCCGTTTACTAGAAAAATATGGCATGAAGCATGCAGAAATTTCTGATGGTTCAATTGAGTTGCCGCATTATGTAAAGTTGGAGTATATACAAAAGTTGAGCAAACATGTTACGGTATTGAGTGAGGTTGGTAGTAAAGATGTAGAAAAAATAATTCCACCTTACCAGTGGATTGAATTAATGCAGACTGAATTGGAAGCAGGCTCTTGGAAGGTGATTGCGGAGGCACGTGAGGCTGGAAATGTTGGTGTATACAGGAGTAGCGGAGAAGTTCGTGAGGGCTTAGTTCAGGAAATACTTACAAAAATTCCTGAAGAAAAAATTATTTGGGAGGCGCCACAAAAAGCTCAACAAACTTATTTTATTAAGTTGGTAGGTGCAAACGTAAATATGGGAAATATTGCGCCAAATGATATTATTCCGCTGGAGACTTTGCGTTTAGGATTAAGAAGCGATACTTTTACCTTCTTTTTAGGCAAAGGGGCTAAATATTTAACCAAGAAGAAATAGGTTTATCAATATGACATTACAGGAACAAATAAATGCAGCTGTAATTGCTGCAATGAAAGCTAAGGAAGAGGTTAATTTAAGAGCACTTCGAAGCTTAAAATCTGCTTTGTTATTAGCTGCCAGTGAACCAGGTGCTAATGGCGTAGTTACAGATGAGGCTGCGTTAAAGATATTTCAAAAGTTGGCCAAGCAGCGTAAAGAATCTTTAGATATTTATTTACAAAACAAGCGTGAAGATTTGGCCAAGGTAGAGGAGGATGAACTGGCCGTAATTGAGCGTTATTTGCCAAAGCAAATGAGTGAAGAAGAGATACGTGCTATCTTGCAAGGAGTAATAAGTGGCGCAGGAGCAAGTTCTGCTGCTGATTTTGGCAAAGTGATGCCTCTTGCCATGAAAGCTTTGGCTGGCAGGGCAGATGGCAAAATTATCTCCGCTGTTTTAAAAGAACTTTTGGGGTAGTTTTTTTGCCACCAAGGCTCCAAGACACTAAGAGTTTTTTTAATATTTAGTAGTAAAAATAAATACACTTAAAAAGTAACGAATTAATTTAAAAATACTTGGAGCCTTTGTGTCTTCGTGGCAAAATTAGTGCTCATAATTAGAAAAATATCCTATGACAGATCCAATAGAAGAAGAGAGAATAAAAAAGGCATTTCAAAAGAAAGATTGGCCAGAAATAAAAATGAGCGATAGCTGGGCTACTTTTAAAATCATGGCTGAATTTGTTGAAGGCTTTGAGAAGATGAGCAAAATTGGCCCATGTGTTTCTATTTTTGGTTCGGCTCGAACCAAAGCCGATCACCCATATTATTTACTAGCTGAAGAAATTGCCCGTAAATTGGTTAAAGCTGGTTTTGGGGTAATAACTGGTGGTGGTCCGGGTATTATGGAAGCAGGTAATAAGGGTGCATTTGAGGCTGGGGGAAAATCGGTGGGCTTGGGAATTGAGCTGCCATTTGAGCAATTTTTTAATAGGTATGTGGATCGAGATAAGAATATCAATTTTGATTATTTCTTTGTGCGTAAAGTAATGTTTGTTAAATATGCGCAAGGTTTTATTGCCATGCCAGGTGGATTTGGAACTTTAGATGAGCTTTTTGAATCGCTTACCTTGATTCAAACACACAAGGTGGCACAATTTCCTGTGGTGCTTGTTGGAAGCGAGTTTTGGAGTGGTTTAATTGATTGGATCAAACAGGTAATGTGCGAGCAGGAGAAGAATGTGAGTCCGGATGATATGTTTTTATTTAAGGTGGTAGATTCGGCAGATGATGCAGTAAATTATATTCTGGATTATTATGCTGATATGAGTATAAGGCCTAATTTTTAATAGCCAATAAAAATGGCCCCTCAGAGTAAGGAGTAAAAAGAAATTCTGAATTCAACATTCTGAATTACTTATTTCAGTACAACAGGATTTTTAAATATTTATCGTCTAATTTGCAGTTAGGTATTTTATATCTTGCCGCTTAATAATGAAGGTTAAATTTTTGTTTATTTTATTGTTGTTATTCTCTTTCAGGTTACAAGCCCAGAACAAGGTTTTGCCTGTATTGTTAAGTCCTGTTTTTGGCGAACAAAAGCTATATTTAGGAACGGATTGGTATCACATAGCACTTGCGGATAGCATACAAATTCAAGTGCTTAAATTTTATGTTTCTAAATTACGTTTGTTAGAAAAAAGTAAAGTTGTTTGGCAGGAAGAAAATAGCTTTCATTTAGTTGATTTAGAAAATCCCACATCACTGAAATGGAATTTATTAATACCTCCAACCATCACTTTTTCGCAAATCTCTTTTGATTTAGGAATTGATAGCATTACCAATGTTTCTGGAGCTTTGGGAGGTGATTTAGATCCTACAAAAGGTATGTATTGGACTTGGCAGAGTGGGTATATCAACTTTAAATTAGAGGGTTTTGCGCCTTCTTCTTCAGCAAATAAAAATGAATTTCAATTCCATTTAGGGGGTTACCAATACCCGTTCTTGGCTTGTAAAACAATTATTTTGGATCAAATCAATGAGGCTGGTTTTGTAATTGAAATCGATTTAAAAAAGGTTTTGGTTCAAGCCGATTTAAATAAAGTAAACCATATCATGTCGCCTTCAATTGAAGCGGTTAAATGGTCGCATTGGGTTCAAAAATCTTTTAGCATATCCCCTGAATGAAGAAAAGATTTTTTTTAATTTTATTAGTATTCATTACCATTTTTGCATTTAGGTTTAGGTCTGAACCAATTTTTGTTGCGCCGAAAAATTGGCCTAAAACGAGCTATGATTTTAAAAAGAATCCTTTGACTCCAAACAAAATATTATTGGGAAGAGCCCTTTTTTATGATCCAATTTTATCTAAGAATAATACTATTTCCTGTTCAAGTTGTCATTCTCAATATACAGCTTTTACGCATGTAGATCACTCCTTAAGTCATGGCATTGATGACAGAATTGGCAACCGTAATTCCCCAGCTTTAACGAACCTGGCTTGGCATACAAATTTTATGTGGGATGGAGCCGTCAATCATCTAGATATGCAAGCTTTAGCGCCTATCAATCATCCAAGTGAAATGGGAGAAAACATAAAAAATGTAGTAGCTAAATTGCAACATTCACACTTGTATCCTGATTTGTTTTATCAAGCTTTTAATGATAGTATTATCAATGGTGAAAGACTATTGAAATCTATTTCGCAATTCATGTTAACACTTGTTAGTTCAAACTCAAAATACGATTCTGTGGTGCGTGGTGAAGGGATGTTTACAAGTCAAGAGGAGAGGGGTTATCTGTTGTTTAAAAAGAATTGTAATACTTGCCATACGGAACCATTGTTTACCAATTTGCAATTTGAAAATAATGGTCTAAGCGTTGACCCATTTCTAAAGGATTATGGGCGTTTTAGGGTCAGCCAGAACCCACAAGATTCTTTTAAGTTTAAAGTGCCAACGTTGCGTAATATTGAGTTTTCATATCCTTATATGCACGATGGTAGATTCAAGAAAATTTCTGAGGTATTGAATCACTATGTGTCACAAAAGAGTAAAGTTAGCAATTTAGCAAAAGAATTATCTGAACCATTTGTATTATCGCCCAACGAAAAAGTTGATTTAACGGCGTTCTTACTCGCCTTAACCGACAAGCATTTTCTATTCAATCCTTCCTATTCTTACCCTCGAGAAGTGTTTTTTGGAAGAGCGAATGGAAAGTGAAATTAAATCGTCTAAAAAATGAAATCAGAAATAAAATGAATACAAAGAAAAATACTTTAATCGCTTGTTTAATGATGATGTTTGGTTTTATAACCAAGGCACAATATAACAATATGGCCATTCCGGATACCTTGTCTGGTACAACCTTTAATTTAAATATTAAAGATACCTTTTCACAAATAGTGGCATCGGGTAACCAAACCATAACAGCTGGTATTAATGCCAAATTTTGGGGTCCAACTTTGTTCATTAATAAGGGAGATACCGTGAGAATGAATGTAAAGAACGGTTTAAATGATTCTACTACTCTGCATTGGCACGGCATGCATTTACCAGCTGTGATGGATGGTGGTCCGCACCAGGTAATTCCTCCAGGCACCTTATGGCAGCCATATTGGAAGGTTCAAAATGATGCAGCAACTTATTGGTACCATCCGCATTTACATGAAATGACAATGGAACAAATAACCAAAGGTATTGGTGGATTAATTATAGTGAGAGATGAAGTAGAGTCTGCACTTCCATTACCAAGAACCTATGGTGTTGATGACATTCCATTGGTGCTGACTGATAGAGATTTTAGTGCCTCAAATCAATTTGGGTTGGTGCCATACGGCGATAGTATGTTAACCAACGGAACTTTGAGAGCTCAATACAATGTGCCTGCACAAGTAGTGCGTTTTAGGGTATTAAACGGAGCCATTGAGCGTTCTTATAATCTAGGCTTTAGCGATAATAGAACTTTTTATATCATTACCTCTGATGGTGGTTTACTTGATGCACCTGTAGCTGTTACTAGCTATATTTTACATGCTGGAGAAAGAGTAGAGATTCTAGTTAATTGTTCTGCTGATTCAGGAAAATCTATTGATTTGAAGGCATATAATTCAAAATTGATACAAAATGTTGCTGGTGGAGATTTATTTCCTAATGGACCTTTTGCTAATTTCTTAGCCAGAAAAGACTTTAATATTTTACACATAAATGTTGTTGCACAAACTGCTAAACCCATTACAACTATTCCAACTGTTTTAAGAACCATTACACGTTTGTTGGCAGCAAATGCCAATACAACGAGGTACCTAACCATTACCGATACCATTATTGTAGGCGTGCAAGGGGTTGCATTTGTTATTAACCACAAGTTGTTCGATATTAATTACGATAATTATGATGTGCCATTGAACAATACAGAAATATGGGAGATTAAAAGCACATCAAATTTTGGACATCCATTTCACATTCATGATGTAGAGTTCAATGTTTTATCTGTAAATGGTACCGCGCCTGCTGCCGCTCAAGCTGGCTGGAAAGATGTGGTATTTATTCCTGCGCGACAAACAGTTAGGTTCATAGCTAAGTTTGATGATTTTGCAGATCCTTTACATCCCTTTATGTATCATTGCCATATTTCTTTGCATGAAGATGAAGGCATGATGGGGCAATTTATCGTTACTAGTGCAACTTCTGGCTTAAGTGCACTAAGCAAAGATCAAGGTAGCTTTACCTTATACCCTAATCCAAGTAATGATAAGGTATATTTTAATTTTGCCGATCCAAATGCAAAGGTATATTATATCACTATTCTCAATTTAATGGGTAAAGCAATTCGTATGTTACCGCAACCAGAATGGCAAAACGGAATCGATGTATCGTCACTTGCCAATGGTGTTTATTTTATGCAAGTAACAGATGAAAAAACAAAAACTGTTATTACAAAAAAGTTTGTTAAAGAATAGTATTTGTTTAAAGAGTTAAATTATAATAACATAATTATTAATCATATGAAAAGACTATTTACGTTTGGCGTTTTGCTATTTTTAGGATTAGCTAGTTTTGCGCAAGGCCCTGCCGTTACTTCATGGCTTCAAAATACTACTGGTATAAAAGGCAGGCATTATATAAGAAACAATTCTACGGCTATCAATGATGCAGATTCTGCAAATGTGCTAGGCGTTTATTATTCTGCTGCATCAGTTTATATAAGAGCTAATGGGGTGCCTGCTTATGTTACAGGTCCATTTTTAGATGGCAATCCTTCTATTACAACAAGCCAAAATGCCATCTTTAAAATCACATTGAGCCCAGTTCAAAATACAGGAGTAGCTACTCCTACTTCAGGAGGAAATATTGGTATTTTTACCAATGGTGTTGCCATGTTTGATTATAGAGACGGCGTTTCTTGGCAAAATTCTACCAATTCGCTAAAAGGCGGACCACTTGGTGGTATGGGCGATGGCGTTTGGAACCGCGATGCTATTCTTGCAGAGCGAGGTGGTTTCGATTGTGCCAAAGGTCACCCTGCAATGGGCAACTATCACCATCACCAAAACCCCAGTGCATTTAAATTGGATCAAATCGTAATTTCTACCGTTTGTAATTTGTACGATGCCGATGGTTTATATGTAATTGATTCAACCAAACATTCTCCACTTATTGGATATGCTTATGACGGCTTTCCGGTTTATGGTGCTTATGGATATAAAAATGCCGATGGCACAGGAGGCATAGTAAGGATAAAATCAAGTTTTACTTTGCGTAGTATTACTACTCGCACAACTTTATATACCGGAGCTACAGTAACAGCTGGTCCTCCAGTGAATGCTACTTATCCTTTGGGCTTATTCAGAGAAGATTATCAGTACAACGCTACTTCCGCTGCTACCCCTGATTATTTGGATATTCACAACGGAAGATTTTGTAAAACGCCAGAATATCCTAATGGCATTTATTGTTATTTTGCAACTGTAGATGTTAATTGGAATTCAGCTTATCCATATTTAATTGGGCCAACTTATTATGGTGTAAGAACTCCGGCAAAGGTTACTTCAATCACCGAAGCCGTTACCCAATATAAACCTGGTGCAACTGGGTTAAACGCTTTCAAAAACCATAGCTTACAAATTTCAGTTTTCCCTAATCCTGCGAATGATATAGTTGCTGTGCAAAGCGATGGTTTAACAGCAAGTGATTTAAAAGTTGAGCTGTTTGATATGAGTGGTCGCTTAATTCAAACAAGTTCTATTTTTCAAGGAAGTACCATAGCATATTTTGACACCAGAACTTTATATAGCGGCGAGTATATCATTAAAGTAAGCAGTGATATTGAAATTTCTGTGAAGAAATTAATTTTAACAAAATAGGATTTAATTAAGGTACTTCGGTTTGAACCAAAAATAAATAGATGAAACAACGAAGGTGGCTGATAATACTATTGTTTCCATTGATGTTAACTTTTGGTTTTAACTCAAATAAAGACAAGAAGCCGCTGACTGATTTTTCATTATTGAATGTGGATGGCAACTTTGTTTCTTTAAAAGATTATCCAAATGCAAAAGGATTTATAATTGTTTTTACCTGCAATCATTGTCCTTTTGCAAAATTATATCCTGAACGCCTAAATGCCTTAAACTCGAAATATAAACCACTTGGAATACCTTTAATTGCTATTAGCTCTACTGATAGTATTTTGTATGAAGAAGATGGATACATACAAATGGTTGAGAAGGCAAAAATGGAACATTTTAATTTCCCTTATCTGAGTGATAATTTGCAGGTAGTAGCCAAACAATACAATGCCCAAAAAACACCGCATGCATTTATCATTTGGCAAGAAAAAAAAGAATGGAAAATTAAATACAGTGGTGCCATTGACGATAATGGTTCAGAACCTGAAAAGGTGGAGAATCCTTATTTATCAATAGCGGCAGATCAACTGTTAGCAGGAAAAAAAGTTAGCACTCCAGAAACAAAATCTATAGGGTGCCAGATTTATTTTAGAAAATAAATTAATAAATATATATTATGAAGAGAGTTGTTTTTTTATCCTTACTACTTATAGTTAGCTTATTCATAGCTGCTCACACTATTAATTATAACAATGCTATTTTGCGACCATGGCAACTAGAAAAGGGAAATAAAACCATTTATGCCTCTTTTGTGATGTTAAAATTAGGGGATGTTTATTTAGAAAATTTGAATGGAAAGATAACTCATTTTCCATTGTCAAATTTTTCTGCGGCAGATCAAGAATTTGCCATTCAAAGAAATGAGCTTATTAAGGACATCAATTTTGGAAATCATGAAAAGGATCATAGTGAAAAGTTAAATTTCAATTTTGGGCAAACACTTTTTATAATAATGGTATTTTTGATACTTGTCTTTCTCACTTTTTATTTTATTTTGGGAAGAAATAGTAGTTACCTAAAACCAATATTAATTATGGGTACGGTGATTACACTTTATGGTTTTACTCATAGTGTAATGCGGGTTATGAAAACTTCAACTAGTCCTGCCTTTATTGATTCTGCTTTTGCACCTTTTAAGCCTGATGTAAATACACATTTTGATGGAAATTATTTTTACGTAGAAACAAAAGGAAATCCTAAGCATCCTATGATGAATGGAATTAGCAACTGGCAACAGCAAGTGCCTATACCGCAATGTTATACTGGCACTAATTACTGGAGTATTCCTTTAAACCCTGTTAAAGCAACAACACCTGTACCGGTAAATTCATCGCACTTTTTACGTGGAGCAGTTGCTTTGGCAGCAAATGGAATAGCCATATTTAATCCATATACCAATACTGGAGTAGATGCATATTTAGATGGTCAATTGGATCAGTATGGTGGACATTGCGGTAGAGCTGATGATTACCATTACCATATAGCACCTGTTTTTTTAGACAGTATTTCACCTGAAATTTTACCAATTGCATTTGCCCTCGATGGTTATGCAATTTATGCTAGTCGTGAGCCAAATGGCACTTCAATGGCAACCTTAGATGTAAATCATGGTCATATAGGTGGAAACGGTGTTTATCATTATCACGGAAGCGCTTCAGCCCCTTATATGATTGGCAATATGGTTGGTGTAGTAACAGAAGATTCAACTAAACAAATCATACCTCAGGCTGCTGCAAAGCCAATTAGACCTGCCGGTGCGCCATTGGCTGGGGCACTTATTACAAGTTGTGTGCCCAATGGAACCAATACAGGATATACCCTAAACTATACCAAAGGTGGTCAAAATTATTCTGTGGTATTTAGCTGGACTACTAACGGCGTTTACACTTTTCGTTTTATTTCTCCAACGGCAACAACCAACTCAACTTATAATGGTTTTATTCCATGTGTTTCTTCAACCTCAACTATTTCAGAGATTGCTGAAATGGATAACAGTATTTTGATGTATCCAAATCCCAGTAATGGTAACTTGTATTTTAAGCTAAATAATAAATTATTGGAGAAGGAAATTGAGAAAATTAGCATCTATAATTTAAGTGGTGAATTGGTATATGAAAATGATGCTTACAAACCAATGATTGATTTGAAAAATTTAAGAAAAGGAATATATATGGTGAATATAGGGCTAACTAATTTGCAACTCACAAAAAGGCTGGTGATAGAATAAATTATAATGAAAAGCATGAATAAATCATTTTTACTTCTAATGTTTCTTCCCATTTTTTCAAGGGCACAATATACTGGAACAGCTTCTGTAACGAGGGGTTTGGCAACAACGGTTACTACTAACCTTTATACTTGTGCAGGTGGAAGAATAGCTGGTCTTGGCACAATTAAAGCACAAGATAGCACGGTATGGACGGTTCCTGCAGTTGTAAATTTTAGTAATTTAAGTTTTCCTTTTGCTTCTGATTTACATAATCCATGTAATGGAAATAATTATGCTAATTCCACTGCGGCGCTAGCCGCTTTAAATGGTTCAGATATCGTCACTGTAGATGCAAGTGGAGAAGTTATTACTGCCTATATTTTTGCCGACAATTATTTTGAAATGTATATCAACGGAACTCCGGTTGGTAAGGACAATGTTCCATTTACTCAATTTAATTCTAATATTATTCGGTTCAAGGTTAATAGGCCTTTTACTATTGCAATGTTGCTAGTAGATTGGGAAGAGCATCTAGGTTTGGGTTCAGAAGTAAATGGCCCTAGCCAATATCACAATGGCGATGGAGGAATGGTGGCAGTTTTTAAAGACGCTAAAAATAATACGATAGCAATCACCGGAAATAATTGGAAGGCACAAACATTTTATACTTCACCTATAGCAGATTTAACTTGTCCTAAAGAAACTGGAACTATGCGTTCAACTTCCTTATGTAGCACTGCCGATGTTAGCAATGGAAGTTTGCTTTATGGCTTGCATTGGGAAAGGCCAAATAACTGGACTAAAAGTTCTTTTGATTTCAGCAACTGGCCCGCTGCTAGTGTATACAGCAACGCAACAGTTGGCGTAGATAATAAATCTGCGTACACAAATTTTGTTAATATATTTGATGATTCTGCCAATGATGCGCAGTTTATTTGGAGTACAAATCTTATTCTAGATAATGAAGTTATTGTTAGGTATACAGTTCCAGCTTCGACAGGAATAATTAACAATGGACTTAATCGGAATGAGGTAATAGTATATCCTAACCCAGCTACGAAAGAATTCAAACTCTCTTCTGATGAAAGCACCATAATTGAAAATATAAGTAAAATAATTATAAGCAATCTCTTTGGTGAGGTTGTACTAGAAACTGATAACTACAAGGGAGCTGTTAATACTGAAAATATTTCTCCGGGAATTTATTTTCTAACGATTGAAACAAATAGAAAGCAACTTATAAAGAAGTTAATCATAGAATAAAAAGTTTAAATGGCTGCAAAAATTATTGGAAACCTATTCAAATTTGAATTAATAGTTTTATTGGTTTTTTTGTGCAGCAATTTAACCTTGGGGCAAACTCAATTTACAATGTTGCGCTTACCAGATACAGGACAAAGCAATAGTTATACTGCAACTTTTGGCGAAGACAATGATTATAATATTTATGTTCCTTTTTTTATTGTAAATGGAAATGGTACAGTAACCGATACGATAACCACCTTGCTTTGGCAGCAGAAAGATGGAGGAGAAATGACAATTGAAAATGCATCATTGTATTGTGATACTTTAACGTTCGGAGGTTTCACTGATTGGCGCTTGCCAAATAATCAAGAGGCCTTTAGTATACTAAATCATCAATTTACTAACCCTGCTTTAAATACTAACGTCTTTACTAAAACTGCAGCAGAGTATTGGTGGTCAAGTGATAAACAGGTTGGTGATGTTTCAAAGGTATGGTGCACAAATGCTGGAGGTGGAATTGGCAATCATCCAAAATTAGAGACAATTAGTGGTGGTGGCACAAAAAAGTTTCATGTTAGGGCAGTTCGCAATATTGGAGAAAGAATCCTAGATAGTCATTATTCAAATTTTGGAAATGAAACACTTATTGATAATGCTACAAAATTGTTGTGGCAAAAGACGTTATTTCCCACAAAATTAACTTGGGAACAAGCGTTAACCTATGCTGATACTTTAAGTTTTGCAGGTTACACTGATTGGCGCGTACCAAATATCAAAGAGCTGCATTCTATAGCTGAAACTTATTGTAGCAATCCAGCGGTAAACACAGCTTTTTTTGCCATTAGTGGAAAGATAAAAATTTGGTCGTCTACTACCTTACCTAATGAAATTGGAAAGGCGTGGTATTTGGATACACAGTATGGCATTACTACCTATGATGACAAAACGAATAGCAATTACTTGATTTGTGTTCGCGGTCCTTTTTCTCTATCCACGGGACTAAAACTGAATTCAGCAGCAATTAAAGAAATTTCAGTTTTCCCTAATCCAGCGAGTGATTTAGTTGCAGTGCAGAGCGATGGCTTAACAACAAGTAATTTAAAAGTTGAGCTATTTGATATGAGTGGTCGCTTAATTCAAACTAGTTCTATTTTTCAAGGGAGTCCTATAGCGTATTTTGATACCAGAAATTTGTTTAGCGGCGAGTATATAATTAAAGTAAGCAGTGAAACAGAATTGTATATAAAGAAATTGGTTATAACTAAATAGTCTCGTTATCACACTAAACAAAAAAAAGAGGCTGTCGAAAATCAACGGCCTCTTTTTTTTAATAGGTTAATTAGAAAACTATTTACTAATTATTATCAGATTAGTAATTCAGAATTACTTCAAAGTTCTCTTCACTTCAACCTCTTCGTATGCTTCTACATAGTCGCCTTCTCTTAGGTCGTTGTAGTTATTGATGGTTAATCCGCAATCAAATCCGGTAGCAACTTCTTTTGCATCATCTTTAAAGCGTTTCAATGATGATAGTGCTCCAGAGAATACCACTACACCATCTCTAATTAAGCGTATTTTAGCATTTCGAACCAATTTACCATCGGTAACCATACAACCTGCAACTGTTCCAACTTTGGTGATTTTAAACACCTCACGGATTTGTGCATTACCCAATATTTTCTCCTCAATGGTTGGAGCCAACATACCTTCAATTGCCGATTTAATCTCTTCGATGGCGTTGTAAATAACAGAATACAAACGGATATCAATTGATTCATTTTCTGCTAATTTTCTAGCTTGCGGACTAGGCCTTACTTGGAATCCCACAATAATTGCATCAGATGCAGATGCCAACATAACATCACTTTCAGAAATTTGTCCTACTGCTTTGTAGATTACACTCAACTGAACTTCAGGAGTCGATAATTTAATCAATGAATCTGCCAAAGCTTCTACCGAACCATCTACGTCGCCTTTAACAATTACGTTAAGTTCTTTAAAGTTACCAATAGCTAATCGTCTTCCAATTTCATCTAAGGTTATATGTTTGTTGGTTCTAATACCTTGCTCACGCTGTAATTGCTGGCGTTTGTTGGCAATTTCCTTGGCTTCTTGTTCATTCTTAGTTACAATAAACCTATCACCCGCTTGCGGAGCGCCATCAAAACCTAATACTACAACAGGCGTGCTTGGTCCGGCCGAAACCATCTTTTTACCATGCTCATCAAACATGGCCCTTACTTTACCATTATTGGTGCCAGCGAGCAAAGGATCTCCTACTTTCATGGTTCCACTTTGAACCATTAAGGTAGTAACAATACCTCTTCCTTTATCTAAAGTAGCTTCAATAATTGAGCCAACTGCACGTTTGTTAGGGTTTGCTTTTAAATCTAACATTTCTGCTTCTAACAATACCTTTTCAAGTAAGGCCTCAATACCAGTTCCTTTCTTAGCAGAAATTTCCTGACATTGGTATTTACCACCCCACTCTTCCACAAGAATATTCATTGCTGATAGTTGCTCACGTATCCTATCTGGATTGGCGGCATCTCTATCAATTTTATTCAAGGCAAATACAATTGGAACACCTGCTGCCAAGGCGTGGCTAATAGCCTCCTTGGTTTGTGGCATTACGCTATCATCAGCGGCAATCACAATAATTACAATATCCGTTAATTTAGCACCACGAGCACGCATGGCAGTAAATGCCTCGTGGCCGGGTGTATCTAGGAAGGTAATTTTTTTACCATTCTCTAATTTTACTTCATAAGCTCCAATATGCTGGGTAATACCACCCGCTTCACCTTTAACAACATTTGCACTACGCACAAAATCGAGTAGGGAAGTTTTACCATGATCCACATGTCCCATAACAGTTACAATTGGTGCACGAGAAATCAAGGTATCTGGATCGTCCACTTCCTCCTCAATGGCTTCCACCATTTCTGCAGAAACAAACTCTACTTCAAATCCAAATTCTTCTGCTACAATGGCAATGGTTTCAGCATCTAAACGTTGGTTGATGGAAACCATCATTCCCAAACTCATACAAGCGCTGATAATTTGTGTTACTTGTAAATTCATCATTTGGGCAAGTTCGTTGGCCGTTACAAACTCAGTTACCTTCAGTTTGTTTTTCTCCATTTCATCTTGGAGCATGGCCTCTTCACGTTCATTGGCTTTAAAATCACGTTTTTGTTTACGTAATTTAGACCGCACTGCACCAATATTAGGATTCTTACTGCCTGGGTTCAAGCGAGCAAGTGTTGCCTTTAATTTATCTTGTATTTCTTTGTCGCTAATTTCAGTTTTCTCTTCAGGCTTAGCAAAACGATTGTTACCAGTTCCAGGCGCACCTGGTTTGTTTCCATAACGGTTATTTGTACCTTGGTAGCCAGTTCCAGCTGGGCGATTAGGATTATTTCCTTGGTATCCGGGTCCAGCAGGTCTGTTAGGGTTATTTCCCTGATATCCTGTGCCTGCAGGTCTATTGGGATTATTGCCTTGGTTACCTTGATATGGAGGTCTGGGCGGTCTATTTGGATCAACCGGTTTATTAGGGTCTACTCTTTGGTTTCCTGGGTTGTCAATTTGTTTACGCTTACGTTTACGCTTACCATTTGGATCATCACTGCTAGCAACTGGATTTTGTTTTTTGACAGGTAGATCTACTTTTAGTACAATCTTACCCATTACCTTTAAACCTTCCAGTTTTTCGTATTTAACCTCAGTTACAGAAGTCTCTTCAGCCTCCGATGTAGTATCTGGAACCACACCTGGTGTTATTATTTTTTCTGTTTCTTCGACCTCTTTTCCAGGAGTTTCAATTTCTGCAACTGATTCTTTTTCTTTTTGTTTCTTTTTAGTTGCAGGCGCTGCTCCGGCAGTTGGTTCAACAATTGCTTTTACTGGCACTTTAACCTTTGGAGGCGTTTCTACCTTTTTACTTTTACCTTTTGGTTTTTTGAGAGAATCCAAATCAATTTTGCCCATAACCTTTAAACCGTTAGTGGCAACTTCTTCTTGGATGGGATTAGGAATAATCACTGGCTCAATAGCTTTAGGTTCAGGAATTACCTCTTCAATTTTTGATACAACTGGCTCTTCTTTTTCTTTTACTGGAGCTGGTTCTACCTTTTTTACTGGGGTATTATTTGCCAATCCAGATTTGATGAGCATGCCATCCTCCTCCTCATCTTCTTCAACCACAGCAGCTTTTGGCTTGGCAATCTCATGAACAATGTCCTTTGGCTTAATGCGATCTCTGCCAAGTTTATTGGCTTCATCCTTTAATTTTTTCTCCGAAGAGAATTCCGACAAAAGAATTGAATACTGGTCTTCTGTAAGTTTGGTTGTAGGCTTTGCGTCAATGGCATGCCCTTTTTTTGCCAAAAAATCTACCAGTGTGGTCATTCCCACATTCATTTCTTTGACTACTGCGTTTAATCTTTTCGATCCTGTTGTTTCGCTCATTCTGCGCTTTTTCTTCCTAAAAATTACTGCGAATATCGTTTTTATTCATGGATATTCAACATGAAGGCCTGAAAAACAACCATAAAAAAAGCATAAGCAAGCTTAGTTATTAGCGTTTTCAGGCCTCTATAACAACACAATAGGAGGGTTTAGCTCACATTGTTAGCTTATGCTTTAGTAGCTTGCATACTTATTCAAACTCAGCTTCTAAAATCCTGCGCACTTCTTGCACAGTTTCTTCTTCAAGCTCTGTTCTACGAACTAATTCTTCATTGCTAATACCTAGTACGCTTTTAGCGGTGTCTAAGCCAATGCCTTTTAATTCGTCAATGATCCAACTATCTATTTCATCACTAAATTCATCCAAATCAATGTCCTCTTCTTCGGTTTCTGTTTCGCGATAAACATCAATTTCGTAACCTGCTAATTTACCTGCAAGTTTAATGTTATGACCACCTTTACCAATGGCCAACGAAACTTGATCTGGTTTTAAAAATACCGAAACTCTCTTTTTATCTTCATTGATTTTGATAGTAGAAACTTTGGCAGGACTTAATGAGCGCTGAACCAATAAACTTGGGTTGGTGGTAAAATTGATAACATCAATGTTTTCATTCCTAAGTTCTCTAACTATTCCATGTATTCGTGAGCCTTTCATTCCCACACATGCACCAACTGGATCAATACGGTCGTCATAGCTCTCAACAGCTACTTTTGCTCTCTCTCCTGGTTCACGAACAATTTTCTTGATGCTGATTAAGCCATCAATAATTTCAGGTACTTCCTGCTCAAATAGGCGTTCTAAGAATTCTGGAGCGGTTCTGCTCAATAAAATTCTTGGGTTGCCATTGTGCATTTCTACTTTTAAAACAACTGCGCGAATTGAATCGCCTTTTTTGTAAAAATCTGCAGGAATCATTTCGGTTTTTGGAAGCAATAATTCATTGCCTTCATCGTCTAAAATCATGATTTCTTTCTTCCAGATTTGGTAAACCTCGCCAGAGACAATCTCTCCAACACGGTCTTTGTATTTTTTGTAGAATTCGTCTTTCTCAAGTTCTAACACTTTAGAAAGCAAGGTTTGGCGCGCAGAAAGAACTGCACGTCTTCCAAAAATTTGCAATCCAACTTCTTGCGAAACAACCTCATCTATTTCAAAATCGGGTTCAATTTTAACCGCGTCGGCATAAGAAATTTGGGTGTTCTCATCTTCAACTTCCCCATCATGAACAATGGTACGGTTGTGCCATATTTCTAAGTCACCACTTTTGTCGTTGATAATTACATCAAAATTTTCGTCGCTGTTGTAGCGCTTGCGCAACATTCCACGAAACACATCTTCCAGCACCCTTTGCATGGTGGCGCGGTCAATGTTTTTAAATTCTTTGAACTCACTAAAGGAGTCGATTAGTCCTGCACTGTGCATATTCTATTTATTTTACGTTTCTAATTAAAGGATACCATCACAAATGCCTCTTCTATTTCATCAAAATTGATGTCCTTAAAGGTAGGCTCTTTGGCTTGGTAGGCCTTTTTTTTATCTTTTAGTTGAAGGGTAATAGCTCCTTCTTTTAACTCAATTAATTTCCCTAGCAATTCCGTTTTGGCTTTCAAAACTATCCTAAACTCTCTGCCAACATGTTTTCCATACTGACGAAGTAATTTCAATGGTCTGTCAATTCCAGGGGAAGATACTTCCAATATATATGGCGTATCACCGTAATCTGTTTCATCCAACTTATTTGAAAGTTGTCGGTTCAAACTGCGGCATTGCTCAATGGTTAATGGGCCATCACTGTCAATTAAAACAAGCAACTTCCCACCGCCTGGTTTAAATTCAATATCCACCACAAAAACCGAAGGTTCTAAAACCTCCAAACTCCATTCTTTTATTTGATCTACAATCTGCATAGAGAACAAAAAAGGAGACTTTTGGTCTCCTTTTTTCAATTAATTACGCCACAAACATAGGTATTTATTTCAAATATGCAAGATTTTTCCTTATTTACCGTAAAATGCTTTGTACCTATCATATTGGGTTTTGCCAAATTCGTGCATAGCTTCCATTGCCTTTTTGTGCTTTTTAGGGGCATCAAAAGTACTAAATTTGGTATACAATGTTTTTGCTTTTGCATATTCATCATTCCAAATATAAGCTTCCATTAAATTCCAATAAATAGATAAAGTAACATCTTCATTGATCCTTGCTTTTTTATTGTCCATTTCAGATTCTAACAAAGCTTTTTCATAAATGGCAATTGCCTCAGCAATTTTTACTTTTGCAGCTTTCTTTTCATAGTCTTCTGCCAAAGTATTGTAGCCTTCCAATAAAGCAAGGTAAGCATTATTTAAATCTGAGTAATCCACTTTTTTGTCTTTAACAATGATCACCACATTTTCTCTGGTAAGCTTTTTAAAAGCATAATTGCTATTCAAAAATTCATTGATGGTTGCCATGTTTTTGTCAATGGTTTCCTGCTCTAAATTGGCTACTATTTTTTCTTTTTGTGTATCCCAAGAATTGCGAATATTGTATTCTTGGTTAAAATCTCCAGGCATGGTATAGTATTGTTGTTTGTTAACTGCCTCTGGTACCTCATCATAAATTACCCCTGTAGGTGTTTCAACCTTCAATTGTATCATTCTTCTGTATGGAACTTTGCCATAAAAAGCTTTGTAAGGGTAAGACTTTCCATCTTTATAGGTTGTCATGTCTTTTGAAGTAATTTCCATTTCCTTCACTTCCAATTCACCCAAAGTGGCTGTAATCTTAATAGGGTTGTTTGAACCAACTGTATATCCATCCATTTTTAAATAAGATCCTGCCAGTTGTTCTAAGTTAAATACCTTGTGCAACTTTGGAGCTGGAACCTCTTTTCTATATGGCTTACTGGGAATTTGCAAATAAGGCTCTTGAGGTAAATTTTTATAAGGTTTGCCTTCGTTTGCCAAACTTTTATCTGCAAGTTTTTGAAAGGTTGATTTTTGCTCATAAATTTCCATTTCCTTCTGGTAAGCATCATTAGCAGCTTTTAACTTTGCAGGAAAATCAGCCTTTTCCTTAGCTAAATTTTCTTCAGCTTTTTTATATTGGCCGTCATAATCTCTTACCTCTTTTTGATAATCTTCTTCTGCTTTTATTTTTGCCAATTCAAAATCTGCTAAAAGCTTTTTATTTAATTCTTCGGCGTTTGAAACCACTTTGCTTTGGTAATTTTTAAGACTCTTATCTAATGGCTTTGTTGGCAATTGGATATATTCAAACTTGTTTTCAATCTTATCTAAATCTTGTGAATTGGCACTAAATGGACTCACAGCCAATGTTGCAGAAAAGACCAGTAAGCTAGCCAAACCTTTTGTTACTTTCATATTGTTAAATATCGTGCTCAAAAGTATTGTTATAATTTCGGTTTGAACCTATGAATAATAAATTAAGAATAAATTAATAATTAAGTATTGTTTTCCCTCACTGATTGTAGAATGCTAATTATTCTTATTTTTGGCCCACAAACATGCGCGCAACATCCACTTTTCTTTTTATTTTAATTTTGTTTGGTAATTCATTTAACCAGGCGATGGCTCAACATGGCAAAGGACAAGCAATGGATGGTAAAGCTTTTGGTTATGATTCTGGTTATGTAATTAGTTTCAGAGATAATTTTATTGTAACCATTGTAAACGAAACAAAAACCAATTCAATGGTTGCTGCTTTTAATACAAAAACCAATTCGTATAGCCTCAATTATAAAACAAACAAAATCAATACTTGGGGTTTAGGCATTGATTACAAATGGCTAACCTTTGAATTTACCAGTCAAATGCCCTGGTATACACCAGATCCCCAGTATGGAGATGTTCAAAATGCTGGCTTCGGTTTTGGAATTACTGGACGACGATTGGCATTCCGAAATTTTTATGAGTTTAGCAAGGGTTATTATTTAGAAAACTCTGATAGCTGGCTAAAGGATTATACCAAAATAAATAACAAATATTACACCCGACCAGATATTGAAACATTTACTTATTATGCCAATTTGAATTATGTGTTTAACAACAAACATTTTTCAAACAATGCTTCTCTTTGGCAATTGGAAAGACAAAATATAAGGGCGGGTACAATGGTTGGCGGACTAAGTTATATTTTCAATTCTTTCTACGCAGATTCAAGTATCATTCCAACTACAGGCATCGATACTTTTCCGCGCTCCAACAATACCTATTTTGCCTTGAATAGTTTTGGTATAAACCTTGGGTTTATGGGAACATTACCAATGGGTAAAAAGAAAAAATTGTTCATTACCACAGCCATTATACCTGGCCTTTCTCGCCAATGGGGACAAGTTACCGTTGAAAATTTAGGCACAGCTCAAGCCAGTAAATTATTAGGGTTCCAATCGGAGTTCCGCTTTGGTTTTGGTTATAACGGCAACGATTGGTATATAGGTTCAGTATTTAAAGCCTACACCAATTTAAATGTGGCTAGCGCAGATGAGCCCTTTTCCATCTCCAACTCCTTCGGCCGACTATACATTGGCTACCGCCTAAATCCTCCCAAAACCAAGAATGAAAAGGTGAATAAGGTTTTGAAAAGGATAAAGCTTTTATAGGTATTTATTCCTTTCAAGAAAAATAGCTATAAAATTGAAGAAAAGGCCTAAAGATTTGAAAAGAATTCTAATTTTCCTGGCTTTAACAAAACTAGCTGCTCTTACTACATTTTATCATAAAAGTAAAAGAGAGGTTATTAGCGCAGGTTTATATACCTATCAAATGATACTCGATGGGCGTTTGGTTCAAACCGGAAAATTGGCGAGAGAGTAGGAAGGCGCTTCTGGCTTCTAGCATCTGGCTGCTGGCAAAAACAGCGATCATGGTGCCTTGATAATAAATATATGTTTTCTGCTGTTACTATATTTCAAATCTACCCGAATAACACTTCGACGAGCTCAGTGACCGACATTTGCTAGAAGCTAGCTGCCAGAAGCCCTACTCCAAAGACGAGCTCAGTGACCGACATTTGCTAGAAGCTAGTTGCCAGATGCTAGCTGCCAGAAGCCCTACTCCAAAGACGAGCTCAGTGACCGGGAAATAATTGAAAGCCAAAAGCTTTAACGAACGCCGTTTGTTGAAGTATGGTGTAAAATAAACCCATACATATCTGCTGCATCTTCAATCAACTTTGTAGTTGGTTTTCCTGCGCCGTGGCCTGCTTTGGTATCAATCCGTATTAAAATGGGTTGATCTGCCGACATTGGGTTTTCTTGCAAAGTTGCTGCAAATTTAAATGAATGTGCCGGCACCACACGGTCGTCGTGGTCTGCCGTCATGATTAGTGTTGCAGGGTATTTAACACCTGATTTCACATTGTGTAAAGGTGAATATTTAATTAAGTAATCAAACTGTTCTTTTTTATCACTTGAGCCGTATTCAACCGCCCAACCCCATCCAATGGTAAATTTATGATAACGTAACATATCTAGAACCCCAACTGCTGGAATGGCTACTTTAAAAAGCTCTGGTCTTTGGGTCATACAAGCCCCAACTAATAAACCACCATTTGATCCACCATGAATGGCTAGGTGCTCACTGCTGGTGTATTTTTCTTTGATTAAATATTCTGCTGCTGCTATAAAGTCATCAAACACATTTTGTTTTTTTTCTAGCATACCCGCTTTATGCCAATCTTCACCATATTCTCCACCACCGCGTAAATTGGCAATGGCATAAACACCACCTTGCTCCATAAACATAATTCTAGATACGCTAAAAGACGGGGTAAGACTAATATTAAATCCACCATAACCATATAACAAGGTTGGGTTCGAACCATCTAATTTTACACCTTTTTTATGCATGATAAACAGAGGTATTTTGGTGCCATCTTTACTTGGATAAAATACTTGTTTGGTTTCAAAATCATTGGGATTAAAAGCATAACTTACCTCACTCATCCAATCTTCTTGCTTTTGCGTTTGGAGATTGTAGAACCTAATTTTTCCTGGCTCTGTAAATGAAATAAAATTATAGGCTA
>CANKQY010000024.1 GCA_947485745.1 Bacteroidota bacterium
CCGCATCGAGGAAGAGCTTGGAAACAACGCATACTATCCTGGTAAAGATTTTAAATACGCCAAGTAATTGCCGTTCATGAAAATTAATCCAAAATATCTCAATTTACTCAAGAACAAATATGTTCTATCTGGACTTGCATTTATTTTGTTGCTATTAATCAGTGAGCGCAACAGTATTTTTGATCAATTAGAATACAGCAAAAATCTCAAAGAAACCAAGGCCAAATACCAATACTACCAGCAAGAAATTGCCAAGGTAAAAAAGGAAAAAGAGGAGCTTTTTGGCAACAAGAAAAACCTTGAAAAATTTGCCCGCGAAAAATACCTCATGAAAGCCGACGATGAAGATGTGTTTGTAATGATAGAGGAGAAGAAGTAGGTTTGAACCAATAAAAATAAAAAAGGCTAGCTCAATTGAGTTAGCCTTTTTTGTGCCATTTGAATAAATTCATTAGTAAGAAAATCTGATTATTTCAGATCCTCCATTTATTGATAAATTGGAATACATTAGGAAATATACCTCATTGCTAAATATAACCTCTGATTCATTTAAAATATCCAGATTTCTTTCATTTATTATTTTTCCGCTTAAATTAAATTTTTTTAAAACAATTGGTTTATGATAATAAATATTCCACTGATTTTTCTCTTGCTCGCTTGTCAATTAACAAATTCCTTTTGGCTTTTCTTTTGCCCCTTCGTAAATAGTGGAGTCTATCTCCGACCCTGCTTCTATTAATATAATTCCTTTATCAGTTACTATAAAATCGTTTAAATTTGAGGACTCAATTTGTTGACTATTTAATTTGTAAGCATCAATTTCTTTATACGTGGTTATAATTAAATTTGGAGGCAATTTTGGATTGTTTTCGAGTCTTATTTCATTGACTTTTTTGGGAGATAAATTTTCAAATTCCCAAACTGTAGATTGGGTTTTTTGTAGAGATATTTTTTCAAAGATCAATTTAGGCTTATTAATTATATACAATTTAAATAAAAAGCACCTTGATTTACAATGTTTTTATTTCTAATAAATTTTAACCCTTCATTCAAAAAATACAAATGAAAAAATCAAACGGCTGGCAAGAATTTTTTAATTTGCCATCATCTTTTTCATAAATTTGAATTAACATAAAATGATGGGTTCAAATTGGCTAAAGTATTTTTGTAGAATTATGGTAGGTATTTTAATACTGCAAACCATGCATTGCAAAAAACACGAAAATAGAAATCTGTTAGGACCAGGAATACTATTAACAGTTGA
The DNA here is from genome assembly GCA_947485745.1 of Bacteroidota bacterium. Classification (GTDB taxonomy): domain Bacteria; phylum Bacteroidota; class Bacteroidia; order UKL13-3; family UKL13-3; genus B1. The sequence continues at coordinate 1,265 of CANKQY010000024.1, forward strand.
TAAACCACCTGATACTTGGTTTCACCTCAAAGATTTTTTAAAGGAAAACGGAATAAAATTAACCTTTTATATTGAGGGTTACCATGATTTGGCTGATTCTACTAAATGGATAATGAAACAATTGCAATTGGATGGACATGAAATGGCCCATCATACCAATAGTCATTCACATAGCGATGAATACGTTGAAAACTATGGAATGGAAAGGTTTTTAAACGAAGAAATTATATCGGTAACAGATAGCATGAAGAAGGATGGTTTTAATCCACTTACTTTTGCTTATCCATTTGGAGATTGCACCGTTGAAACTGATACCCGGTTGTTGGGACACTTTAATAGCTTAAGAAAGGTTCTAGGGACCTATTTAAATAAAAAAATTGCCGATATGGACCTACTGTATTTTAGGTATGGAGATATTCAATTGTTTTACGGAACTGGAATAGATGTAAGGTATCACCATCCCACTGAGGAGGTTTTTGATGCACTTGAAAAAGCCAAAAATAGCAAACAAACCATAAGCCTATATTGTCATTTTTTAAGTAATACCGGCCAACTTGAGGGATCAGATTCACATATCATGGAAGATGATTTCAAGAGAATTGTATTGAAAGCAAAAGAACTAGGCCTTCGATTTTATACAGCCTCTGAAGTAAGTCGCAAGAAATATGAATAGCATGAAGAACTTGACTTTGGGTATTTTGTTTTTATTAGCTTTATGCCATCATAAAGCGATGGCACAAAATGATAGTAATACGAAGATAATTTATTTAGAAATTTTAGGTGCAAGTGATGTTTATTCATTCAATTTTGAGTATCTATTTAAGAAAAATCAAAGCATACAGGTAGGAATTTCATGGATGCCAGGAACTTGGCAAGTTAAAGCGCAAAACGATAGGTCTTTTTTTTATATGCCCGTCATCTACCACTATTTAATAGGTTCAAATAAACATAAAATGGATTTATCTGCTGGGGTTTTATATACACTAAGTAATTACTATGCCTCCCCAAATAACCACAAATTTCGTCCAGAATTTGGATTAGGTTACCGTTATTCTGCCAACAAAGGCTTTATGGTTAAAACAGGTTTTATGTTTAAAACACCTATAAATTTATCGATGGATCGAGATCAAATATTTGTCTATTCAGAAAAAAAATGGCTACCATGGCCTTATGTAGGTATGGGGTGGAGTTTTTAAAGTATAAAATATACCAAGCCATTTATTGGTATAATTGTTCTAGTTAATTTTCAATCATTCAAACTAGCAAACAATTCTTCTAAATCAATTGAAAAACCAGGTAGGATAGAGGTGCTTGCAACATCACCACTCGTTAGTAATTTAGAGGCATTGTATTTGCCATTTATCAACGTGTAAATAAGCAAAGTTTCCGCTTTGGGTGAAATTACCCAATACTCCAAAACGCCACTTTCTTCATACACCTCATATTTGTTTTGCAGCTCTTTTCTGGAACAATTATAAGGTCTGGTGCTCCTAAGCAACCTGCCTCATCGAGTATACTTGGGTCGCAATAAAAAAGCCCTCACTCTCGTGAAGGCTTTCAAAGGGGTGGAATACCGGGCTCGAACCGGCGACCTCCTGAACCACAATCAGGCGCTCTAACCAACTGAGCTAAAACCACCATTTTAAGGAGTGCAAATTTAGTATTTGAAACCTAAAATTCAAAGATATTTTTAATTTACTTCAGAAGTACTTCTATTTCATCCCAATTAACTGCACTCCAAAAGCCTTTTACATAATCTACGCGCTTGTTTTGGTGCTTCAAATAATAGGCATGCTCCCATAAATCTATTCCCAAAATTACCTTTGGCATCATCTCTGGCACTGCACCGGCATCCATCAATGGATTGTCTTGGTTGGCCGAAGTGGTGATTTTTAATTGTCCGTTTTGCAAGATTACCCAAGCCCAACCCGATCCAAAAACACCCATGGCAATCTTCTCAAAGGTACTCTTAAACACTTCCACACCGCCAAAAGATGAATTAGCTAACCTGCTAAAATTTGGTCCCATATCAGTGCCTGTTTTTAAACTCTTCCAAAAAAAGCTATGATTCCAATGTCCACCTCCATGGTTACGAATCACCGATTTTACTGATGCAGGCATGCTAGATAGGTTCAGCAATAACTCTTCTAAACTCTTGCTTTTTAAAGAGGGCTCCTTGTCCATTGCCTCATTCAATTTATTGATATAAGCTTGGTGATGTTTGGTATAATGGATCTCCATGGTTTGGGCGTCTATAATAGGCTCTAAGCTATTATAGGCATATCCAAGCGGTGGTAGCTCATATTTACCATCTTTAGGCTTAATACCATTGATACTTGTTGAAATAGGCTCAGCAAAAATGCCTTTTGCCTTACTTCCAAATGCAATGCTGCCAATGCCCAGCAATGCGGTTGCTTTTAAAAACGACTTTCTATCTATCTTCGATTTCATTTTTTCTTAAGTTAATTTAGCCTACCAAATGTATCTATTACAAAACAATATCAATAGCTTTATTTTCGATTTTTTATTGATAAGCAATTACTTTGGGTTCATCCCAGCAACTCCAATTTTATGAACAAATAACTATCTTTATTAATTCCCAATAACAAGCTTCTTACTCATTACTGAATTGTTCAACCACATTTGGTAAACATAAATACCGCTTGGCAATTCCGAAATATTTATCTCTGAACTGTGCACGCCAATATCCTGTTTCCCCAAGTCTTTGTTTACGAGCAACTTCCCATTGATATCCCAAATTTGTAGTTTTACAATTTCGGTTTGAACCAATTTGAAGTTGATAATAACTGTTTCTTTTGCTGGATTTGGATAAGCATTAAATAAATGATTTTTACTTGCTACAAGCAAATCTTCTGAACCTGTGATATACTTTAACCTCATTAGGTAATAGCCTCCTTTACCTGCATTCATTGGTTTTGTAGCCGTTTTGCCGTTGGTAGATTTTGCTTCTATATAATAATAAAGTGAATCATCACCCTGCAATCCTGCCGAAACAATATTACCAACCCAATACCCACTGCTATCTGTTAATACCACCTTATTCCAAGTGCTTGCATTGTTCTTCTTCCAATAGCAACTAGCCTCAGCAATACCACTCTTATTATCAATCTTAGCAAATAGATGATAGCTTGGTAATGCAGGTACAATGCCATCTAAACTTGGATGCCAAATTCTAATAGGATTCTCAACAGGTATCTGCATGGTAATGCAATGGATAGCGCCACCTAATGGCGACATTTCCCTGCTATCTATAGGTACAATTTTATAACCAGGCATAATCTTTTTATAATATTCCTTGATCCTATTGTGTTGCGCTGCATTGCCAGAAACACCATCGTAATAAGAAGGATAAATAAAACTTCCATTCAACGATAGACCATTGATAAAATTCCTAGCATCTTGGTCAATTTGAGTACAAGTTTTTCTTGAATGTACCCCATTGTCGTTTGTTGGGTGCTCTACTCTTAGTATCCTGTAAGGCCTGCCGTAAGGACCTTGAAGCGCGCTTATTACCTGATAATTATCTTCAATAATTGTTTTATCACTTGCAGTAATTTCAGATGGATATTGAGCCATAATAATGGTTTGCTCATCAATCAATTTTACATACAAATCAATATGCCCCGTGCCACCATCACAATTTAAACTTGTTAAGTCTGTTAGCAAAGGCGTGTTAAATAATTGTTTCAAGGTATCATAAGTTTGTTGGGTAGTCCATGGATTAGAATGTATCGTATTGTCTGCATTTACATTCCTAATAACGCTGCTAAAAAATAACCTGCCATAGCCATCTCCCATTAGGTTTCCGCCTTCTGAGTTCAATTGACTAACGTAATTATTATAACCCATCATGGCTGCCAGCTGTCCGGGGAAAACATTGTCCTTATCCCTGCCATCATAATATTTCATATCCACAAAACTGATACTATCTAAGTTATTTGAGTAAACAGCCATTGGACCGTAATCCCTAGTCCACCAATCATCTCCATCTAATACCATGAACTTATAATTTACTAAAGGCGTTTCGCGTTGCACCATATTATTAAGCACTAGAGTGGTATCGCTATTTTTCAAAACCCTAATCCAAACCTTACATTCTTTTTGTATGGCATCTGCTAATTGTGCCGATACATCTGCATAAACCGAAGTTAAATCAACACCGCTTGGGTTACCATTTACATCATAATCAAACGACCAACTAATTGCCACCGCTTGCGATTCTTCCCATTCGCCAGGCAATATCACATTATCTGGCACCTTTTTATACAAGCCCGCTTTAAACAAATTTTCATTTTTACCAGCGTTTCTCATGGCCTTTTCTTGATCCGTTTGGTAGGCTGGTTTCTTGTATAACTTCGCATTCTGACTGTGTCCAATAATGCTTACAAGAATCAATACTGATAGCGTAATTGATTTTAAATTCATAAACTTAATATTTCATTTTTGGTTCGAACCGAATATTTTTTACTGAGATTACTATTTAGTATGTTTGCGATTCATAGATTCGAATTTATGTTAAGTAATCAAACTTTCAAAGTTTTTCAAAGTGGCAAATTGCCTTTTACCATAAATGACCTTAAAAGGAGGGAGGAGCCTTTAAAAGTGCTCATGTGTAGTCCTCAGTATTTTGATATAGTGGATGTAAAAAACATTCACATGGAGGGCAATGAATCTCTTTTAAACAAAGATTTAGCTATAAAACAATGGAACAATTTGTATGCTGTTTATAAAGACTTACTCAGTCAAAATATAATTACTGAACTTAATGTAATACCTGGTGCCTTTGGTTGCGAAGACATGGTGTTTTGTGCCAACCAAACTTTCCCTTGGCTAAATAACCTGTCTCAAAAAGAAGTGTGGATGAGTAAAATGCGCCATCCTTCGCGCCAAAAAGAAGTTCCTCATTTCGAGTCCTATTTTCAAACCTTAGGTTATGCTCCCAAACATTTTCAAATGACTCCTTTGTTCGAAGGAATGGGAGATACCATTCCTCACCCCAGTAGAAAATTATTATACGGTGGTTATGGACATAGAAGTGATGTGAGTGCATATACCGAACTTTCGGAGAAGTTAGAGGTTCCAATTATTGCTTTGGAGTTAATCAACGAAAACTTTTATCACCTAGATACCTGCTTTGTTCCATTGTCTGAAACGCAAGTTATGCTGTGTAAAGAAGCCTTTACTAGTGAAGGTTTGGATTTATTGCGACAATCATTTGAGGAGATATTTGAGATTCCAATGGGGGAGGTAATTGCTACATTTTGCTTAAATGCACATTTAATCCATAATCCTTCATGCAATCAAAAAATGGCCATCATTCAAACAGGCAGTTCAATGGCAAAAGGTATTTTAGAACAATGTCAATACCATGTTATTGAAGTAGAAACCAGTGAATTTATGAAATCTGGCGGTAGCGTTTTTTGTATGAAAATGATGTATTACTAAATTAATTATACAACCTTAACCTCAAGCCAAACCTAAAGGCCCTTACTGGAAGCGGATAATGCGGCGTTAAATAATATCCGGTATTCTGCCAATCCATGTTGATGTGCTCAAATTTGGCAAAAATAACAGCGGTCATTATTTGCCCTGTTACAAAAACATCCAGCATAGGATAATTGCCAATTTTTGTTTCATCTTGAAGGTAGAACGCCCTAGCTGCAGGGTTATAAGCATTGCCATAATAACTTGTATTGTAAAACACTTCCGCTCCTAATTGAAACAACAATGCTTTTCTAAACAAACTTCCATTTAAATAATACCTTAAGTTTACCCCTAATTCTGGCAACTTTACAATACCTAAGTTTGAATTCTGAAGCATTACTTTGTTCTCAAAAAAGAACCAACCTAATTGAAAGGTTTTGTTAGCTTCTATGGTATTAATTACCAGTAAGTCGCTACTTTGTAGTGGCTTTATTTCCTTACCATAATAAACCCAATTGGCTATGATATACTGATTAAATGTGGCGGTAATATTATGCCTAAATACTTTGGTTCCTATGCCAACTTTCCAGTTGGTGACATATACTTTCGAAAATTTGTTTTGCCATGAAAAAGGTGCCGACCTAAAATTTACCATGGTATAATCTACCTCACTCAATTGGTTATTGAACCCACCACTGATATCAAATTTTCTGCTCAATAATTTCAAATCTCCTCCAAGCTTAAAGTCGTTTTGATTATACCCAGTAAGACAATACGATCCATTTAATCGAAAGGCTATGTTTTTGGTTGTCTTTGGAATTCTTTCAATCTTTGCCTCACCCCAAACGTTACTGTAGGTGTTTTTTAAATCCATTTGCTCAACATTGATATACTTATGTGCTACCGCAAACTCAATATAACTTTGTTGAAATTCATTGCTCTTTGTCCAATAGGCATAAGCTAACCTATTCATAAAAGTCTTACTTACTATAGAATCATAAAAAATACCGCTGGTATCAATATTTTCAGAAGAAAACAAGGTGCTATCACCTTCGCCTTCTGGATTATCGAAGTAAAATTTATCTATGTCGTATTTGATGGTATGTGATATAAAACCCGACCTACTCACATAGTAGGTGGTATCCTCATCTTTCACCAATTCCTGCATTTTGCCTAAATAAAAATATTGCTTGGCATAAAAAGTTTTACTTTTAAATCTGCTTTGGCAAAAATTCAAATTAACGGGTGCTGCTTTATTTACTCCTCTCAATGTTTCAAACAAAGAATCGCCTCCTTTTAAACCGCCATTTTCATCATTGATACCTCTATTCCATATAGTATTGCCAATAATACCATATTTATTACTCTTAGATTGGTAACTAGTAAATATATTGGTAAAATAACCGCTTGTATATTGTCTTGGATAAAACCCTTCAGAAGTTACCCTATCAAAATCTACCCCTATATTGAGGCGTGGCGTAATATTAAAAGCAAATTTTACTGAAAATAACAACAACTCCCGCTGACCTTGAGTATACTTAAAATCGGCGTAAGGTTTCTTTGTTAGGTAATACCTCGATTCTTGCGGTGTTTTATAAAATGCTTGATAAGGATTAAAGCCTAATACAAAATCGGTGTGCCTGTTCCAATCAAAAAACAAATTTCTCCCCGGCGTCATGGTATTGGCAAGGTCTTGATACAAGCCAGTTTTTTGATTGTAAACATTGTAAATCTCATTCCTGCGCATCACGGTATCTTCATAAACGTAAGGAATGTTTCTATCAATTCCATATTCCGTAATGAACCTTGTTGGGTAATTAACAGCTTTAACACTGTCTTTTTGAGCATTAACAAAATGAGGGACGAGCCCTAAAATAATATAGAAAAAAATTACCCTATTTACCTGCACTGTTAACCCTTATTGTTTAATTAATTTCTGAACCCATTGCTTGTTGCCAGCTTGCAAAATAACAAAATACATGCCGTTATCTAAATTACTTGTTTCGGCCTCAAAGGTAGCCTCAGAGAGACTCTTATGCAAAATCAATTCCCCTTTTCCATTATATATTTTAATATCAAGTGCCTCATTTTTACTACTCTTATTCTGAATATGAAGGTTTGAACCAAATGGATTTGGGTAAATGGCAAATGGCTTTTCTGCATAATCTTCCTTTTTTACGCCGGTTAAAATTGGATCAACCTTAAATAAAAAAATACCTTCTCCCATGTCACTTGCTGCTAACAATCCAGATGGCAGGTAGGGGTAAATACCCCAGCAACCTTTATAGCCTTCATATGAAATTGGTGGCCAAGTGGAGGTATGATAATAGCCAGCTACAAATGGCTTTGTTTTATCACTCAAATCAAAAATATAAACGCCATCATGGTAATAAGATACATAAGCAAAACTTCCAATCCAATAAGCATTGTGGGCTGTGGCTCCCACATTTGATTTAAACATGCTCACTAATTTTGGATTATAGATATCATGTATGTCAAATATTTTTACAGATAATCCTCCTGGTATTTCATCCGTAAACATCACATATTTTCCAGTGGCATCTAAAGTACTGCTATGATTATAGCCATTTTCTGGGTAATCACTTATGGTTGATACTAACCTCTGATTATTCAAATCTCTTAAATCAAAAATCCAAAGTCCTCTATATTCTATAGAACAATATGCTGTATCATTCCTCACATAAACCTCATGTATATTCCTAAAAATAGGCACACCATCTCCAAATGTTGGTACCTTAAGCCTTCCTATCCATAATGGCTTCTCTGGGTTTTCAAGGGTTAAGATATCCATGGCTGCAATACCTCCAGCCTTCAACCTGTTAACACATAAATACAGTCTCTTGCTTTTAGCTTCAATAAAAATGCTGTGTGTATTATAACTCAAAGAATCACTGTCGTATACCTTATGCACTGAATCGGGGAGGTATTGTAAATCAAAAACCTGTAAACTTCCTCTGCCGCCATTATCGCTTACACAATAAACATAATGGCTATAACATTCGTAATCTCTATTCACTACATTTTTTGCAGTGCCATCTTGCACATCACACAAAACAATCTTTGATGGGTCACTGATATCAAAAAAATAAATGCTATCAGTACTCCCTGCAATGATGTATTCTTTTTTTGAAATTGAATCGTAATATCCTGTTAAGTCATTCCAAATTTGGTATCCATTTAGTTTAGGCAAATTGGGATTATTATACCTGCTTAACAAAGTAATTTTTTCAGAAACTCCTTGAGCATAGTTTGGTTCGAACCAAAATAATTGGAGTATAAAAATTAAAGTAAATAATTTTCTCTTTGTTGAAATTACCATTTTAATACTTTGCTAGTAAACCTGCCTTGTTCAATGTTAATGCTAATAAAATATAGCCCTTGCGGGTATTGCGACAAATCAATTTGATGACTATTTTTTGAAATAACGCTATTAAAAATTACTTCTCCTTGCAAATTAATAATACTCATCTCTCCCTTTTCATAACCTGTAAAATCAACATTAAGTATATCGTGAACAGGGTTTGGATAAATATAAAAACCTACCTGTAATGGATCAATTTCTTTTTCTCCTACCAAACCAGAATCCATTTCAAAAACAAAAATACCAGCAGTTAAATCACTTGCTATAATGTGCTTGCTTGGCAGGTAGGGATAAATTCCCCAACAACCTTTATAGCCTCCATAAAACTCAGGAACAACAGGATGTGTGTCGTACCAAGCCACTGGTATTGGATTGCTTGGGTCTTTCACATTGTAAATTCTAACCCCATCATGGTAGGCAGATACATAAGCAAAATCGCCAAACCAATAAGCATTGTGGGGTGTAGCAGAAACGTTGCTATTAAACTGACTTACAAATAAGGGATTGCTGAGACTCTTGATGTCAAATATCTTAATGTCTAGCCCCATATTTTCATCCGTAAACATCAAATACCTGCCTGTTTTATCTAACCAACTGCTATGGTTATACCCTTGATCTGGATAGCTATTAATAGACCCAATAAGTGTTTGATTAGCTAAATTCCTAAGGTCGAATACAAACAATCCGGCATCCCCACAGCTCAAATAGGCAGTATCATTCTTTGCAAACATTTCATGTACCAAATTAAACAAAGGAAATCCCCCTGATTTTTTTGGCACATTCAATTCAGCTAATAATACTGGCGATTCAGGATTTGCAAGTGAAATAATATCCATGGCAGAAAAGCCTCCAGGTTTAAGGTTGCTGCACATATACATCCTTGCACTTGTTGAATCAATAAAAATGGTATGTGTAAAGGTTCCTAAGCTGTTACTTTGGTAAACCTTAGGCATAGAATCTGGGAGGTATTGTAAATCGAATACCTGCAATGCTCCCATTCCACTTGCCTGATCCGATACACAATAAACATAATGTTGATAGGTTTCATAATCCCTATTTCTAGCAAAATAAGATGATCCATGCCGTCTAACTATGAGCTTCATATTGGCAGCGTCTGTGATATCAAATACATAAATACTATCTGTACCTCCACAAATGATGTATTCTCTATTTTTAATTGGATCATAATACCCCGTTAAATCATTCCAAATATCAGAACCATCAACCTTTGGTAAGTTTGGGTCATTGTAAGAGGCTATTTTTTTCATTCCAAAAGAATCTTGAGCCAATACCTCCGCGCTGCTAGAGCTAATTGTAACTATTGAGGCTAGGAGTATTTTATAAATAAAATTCATTCAGTGGTGAAAAATCAAAGTTAATACTATTAAAAAGTAAATCGATAGGTGTAATGAATTTTAGTAGGTTTTGCTCCTACAGCCTCAAACAACCTATGCATTTTAGGGTTAAAATCGCCAATCCATGAAAGCTCTGCCGCTGTATATTGAGGGTGGTGCGTTCTTATAGATTCAAATACTTTCATAATTAATCCTGTTTCCAATCCATGGTTTTGGTATGCTGGAATTACGCCAAAAACAATGCCTCTCAACCTGTTAATTTTTCCAAAATTTTTGTAGTATAAAAATCTCACTTTCTCAAAAATCCCCATTTTGCCATTCATGTGCTTAAATATTTGGTTAACATCCATCACATTCACAAAAAATCCTGCAGGCTCATTATTTGCATATACAAAGCAAATGGCTTCTTCAATCATTATTGGATTTAATGAAACCAATGTGCTTTCAATTCTATCCAAAGTTATGGCATTAAAATCTGGTCGCTGAGCCCAGGCCTTATTATATATCTCAATAAAATCTGCGGCATACTTGTTTATTTCTTTAGCTTTATAATGCTCAAATCTGTAGCTTGGATTATTGTATGCTCGTTCAGCTAACTTAGCCACTCTTTCCAATTGAATTCCTTGCATATTTACCTCTGAAGTAGTTTGCTCAAAGATTTTTTTGAATCCTGCATTTTCAAATAATTCTTGGTAATAGGGGAAATTAAAATTTTCTTGGTAGGAGGGGTTTTTAAAACCACTCACCAATAATCCCCAATATTTATCCCTTTCACCAAAATTAATCGGACCATCCATATACTCACAGCCTTTTTCTTTTAGCCAATCAGCTGCTACATTAAACAATTTATTCGCAACCTCTTGGCTGTTTATGCAATCAAAAAAGCCTATGCCTCCTTGCCTTTCAATGTTAGTTAATTTGTAAAAGGCGGCAATAATCCCAACAGTTTTTTCGTCTTTGATAACTATCCAACGCGTTGCCGCCCCCTGCAAAAAATTTTTATTTATTTTTGGGTCAAAAACAGCCTCAATATCTTTATCTAATGGAGAAATATAATCAATATTGCCTTTATAAAGTCGCTTCGGAAATGCTATAAATTCTAATTGATCCAAAAAATTAATTACTTCTTTGACTTGCATTTGCGAAAAATTTCATGGGTGAATAAATAATTGGCAAGTAAGTATTTTGCGCAATTGAATCAAAATACATATTTTGCACAATAAATACAATACTGCTATGCTCAATATTGGCGACAAACTTCCTGATTTTAACCTCAAAGGATTTGACGGGAAATTCTACAATAATTTTAATTACGCAGACAAATACGCGTTGGCAGTAATATTTACTTGCAATAGCTCGCCTATTTCTCAGGCATATAGTCATCGATTGATAAAATTGTTTGAGAAGTACGAGGAGGATAGTATGGGTATTGTTGGGATCAATTCTAATGATGCTTCACAAGTTAATCTAGATGATTTTGCGCATATTCAAATGGTTGCTCGAAAATTTGACTTAGATGAAATGCATTTTCTTTATTTAAAAGACGAAGATCAATCTGTGGCCAAAAAATTTGGCGCAACTGTTAATCCTGAGGTATTCTTATTTAATCGCAAGCGCGAGCTAGCCTATAAGGGAGCCATTGATGATTGTTGGGAAAACGAGGCAATGGTTACACAAGTTTATTTGGAGGATGCGATAGAAGAAACCTTGGATGGCATGGAAATAGATTTCCCTGAAACGAAATCTGTTGGCACACCAATTGTCTGGAAAAATAATTGAGAATTTTTATTTATTTGTTACATGATTTTGCCTTAGTGCCATTGTTTATCCAAGATATAAATGTCGCTTGAAGGGAAAACAGTCATTATCACAGGCGCTTCATCAGGCATAGGAGAAGCTTGTGCTTATGCTTTTGCTAACTTAGGTTGTAATTTAGTTTTAGCCGCTAGAAATCTTGATAAACTTCAAAAAATTGCTGATAATCTAAAAGAACTAAACCAGCATGCCGTTATTGTAGTATGTGATGTAAGAATTGAAGCTGATTGCCAAAACTTAATAAATCAAGCTATAGCTAATTACCATCAAATTGATGTATTAATAAATAACGCTGGAATAAGTATGAGGGCATTATTTAAAGACCTCGACCTAAAAGTTGTAGAGGAGCTCATGCAAACCAACTTTTGGGGGGCTGTGTATTGCACAAAATATGCTTTACCCGAATTGTTAAAATCAAAAGGTAGTATCATAGCTGTGAACTCATGGGCCGGTTTTACCGGACTTCCAGCCCGAACGGGCTATTCCGCCTCCAAGTTTGCCTTGCAGGGTTTTATGGAATCTCTTAGGGTAGAAAATCTCAAAACAGGTTTACATATTGGAACTATTTTTCCAGGATACACCGCTTCAAATATTAGAGCAGTAGCATTAAATGATAAGGGCTTACATCAAAAAGATTCTCCTTTAGATGAATCAAAATTGATGAAGCCGGAGGTAGTGGCAAACCATATTGTAGAAATGGTGATTAAGCGAAAAAAATACCAAGTGCTAACCCTAACTGGAAAACTGATGTATTGGATCAACAAAATTTTTCCAAACTACATTGATAAGCGTGTTTATAAAGTTATTTCCAAAGAAAAAAACTCTCCATTTAACTAAAAAAAGTCCCGCAATTTTCATTGCAGGACTTCTATATATAAACAACCTTTCGGTTATTTCCTTCCCCCATCGTTTGTGGGGGTACACAGGCGTTTTGAACCTATATATTAAACATCAATTCGGGCATATTTAGCATTCGACTCAATAAACTCTCTTCTAGGTGGTACTTCATCGCCCATTAACATGCTAAACACATGATCTGCTTCTGCAGCAGAATCTAATCCAACACGCTTCAGTGTGCGTGTTTCCGGGTTCATGGTAGTCATCCATAATTGCTCAGCATTCATCTCTCCCAAACCTTTATAACGTTGAATACCTACTGAGTCTGGGTTTCCTCCTTTAGCTAAACGCAATACTGCTTCATCACGTTGTGGCTCTGTCCAGCAATATTCTTCTTCTTTACCCTTTTTAACCAAATACAAAGGTGGTTGAGCTATGTAAACATATCCATATTCAATTAGCTCCTTCATGTAACGGAAAAATAAGGTCAGAATCAATGTGCGGATATGGCTACCATCTACGTCGGCATCTGTCATAATAATAATTTTATGGTAGCGAAGTTTAGTTAGGTTCAATGCCTTTCCATCTTCTGGTGTTCCAATGGTAACACCTAAGCCGGTAAACATATTCCTAATCTCCTCGTTCTCGTATATTTTGTGCTCTAAGGCTTTTTCAACATTTAAAATCTTACCCCTAAGCGGAAGAATAGCTTGGTTTGCGCGATTACGACCTTGCTTGGCAGTTCCACCAGCAGAATCTCCCTCTACTAAATATATTTCGCACACAGCTGGGTCGGTTTCTTGACAGTCAGCCAATTTACCTGGTAATCCACTTCCGGTTAATGCTCCTTTACGTTGTACCATTTCACGCGCTTTGCGAGCTGCGGCTCTTGCGGTAGCGGCCAAGATAACCTTTTGTACAATTAGCTTTGCCTCCCTAGGATTTTCTTCTAGGAAATTATTTAGCATTTCGCCCACACAGGTATCTACAGCTCCTGTAACATCGCTGTTACCTAATTTAGTTTTGGTTTGACCTTCAAATTGAGGCTCTTGTACTTTCACAGAAATTACGCCTGTTAAGCCCTCACGAAAATCATCTCCTGCTATTTCTAATTTTAGGTTTTTCAACAAACCCTCTTTATCTGCATAAGCTTTTAAAGTGCGGGTAAGGGCTCTCCTAAATCCAGCAACGTGGGTTCCACCTTCAATGGTGTTGATGTTATTTACATATGAATGAAGGTTCTCGGTATAACCATTATTATAGGTCATGGCTACTTCAACGGGAACACCATTCTTTTCGCCTTCAAAATAAATTGGTTCAGGCAATAGTTTTTCTCTTGTTCCATCCAAGTATGTAACAAACTCTCTTAATCCACCATCACTGTGGAAAATCTCCTCACGCAATTTGCCATTTTCATCAGGACGATCATCTTTGAGGGTAATGTTAATGCCACGGTTTAGATAAGATAGCTCACGCATGCGCGCAGCTATTGTTTCATATTTATATTCTAAGGTAGTAAAAATACTGCTATCTGGTTCAAAATAAATGGTTGTTCCAGTATGATCAGTCTCCCCAACAACCTTTACATCAAATACTGGTTTACCGCAATTGTAATCTTGTTGAAAAATTTTACCTTCTCTATGAACAGTTGCCCTCAACAAGGTAGAAAGTGCATTAACGCAACTCACACCAACACCATGCAAACCACCCGAAACCTTATAAGTATCCTTGTCAAACTTTCCTCCAGCATGGAGAACCGTCATAACAACTTCTAGGGCAGAACGACCTTCCTTGGTATGCATTCCTGTTGGAATTCCACGACCATCGTCAACCACAGTTATTGAATCGCCTACGTTGATAGTTACAACTATGTTCTTACAAAAGCCAGCTAATGCCTCGTCAATTGAATTATCTACAACCTCATAAACCAAATGGTGCAAACCTCTCGCTCCTATATCACCAATATACATGGCTGGTCTTTTACGAACAGCTTCCAATCCTTCTAAAACCTGAATATTGTCTGCCGAATAATTTTCTCTGTTTTCCATTGCTTCGTTGTTCATCTTAACTAAAATAAATTAAAGCGCTAAAATAGGCTTTGAGCCACGATTTACCTAATAAATAGGAGCCTATATTAAGCCTTTGTTATCCACAAGTTTTCCAATAAATAATATTATAAATTAATTGACGCAATTTAGCCTTTAAAAATTGAGGTAAATGCCTCAAAAAGCTCACTTTTTACCGTGATTTCTCCAGTAATCAATTGGTTGAAATTTTTCAAATCTGAGCTAGCATAGGAGTGGAGAGATTTTAAATATTCAATAGAAAACAAGCCACTGGCTTCTACTAATGCTTGTGCTACATTATATTGTGGCAACATTTTGCCGTCATCTATTTTGATACAAATACCTAATTTTTGTTCGGTAAAACTCATGCAAAAAATACCTTCAGCACCCGTTTTTCCAATAATTTGAGGAGCACAAATTTCCATCAAATCGGTGCAATACCTTTTACTTCCTGCCACCATAAAGGGGAATTTAGAAATTGCATCTACAACTATCCCGCATGCTTTCTGCCTTTTTAAGGAGAATTGTTTTGGGTCGACCAAATTTTTAAAACACAAAGCTTGGTGATAAACTGGAATTGAATAAACAGGTGCGCTGCAACCATCTAATGCACATACCATCTTTGATGCAGGGTATTCGTACATCTCAGATACGTAAGTGAGGATAATTTGTTGAATAGGATGATTGGGGTTTAAATACCCAACAAGGTCGTGCCCCAGTAGTTTACACAACGCAAGCATGCCAGCATGTTTCCCGCTGCAATTGTTGTGTATGGCAGTAGGTTTTGTTTCGGTTCGAACCAAAGCGTCTGCGTCTCTCTTATTTGTTGGGTATTGAGAACCACACCCGAGAAAACTTTCGTCTGAATCAATCTTTTTTAATATGCTCCTAACCACCCTAAGATGCTCAGGTTCTCCATTGTGTGAACCACACATGATAGCAATTTCTTCTTGCGTAAAGCCAAACTTTTCAATTCCTCCCATCTCTATCAATGGCAGCACTTGAACAAATTTCATGGCAGATCTAGGATAACAAATTTGATTTGATTTGCCCAATTCAAAAATAATTTCACCCGAGGCGTTCACCACACAAACTGCCCCTCTATGAAAGCTTTCTAGAATTCCGCCTCTGCGCACTTCTACTAATATTGGATTCTCCATTAATGCAAATATTAGGATTTCTCTTAACTTTTTAATTTTATTGTTTCTGCAATTTTTGAATGTAGAATTTGCAATTTTCGCAATTATTATTTTGTAAGTTATTTGAATCAATTATTTTTAAACAATTTCTATTCCTATTCTTGTACTATAGAAATAGATAAATATATTTCTACAAAATAAAAATTTGTTATTAAATATGATAAACCTATAAAAAAACAATTATGAAAAAATTATTGCCCCTTATTTTATTAGTGGTTATTTCAATCACAGCTTCAAAATTTGCAAATGCCCAAGACAAAATACTTTTGCGCAATAAGCCCGACACTTTAATTGTAAAGATCCTAGAAATAGGAACCGATGAAGTAAAGTACAAGCTTTGGCCTGTTGATGATGATATGCCAATTATGGTTCAGCCTAAAGACCGCATCATAAAAATCTTCTTATCAAACGGCACATCAATGCGTTTTGATGAATCAGATTTTGTGGATGCAGAAAATTATGTTGACCAAAATAAAAAAGCCGTTAAAATGGACTTATTTTCTATTTTAAGTGGTGCAGTTTCTTTTTCATATGAACAAAGCATTAAGCCTGGCTCTAGCTGGGAAGCAGGTGTTGGCATTATTGGTGTAAACAATGGAGCCTCAGGTGAACAACCCGATAGAAATGGAGCTTTTTTTAGAGGTGGTTACAAATTCATCAACACCCCAGATTATTACACCAAAGGTATGCGTTACATGCATGTAATGAAGGGAACATATTTTAGACCTGAAATTGTGGCAAGCTTTTATAATGAAAAAACAAGTAGTGTTGTAATTAATAATAATTGGGGTAGCGGAACAAATACTTATTATACCATAGACAAAACAAATAGGTATTCTGCCGCTGCCTTTATGTTGAACTTTGGCAAGCAATGGGTATTTTCAGATATTTTCTTGGTAGATGCATTTGTAGGTTTAGGCATAGGTGGAGGCGGAGTAACCACAGTTAGTGAAACTCAGTCAGCTCCAGTTGTTACTACTAGTTATTATTATGGATCTTACAACAACTATTCTGAGAGTATTAATGGGAGAGGATTGATTGTTGATTATGATGGAGGAGTAAATTTTGCCGCACAGGCAGGATTGAAATTAGGAATATTATTCGGTAATAATTCTAAGAAATAAATCGGTTCATTTTCCGAAATATTAAAGAAACAAATCATGAAAAATATTGCACTGTTACTATTATTTATCACCTTCAACATCTCCCTAACCAAGGCGCAAGATAAAATGGTTTTGAGAGGCAAGCCAGATACGCTTATAATAAAGGTTATTGAAATAGGCGTTGATGAAATACGCTACCGAACTTGGCCAGTTGATGAAGCCATGCCGGTAATGGTAGAAAAAAAAGATAGAATTCGTAGAGTAGTTTTGGCCAATGGAACAGTTTTAAAATTTGCAGAAGATGAATTTTCAAATACCGAAAACTATGCTACCCAAAGAAAAATGGCATTCAAAATAGACATGTTTAGTCCAATTCGTAAAGTATTGTCAGGTTCTTTTGAATATTCAATAAAACCCGGTATGAGCGCGGAGATTGGTGTTGGGGTAATTGGTGTAGGCTCCTATACTAGCGAGGCGTATTCATTTACTGAATCAAATGGTG
The DNA here is from genome assembly GCA_947485745.1 of Bacteroidota bacterium. Lineage (GTDB taxonomy): Bacteria > Bacteroidota > Bacteroidia > UKL13-3 > UKL13-3 > B1. The sequence goes on from CANKQY010000024.1 coordinate 18,969, forward strand.
GTTTTTTAAGACTGGGTATTAAATTTATAAATCAACCAGATTATTATGTAAAAGGAATGAGGTATTCCCATATTTTAAAGGGAGGGTATATCCGTCCAGAAATAATGCTTCTTTACCACCAAAATACAGGTGTAAATAATTATTATTTTGGAAGTTCTGGCAGCACTTCAACTGCAGGAATCATTGATGTAAGAGGAGGTGCCTTTTTTATTAACTTTGGTAAACAGTGGGTATATTCAGATATTTTCTGTGTTGATTTCTTCGTAGGGCCCGGAATAGGAACTAAAAAGGTAACAAGTACCACAAATAGTTCAATATCAAACACAAATCAGCTTAATATAACAGATATTGGAGGTTTTGGATTTGTGGCATTGACTACAAATACTGGGTCAACTGCTTTTTGCATTCAAACTGGTTTGAAATTAGGCGTTTTGATTGGATCAAAAGGTAAAAAGTAATACCAATCTAGTTAGCTAGATTTCCTTTTCCTTCTCTTATAATAGTTGGTTCTTCATCGCAACAATCAATAATTGTGGAGGGAATAATTCCTCCAAAACCTCCGTCGATAACCAAGTCTACTTGGTGTTCAAATTTTTCATGAATTTCCTCTGGGTTGGTCATGTATTCTATAATCTCATCCTCATGGTGGATGGTACTAACTGCCAAAGGAATTCCAAGTTCATTGATAATGGTTTGTGCAATGGCGTTATCCGGAACCCTAATTCCAATCGTTTTCTTATTACCTGCAAACATTTTGCTCACCTGATTATTGGCCTTTAAAATAAAAGTAAAAGCCCCAGGCAAATTGTTTTTCAATAACCTAAAAATGTTTTTATCAATTGCAGCAGTTACATCCGAAATATTGGCCAAATCTGCGCAGAGTAAGGAGTAGTTAACTTTCTCTTGCTTCTTACCCATAATTTTACCCATGCGCTCTATTCCCTTTCTTGAATCCATTCTACAGGCCATTGCATAAATGGTATCTGTGGGAATAATAATCACTCCATCTTGGTTCAAAATATCTAAAACCTTTTTTAGATCTCGAGGATTGGGATTCTTAGGATGGAGTGTTAGTAACATATTTTAAAAAAGCAAAGGGCACAGATTATTGAATTTAAAACTCAATAAGCTGTGCCCAAAGCTAATTGTTTTATTATAAATTTCCTGCTACCGCTTTTTGTACCAAATCTGCGGCTTCTTTCAATACAATTGCTGAATAAACCTTTAATCCAGATTCATCAATCAACTTTTTACCTTCTTCTGCATTTGTTCCTTGCAAACGAACAATAATTGGAACTGGAATATTACCAATACTCTTATAAGCATCCACAACTCCTTGTGCAACTCTATCGCAACGTACAATTCCACCAAAGATATTGATCAAAATTGCTTTTACATTTGGATCTTTTAAAATTATACGGAATCCAGCTTCAACAGTTTTAGCATTTGCAGAACCACCCACGTCCAAGAAATTAGCAGGATCTCCTCCCGATAACTTAATGATATCCATGGTAGCCATTGCCAAACCAGCGCCATTTACCATGCAGCCAACATTGCCATCCAACTTTACAAAGTTTAGATTGAACTCTGCTGCTTCAACTTCTGCTGGATCTTCTTCTGTTACATCACGCATAGCAGCGTAATCTGGGTGACGGTAAAGTGCGTTGTCATCTATGTTTACTTTTCCATCAACAGCAATAATTTTGTTATCTGATGTGCGCAAAACAGGATTGATTTCAAACATGGCCGAATCAGATTTGTCGTATGCTTTGTACAAAGCAGTAACAAATTTGACCATTTGCTTTAATGATTCACCTTCACAACCCAAGTTAAAAGCGATTTTACGCGCTTGAAAACCTTGCAATCCAACTTTAGGATCAACCGTTTCTTTGTGAATCAAATGAGGCGTGTGCTCGGCAACATGCTCAATATCCATTCCACCCTCAGTTGAATAAACTATAATATTTTTGCTCTGGCCTCTGTCAAGCATTACGCTCATGTAGTATTCTTTGGTTTCAAATGCACCCGGATAATAAACATCCTGAGCAACCAGTACCTTACTTACTAACTTGCCTTTTGGCCCGGTTTGAATGGTTACCAAAGTTCCTCCTAAAAGGTTTCCTGCAATTTCTTTTGCTTTATCAGCATTCTTAGCAACGGCAACTCCACGTTGTTCTTTACCAATAATACTTCCTTTTCCTCTTCCCCCAGCATGGATTTGCGCCTTTAAAACAACAAAATCACTGCCATATTGCTCCTTTAACTTTAACGCAGCAGCATAGGCCTCATCAGCAGTCGCGGCAACTATGCCTTCCTGAACTGCAACTCCAAATGATTTTAAAATTTCCTTGGCTTGGTATTCATGAATATTCATCTTTTTATAAAATTTTGTTGCGAAAATACATATTCAATCCACATTTGAAAGCATTTAAACAGTATTGTGTAAAACACTTTTTGGTTCAAACCAACTTTATTGAAATAAAACTAATTCAATAAAATTATAATCGTCAAATAATCAGATTTCTATGCTGTTTTTTGAAATGAGAATAGGCCAAATCAATTGTTGAATAAAAAATTATTCTGTAGATTTTTCTGGCTGGCTACTCCTATGCCTTCTTCTGCTTCTGGTTTGCTCACTCTTGTTTTCGGAGCTAGGCAATTCTACTTTTACATCGGGTAAAAATCCCTTAAAGAATAAGATTAACCAGGCACTTATAAATGCAATTCCTCCTAAAGGGGTTATTGCTCCTATTATTTTATAAGAATCATCGCCCCAAATTGACCTAGTAGCTAATAAATATAAACTTCCCGAGAAAATAATTATTCCTAAAAAAAATAACCCTAACGCTAGTTGCAATTTTTTTTCATCAAATTTTCGATGATTTAATGAAAGCACAATGATGGCAATGGCATGGATCATTTGGTAGCGAACTCCGATATCAAATGTGTTTAATTCTGCTTCACCTATAAATTCTGCAAGGGTATGTGAGCCAAATGCACCCAAAATTACCCCTAATGCTGCAAATAAAAAGCCTAAACGGGTATAAATTCTATGTGTATGTTTCATAAATATTGTATGTGAACTTGTGAACAATTTAACTCGAACAATTCACTTTGACAAATTATTTTTGAAATTAATTATGAATAAGCAGTTATTGAGCATATTAAGTGTGGTTGTTTCTATAGCTATTGCATTAGGTATTTATGTTTATTTCGCCCAAATTGAAGACAAAAATATCAAGCCAATTCAAATTGTTCCAGAAAATGCTGCAATAATAATTGAGTCAAATAGTACCGGTCAGGATTTAAAAAGTCTTTTTGCCCTAACCTTTATGGAAAGGCTACTAGGAAACGAAAAGGTGGCAAGTTTTTATAGGCAAATTTCAAAGTATGATAGCTTAATTAATCAAAATGAGACTTTATCAGAATGGTTTAGAAAAGGTCAAGCTACCTATTCTTTTCATTGTTTCGACAATAAAATGCTAGGTTTTTTTATGGCGGTTCAAACCCAAAAAGAAGTTGATGTTAAGAATGCACTTGATTTTTTTCAACTCCATTTCCCCAACCAATATAAAATGTCGAAACGGAGATTTTTTAATGATGAAGTATTTGATTTTACTGATTTTAAAGATGGTACTCATTTTACCATAGCATTTAAAAGTAAATTAATGCTTTTTTCTCCAAACGGATCACTGGTTGAAATGGCTTTAATTAAAATTGGTAAACAAATCAACGAGCCTATTAATGAAAATAAATTATCATTTGTTAAAAATAGTGGCAACGGCTTGAACCTATATTTTAACTTTAATAATTTACCTGCTTTCATGCAAAGCTATTGCAATGATAGCTATCAAAATGCCTTTTCAATGTTAGGTAATTTTGGCGAAAAGGTAATCTATAACGTAGAAGCAGACGATGAAGAGCTATTCCTCAAAGGTGCGGCACAAACTCATGAAGCCAATTTTCAATACCTAGATTTGTTAAATGCACAAGCACCTATTCAAAATAATTTAAGGGATCTTCTGCCAGATAATATCAATTTCGCATATACCTTTGGATACAATGGTTACAATTCCTTTTACAAAAATGTGAATGAGTATTTATTAAGTAGAAAATTGTTTTTGCCATATAAAGCATATTTGGATAGCGTTGAAAAGCAATTGCAATATTCATTTACAAATAAATTTGCTAGTAAAATTGGGAATCATGCTGCTTTATTTTCAATTGACGAGCCGGGATTATGGAAGGATAGCTGCTACATTACAGCTGTTGAGATTGTTGATGAATCTGGCATGGCAACTCTTTTATCAGAAATGGAAAGGTCTGTTCAAAGAAAATACGCTTCAGATACAACTGCAATTAAAATTGATTCTGCAAATCAAGACATTTCAAAAGCCTATTTCGGAGATGCCTTTAAATTTTATTTTACCGATTTATTTGAAGGCATGGAGGCACATTATTACGTTAAGAATAATGGATATTATTTCTTTGCAAATAATCCAATTATCCTTAAGGTTTTAAAAGAAAAATGGCGCTCAGAAAAACTGCTGGTGAAACAAGATTTTTACAAAAACTTTAGCAATAAGCTTTCGCCAAATAGTAATCTTGAAATTTTGATTTTAAATGAACATGCACCCAAGTATGCTATCAATTTTTTAAACAACAATTGGTTTAGTATTATTAACCAAAATATGGGCACCATTAAACGAGCTCACTACATGGGAATTCAATTTGCAGGTAGCAATGATAAAATATTTGCAACTCAAATATATACTCATTTCAATATCACAAAAGCCGAAAAAACTGAAAAGATTTGGAGCATACCTTTAGATTCTGACTTAGTGGCGCAACCGCAAGTCTTATATAATTACAGCATTGGTTCTCAAGTTATCATGGCTCAGGATGCCAAAATGCAATTGTATATGATTGACCGTGAAGGGAAAGTTTTATGGAAGCAAAAAATAGATGATAAGATAATTTCAAAGTTTGAAGAAATTAATATTTTTAACAACGGAAAGCGACAATGGGTTTTTAATACAGCTCATTACATTTATGTTATTGACGATTTAGGCAAAAACCTGTCTGGGTGGCCAGTTTGGATTCCAACAGGAACAACATTTCCAATTAGTGTGTTTGACCCAAATAATGATAGGAATTACCAAATATTTGCAACTGGAAATTACTTTAAAATCTCTGCGTTTAATCAACAAGGCCGATTAATCCCAAGCTGGAATCCAAAAGACATTTGGCCAAATTTAAAATCAACCATTGGAATATTTAAGTTTGGAGGTCAACAGGTATATTATGGCTTAAACGAAAGGGGTAAAATTCAATTTCTAAATTCAGCAGCCAAGCCATTTGATCAAATAAAAATAGATAGTAATTTTACTTTTCTAGATGTTAAAATCGAATCAATTGATACCGGACAAATAAATATAACTGCCTTGGATACTAACCAAATTATTAGAATCAATTATTATACCACCAAAACAGCAATAATTAATATAATTCCAGCAAAGCAGTTTAGGTCATTTAATATTTCAAAAAATGAAGTGAGCCAAACAAGCTACCTACTTTTTGGAAATAATAACATCGCACTTATAGATCAAAATGCTAATTCACTGTTAGAAAAGAAAGCAACCTATAACCCAGGTGCTCAAATACAATGGGCTTTTATTGGAAATGGGTATAAGTTAATTTACCAGGATTCATTGGCCAAAACACTAAATATAGAAAATTCGAAAGGTGAAGCTTACAAGCCATTTCCAATGAAAGTAGAGAGTCCGTTTGCTATTGGAAATTTGTTCAATGAAGCGGATAATTGGTTAGTATTTGCAAACGGCAACCAATTAAATTTATACCGAATCAAATAATGGTATCAAAAAGACTAATCTATATACAATCTGGGGTATTTGCCTTGTTTGGTTGTGTTTTATTGTATTTGAGTTTCAAGCAAGTTGATTTCACCGAAGTGCTGAGTATTATTAAATCTGGCAACAACCTTGTAATAATACCAGTTTTAATTACCTCCATTTTAGTTTATTACATAAGAGTAAAACGTTGGCAATTGCTATTTGAAACCATAAAAATCAAGGCTCCAACTAATTATTTATTTGCATCCCTGGCAACAGGATATTTAGTCAATTTTGCCATACCAAGACTAGGAGAGGTATGCAGGGCATTAATTCTAAAGCAATCATTGAATTATGAAATGAATAAAAGTCTTTCAACCATATTGTTCGAAAGGTTAGCTGATATGCTTTGTTTAGTGATAATAATTTTAGTCGCCTTTTCTTTAGAGTTTTTAAGTGAAAGCTCACTATTAAGCGGCTTCACCAAAGGTGTAGTTTTATTAACCCCTGTAAGATTAGTAATACTTATATGCTTAGTGCTGGGAGCTTACTTACTATACAATCAATTAAAAAATAAAAGTAACAGTGCCGTTCAATGGGTGGTTCAATTGATCAAATCTACCCAAACATTGCTAAAAATGGAGAATAAATGGATGTTTTTCACCTATACGGTAATGATTTGGTTTGGCTTTTATTTGATGACCTATCTGTGGTTTTTCATGTTTAAGGAATCTTCGAGTTTAAGTGCAAAAGATGCTTTTTTTCTAATGGTATTGGGTGTAGTAGCCCGTACACTGCCAATTCAGGCAGGCTCTGCTGGGGCATATCATTTTGTAGTGAGTCAGGCATTACTATTTATGGGAGTTAACCTTGCAACTGGTAATGCCTTGGCAATAATTATTCATGGGTTTCAAACAATCTTAACGTTGGGTTTTGGATTTAGCGCTTATCTTTGGCTTCTAAATAAAAAACAACCTCAAAATGCTTAAAGCCATAACAAGTTTCATAATCCTTTTTGCTTTTTCTATCAGTGTTTATTCGCAAAACTTTCCTAAGTTAGGTAACGATACTTTATTAGATGTGGCCAATTGGAATATTGAATGGTTTGGTGATGCGAGCAATGGTCCAACTGATGAGGCAACTCAATATGCGAATGTAAAAGCCATGCTAGAAAAAACAGATATGGATGTTTTTGGCTTAGAAGAAATTAGTAATGCTTCAACCTACAATACCTTATCTATTGCGCTTGGCTCAAAATACGACACATATATCTCAGGCTTTTCACAAACCCAAAAAATGGGTATATATTGGAAGAAAAGCATGTTCACTGTAATTCCAGCTCAAACATTTGATATACCGCTTAACTCCTCAGATAATTTTGCATTTGCTTCCAGACCTCCTTTACAAGTTTGTTTGCAAACCTTAGGTGGCACAAAAACGGATACTGTATACTTTTTAATTTTGCATATGAAGGCTTACGCAGATCAAAGCTCATATGATAGGAGAGTGTCGGCTAGTGCGGCATTAAAGAGTTATTTAGAATCTACTTTGGCAGGTAAAAAATACATGGTTTTAGGAGATTGGAACGACGATTTGGATCAATCTATTTACAATTCTTTAGAAACACCATTTAAGAACTTTTTAAATGCTAAATATACTTTCCCCAGCAAAGAGTTAACTGATGCAGGAAAGTCGTCTTATGCTTTTAGCATAAACATGATAGACCATCAATTAATTAGTAAAACCTTAGATTCATTTTATTATAAAGGATCTGCAAAAGTGTTTGATGATGCAGCTAATTATTGCAGCGGATTTAGCAACAATACTTCTGATCATTATCCAGTATATGCATCCTATAACTGGAAAAGATTAACCACAAGAGTTATACCTGCTGGCATCAAAAATGAGGTAAACGCAATTCGTGTTCAAGTGTATCCGAACCCAGCTAATTCAGTGGTTCAGGTTCATTGCGACAGAGTCATTACAGCATCAAAAATGTTTGATAATTTAGGTCGTGTAATCCCTATTGATCTTAATTTTTCAATGAACAAGCATCAAGTTCAATTTGACATTAATGCAATGGAAGAAGGAGTTTATTTTCTTCACACCTATTGCGATGATCAGGTACAAATAACAAGATTGCTTAAACAATAATTTACCTATTTTCTAAAACAAAAAAGCAGCCCTAAAGCTGCCTTTTCATGTAATCAATCAGATTGTAATCATCAATCTAATGTCTTGCTGTGGTCCATTACATATCTCCAAATCTCTAAAACATCCTCAATGTTTACATCATAGGGTTTATAAATTGGGTTATTGGATATCAAGGCCAATTTTTTGCTTTTAGCAATTTCATTGTAAACTCTTTTAAAAACTATTCCATCTTCTTTGGTTAATATAACATAGCAAAGCCCATCTTTTAAGCTGCTCCAATCTTCTACATATTCACAAGTTACATAGGTTTTATCTTGAATAGGTAGCATGGAATCTCCACTTATTTGAAAGCTCCTGTATTTTTTACGCTTATCTAAAAATGGCAAGCTAAATTGAGGCAATTCAGATATAAACTGAATATCTGTATAGCCAGCAGTATACCCAGCCCGCGCTTTTTCGGATACTAACTCAATATTGTCTATATTATCTGAATTGGTGGTGGTGGCTATTATTCTCAAATATTTACCTTTAATATAATCTTCTAGGCCGCGCTCTAATTCACCTACCTTAGATTCTGGCAACCTTGTTAGGTCAATTCTAAGTAAAGTATCTAGGCTGATCCTAAAATAATCAGAAATGCGCACAGCCATATCAATAGGAGGTGAAGCAATATTGTTTTCATAACTATTCAAAACCGAGCGCTTGGATTCAAGGGCCAAAGCCATTTCCTCCTGACTAAAGTTTTTCCGTTTCCGTAGAAATTTAATGTTGGTTGATAAATACATAATTTGCTTGCTTAGGATACTTGCGCAAGATATGGAATGCTATTTTAGTTGTCAAGTTTATGTTAATTATATTAACATAAAATAGTTAAATATCTGAATAATAGCGTAATAAATTATCTAAATAAATAATTCAGAAGTAAATAGATTCGCCTTATACCCAGGCAAAATTAAATAGGTTCCAGGTCCCACGACTTGAAATAGCAATTAATTCAAGCTCATTGGATAAAACCTATTCTATTTCATCAAACTTTCTTTAGAAATAAACCGTAAGTTCTAGTATTCAAAAGGTTTAGGACGTTTTGTTTACGTCAATAAAATGGTCTACTGTTTATATCATTTTTTGCCATACATTTTAATAATCTCATTTACTGAATAGTATAAAAAAATATTTGTTTCTTTATAATTAATAGCTAATATTATTAACAAATAATTGTTAACCATATTAACTAAATGTCTCGTATAATCGCCCACATGGATCTCGATACTTTCTTTGTATCAGCTGAACGCCTAGATAATTCTGCGCTTAACGGAAAGCCTATTATTATTGGCGGCTTCTCTGATAGAGGTGTAGTAGCTAGTTGCAGCTATGAAGCGCGTAAATTTGGTGTGCACGCTGCCATGCCAGGTAAGTTAGCTCGCCGCTTATGCCCACAAGCCATCTGGATTAGAGGCGATATGGACAAATACAGTAGACTATCTCATTTAGTAACAGAAATCATTGAAGAAGCTGCGCCATTAGTTGAGAAGGCTTCCATTGATGAGCATTATTTAGATGTAACAGGCATGGATCGCTTTTTTGGTACTCAAAAATGGATGCATGAATTGAGGCAGCGTATTATCAAAGAATCTGGCTTACCCATTTCTTTTGGTTTATCTGTGAATAAAACCGTTTCTAAAATAGCCACAGGCGAAGCAAAACCTAATGGAGAAAAAGAAGTGCAACAACTAGCGGTAAAGCCTTTTTTATATCCATTGTCTATTAAAAAAATTCCTGGTATTGGCGATAAATCATACCATACCCTGCGCGATATGGGTATTGTATACATCGAAACCTTAGCCAATATGCCTATTGAATTACTAGGCAGGGTAATGGGCGAAAATGGTAAAGTAATTTGGGAGAAAGCCAATGGTATAGACAATCGTCCGGTGCAGCCTTACCATGAGCAAAAGTCTATTGGTTCAGAACGAACCTTTGAAACAGATACCACCGACATGAAATTTTTACATCAAACGCTCTCTAAAATGGTGCAAGATGTGTGCTTTGATATGCGCAAACAAAATAGACTTTGCGCTACTGTTACTATTAAAATTCGCTACTCAGATTTTCAAACACATACCATGCAAGCCAGGCTGGCCTATACTTCTTACGACCATGTAATACTGGCCAAGGCAAAAGAATTGCTTGATAAAGTGTATGATAGAAGACTACTCATTAGGCTCATTGGCGTAAAGGTAAGTAACCTCGTTTATGGCGCACAACAAATAGATCTTTTTGAAGACAGCGAAGAAATGATCAAACTCTATCAAGCTTTAGATCAAATTAAACATTGGTATGGGAAGAAAGCAATTGGCAAGGGTAAAGCTCCATAATGAGAACTAACAAAAAAACTATCCTTCAACTACAGTTCATGGATTATCGAACATTGCTATCAACACTCATCATCGACTATGGTCTATCGACTAATTAACAAATATGCTCTGGAATATACACACATACTATAGTTTACGCTACGGCACCTTGTCGGTAGAGGAGCTTGTGCTACAAGCTAAGCAGCTTGGTTTGCAAACAATAGGTATCACCGATATCAATTGCTCAACGGGCATTTTTGAGTTTGTGAAATGCTGCGAACAACATGGGATCAAACCGATTGCTGGCATTGAATTTCGCGAGGGGAATCATTTGCTGTTTACTGCTGTTGCCAAAAACACTGCTGGCATACAAGAAATCAATCGCTTGTTATCTGATTACAATTTATATGGCCGAGCCTACGCCGATAGACTCAAACATTTGCAAAATAGCTATATAATTTACCCAATCTACAATTACCCAAGCATGCTTGCAGACCATGAACTCATTAGTATTCGCCTCTCTGAGTTCAATAAACTCCTGCGCATAGACGTGAGCAAGATTAAAAATAAACTCATTCTACAACAACCTGTCACCTTTAGAAATGCCGCTAGCTACCCACTTCACATGCACCTGAGAGCCATAGATAATAATGTGTTATTAAGTAGGCTCGAACCAAACGCCGTTGCTGCACCAGATGAGTACTTCATGTCGGAGCCCGATATCATTCATGCATGCAGGTACCATCATTATGTGCTCAATAATACCATTGCTTTCATGGATCGCTGCAGCGTAAGCTTTGATTTTAAAACACACAAAAATAAAAAGGTCTATTCTTCTTCGGTGTACGACGACAAGCAGTTACTGCAAACCCTTGCTTATGACGGCTTAGAGTACCGCTATGGATCAAACAATACTGTTGCCAAGCAACGAGTGCAAAAGGAATTAGACATCATAGATAAATTAGGTTTTTCAGCCTATTTTTTAATCACTTGGGATATCATTCGTTACTCTATGTCGAAAGGATTTTACCACGTAGGGCGGGGGAGTGGCGCCAACAGCGTAGTAGCCTACTGCTTACGAATTACAGATGTTGACCCCATAGAATTAAACCTGTATTTTGAACGCTTTTTAAACCCCAAACGAACCTCTCCTCCCGATTTTGATATTGATTACAGCTGGAAAGAACGCCCGCAAGTACATGATTATATATTCAAACGCTATGGTAGAGATCACACCGCTTTATTGGGCACAATGTCTACTTTTAGAAGTAGTTCCATCTACAGAGAGTTAGGTAAGGTGTATGGTTTGCCTAAAAGTGAAATTGATATCCTAGCCGATTATCCGCATAAGGCCGATCGCAAATCGCCTGTTATTGCGAGGATACTCGATATGGGTTTACAACTGCAAGATTTCCCAAATCATCGTTCCATTCATGCAGGTGGTGTGCTCATTTCCGAAGAACCTATTTTTCAATACTCCGCCTTAGATTTACCTCCCGTTGGATTGCCAACCGTGCAATGGGATATGTATATGTCGGAGGATATTGGCTTTGAGAAATTTGACATTTTGTCGCAACGCGGAATTGGCCATATCAAAGATGCCGCCGAACTTGTTTGGCAAAACAAACAGATAAAAGTAGATGTGCATGAAGTCCAAAAATTCAAAAACGACCCCCTCATCAAAAAACAACTCAAAGAGGCAAATAGCATTGGCTGTTTTTATATTGAAAGTCCTGGTATGCGTGGGCTATTGAAAAAACTCAAATGCGACACCTACATACACCTAGTTGCAGCCAGTTCTATTATCAGGCCTGGTGTAGCAAAATCGGGGATGATGAAGGCTTATATCCAACGTTTTCATGATCCCAAAAGCATCAATTATTTACACCCAGTAATGCAAGAACAGCTAGAAGAAACTTATGGTGTAATGGTGTTTCAAGAAGATGTACTGAAAGTTTGTCACCATTTTGCAGGCTTAGATTTAGCTGATGCCGATGTGTTGCGCAGAGCCATGAGTGGTAAATTTAGGTCCAAAGCAGAGTTCCAAAAAATCATTGATAAGTTCTTCGCTAATTGCAAAGAGAAAGGTTATCCTGATGAGCTCAGCAAAGAAGTATGGCGACAAATAGAAAGCTTTGCGGGCTACTCTTTTAGCAAAGCACACTCTGCTTCATTTGCTGTGGAAAGCTTTCAGAGCTTATTCCTCAAAACCTATTACCCCATGGAATTTATGGTGGGTGTGATTAATAATTTTGGTGGCTTTTATAGAACTTGGGTTTACGTTACCGAGCTCAAAAAAACAGGCGCAAAAGTGCATCTTCCTTGCGTAAATGAATCGGATCAATTCACCAATATCAAAGGTGAGGATGTGTATTTAGGCTTTACACACATTGAAAGCTTGGAGCTTAAATCTATTGAAGCCATTCTAGTTGAACGTTCGTTAAATGGTCCTTTCCAAGACCTCATCAACTTTATGGACCGAGTGCCCATTAGTGTGCTGCAAATAAAAATTCTTATCAAAGTAGGTGCATTTAAATTTTGCGGTGCAGGAAAGAAACAGTTGATGTGGCAAGCATATTCCCTTCAACCC